>JAFABO010000161.1 GCA_023426005.1 Bacillota bacterium | reverse complement strand
GATTCCGGAGATTTCACAGACTGGGTCCTGCGGGAGGGCGAATACATTGTATGTCACTTCGAAGCCGAAGATTTTGAGCATCTTGTTATGGATGCGGTGTATAAGGCTCACCGCTATCTGTTTGAGATCTGGCTGCCGAATCACAGTATGAATGTCAGTCCTTTTGCGGTAGAACGGTACCCAAGCCACAGCCCTGATACAACAAGCATGGAAATATGGGCTAAACCGGTATGAAATATCCGGCGGATTTAAAATGCAGGCAAAGAACGGAGATTATTGTATGGAATGGAGTAAAATATATGGTCCGGACAATCAGCCCGGCTTGGATGATATAAGTAATTTTGTAAATATGGATTTATGGCGGGAGCTCAATTCATATCTGCAGCAAACCTATGACATACGGCCAAAGCCGGCATACAGCAAATGCTCCATGCAGCCCGGGTGGAACCTGAAGTATTCAAAAGGCGGCAAAGCTCTGTGCACTCTCTATCCGATGATGAATTGCTTCTTTGTACTGGTCGTTATCGGAAATAGGGAGATGAATGAAGCGGAATTTATTATACCTCTATGCAGTGAATATATCCGTGAATTATATAAAAATACGGTCTCCTCAACTATGGGGCGCTGGCTGATGATAAATGTTACGGATCATATGATTCTAAAGGATGTGACAAAATTGATAGGGATTAGGGCAGGGTCAAAAGTCAATAACAAGTTTGCTGCATTTATTCCTCACAAAAATTTATTTTTATGAAAATCAGTTAAGCTTCATCCAGAGTTTATTCAATCACATGAACAATACATCTGGCCTTTGTACCGTCTTCAGCGGCGTAAATATAGGCAGTGCCCTTCTTTACGGCTGTAATTTTACCTGCGCCGTCCACTGTGGCTACATTGGAATTGCTTGAAGACCAGGTTGGCGGATTGCCTGAAGAAACACGTGCCGAAACGGCCGAAGCCGTGCCTTTTTTGAGATTGATCTCTGCGGCACTTAAAGTGATGACAGGTTTTTCTACCGATACCTTACAGATCCTGGATACCCCGTCAACTGTCGCGGTGATGTCGGCAGTTCCGTTTTTAACTGCGGTCACGTTGCCGTACTCATCGACCACGGCAACACTCTTCTTATTGGTTTTCCAGTTGGGCGAAATGCCTGAAGAGACCGTGGCCGACAGCTTAACTTTCTGACCCCGGTATAATTTGATATTTGTTTTGTCCAATTGAACAGTCGGAGCTTTCACCTTGAGTTTGCAGGTGGCACTGCTGCCGTCGGCGGATGCGGTTATAGTTGTTTCGCCGGGTTTCAAACCGGTAATGTTTCCATTGTCATCAATTGCAGCAATGCTTGATTTGCTGCTTTTCCAGGTGATTTCAGACTTGTTGGAGGCCGCAGCGGAGAGTTTGAGCTTTTCACTCCGTTCGATGGAAGCGCTTGATTTACTGATAGTGATATTTGTTTTATTTACTTTGACTTTACAGGAAGCTTCCGCATTTTTGATTTTGGCAGTCAGGGTAACAGAACCTGCCTTTTTTGCCGTGACTTTGCCATAGGTATTGACAGAAGCAATACTTGAGCTGCTGCTCTTCCAGGTCGGCTGCTTGCCGTTGGAAGTAACGGCTATAATGTAAAACTCATTGCCGATATCAACAGAAGCGTTGTATTTTGAGAGAAGAACAAATGAAATAGAATATGAGGAACTTGCATATGTGGTTTGAACCTGAAAAGAGAAAGTAATCAGAATAATACACAAAAAAACTGATAATAGGGATTTCCTTTTGTGAGACATAAATATCCTCCATTCACAGAATGTGAGGAATAAATGCCCGAAGGGAACAGCAAACTTTATATCAGTTTAACATATATGTAATAAAGTGTAAATAGGTGTGCGTGAAATATTGGACGTACCGCTGCCGCCGGTTTTAATAAAATGAATTGCTCACGCGGATTAAAGAAAGCCCAACAAGCAAAGCGGCAAAAGTCCTAAGATGTATATATCTCTGGAGATTACCACATACGAATACATTGGTGTGCACAGATTTACCTCATTTGGACATATAATATTACCTGCCGAATTAAGTAAGCACTAAAATTCCTACGAAGTCCATTCTCTTTTGCAGAAACGAAGCAAACCCATAATACATATTGCCAAGGTAAGTACAAAATTAATGGCAACATATTGCACAAGCTTTGCATCTGAGGATACCATTGTAATTACTGTTGCATAGCACCAAGGGAAATATGTCCATATACGTTCTGACTGCATAGCTAAGAATCCGGATAACAAAATTAAACTTCCTATTCCCAGATAAATAATTGTCGAAATTTTTTCCAGAGATAAAACATAAAAAAATGATATCAGTGAAAAAGTACATACAAATGACAATAACATTTCCAATACTATTCTCACTATGGGCAGTTGACTCATAATACCGCCAATCAACAGCACACTTGTTATGTAACTAACATAAAGTATCAGTACCATACCCGCCAATGCAAATATCTTGACTAAAAATATCCTATGCTTTTTCACAGGCATACACAGCAAAAGGTTCCAGTTGTTATTTTTTTGCTCCATCTCTCCAGCAATTCTGGAAATTATTATAATATAAGCCGGAACAGCAACCGAGCAAAACAAATTACGGGAGATAACATATAATAGTAAACCGGCATTTGCAATATCAGCTGACTTGGACGAGAGTACAGCCTGCCGCATACAGACTACCCAAATGATTACAGTAAAAAAGGTTATCAAAATCAAATGCTTTTTAAAATATTTGTAGAATTCCGCTCTTAGCATCTTTTATCCTTTCACTATCTATAGATGTTTTTTCTTTTAAATATGCACGCAGAAATCAGCAGTCCGATAATGATGTATATGCAGGAAATCAGTATCATAGACAAAGCTTGTTTCCAATCTGCACGGAAACTAAAATCGGAAAATGCGTATGGGTTAAATCTACTGAACAATCTGCCATTTAAAAATGAATCCTGAGATAATACTCCAAGGAACAGACCTACAATCAAACTGATCCATTTAGACGAAAAAATCACCACAGCAATCATTTGAACTGCTGCCGCCGCCAGTGTAGATACCCATAATATCAAAAAACACCTTAGAAACAGTCCGGTATCAAATTGTTCGCTGACGCCAGTAATAAATCCCGCCAGTGCCAGCGTTACAATATTAACAACAATCAACACAGTGATATATTTACAACCGGTAATATATTTGGATAAAATTAATTTATATCGCTTAATTGGTTGTGTCAAAACCATCGACCATCCATTGTTCTTACTCTCTACAGAAAAAATCTGGGTCAGAATCAGTGTTGCGAAAAATGGAAGAAGCGCCAGAAAATACAAAATACGCTGCTCTTTAAATATCAATTGCCAGGATGAAAGGTTCATCTCCTTCTGATATGTAAGCAGATAGCCTGTATACCGATAATGGAGATCTATTGTGAGCAGTAAATTTATAACAAGCGGAATTAATATTGCCATGAGTAAAATTCCGGTTTTTTTCAGCTTTTCTTGCTCGCAAATTAAAAGTTTTATCATCATTATCTAATAGCCTCCGTAAAAATCAATTGTTGAATTACTTAAATTAACAAAACCATATAGTTATGATTAATCATCCATCATTTTTAAATAAATATTTTCTAAGGAATCATTTTGTTTAAAAATACAAGTAATGCCAATTGCCTGTTCTGCTAATTCTTTTGAGATATAATCAACTGTATAGCCGCCCTCAATTACTAAATTGTTGTCTTTAACAGAAACAGGTATTTGCTTTGCTTTATAATACTCAATGGCTTTATTAATGTCAGTAACTCCCACAGTTATCCGGTCTGCCTGCTTATTAATAAGTTGCTGCAAATCACCTTGATATATAAGCTTTCCACTTTTAACAATTCCAACTTTATCTGCCATGAGCTCCATTTCATTTAATAAATGGCTAGAAATCAAGAATGTAATTTTACTGCTTTTTGCCAAAGACTTAATCAATTCTCTGATCTCATGTATGCCAGCCGGATCCAGTCCGTTGACCGGTTCGTCGAGGATAGCAAGCTTTGGTTCACCTATAAGTGCTTCTGCAATTCCTAACCTTTGCTTCATTCCCAATGAAAATTTATTGACCTTTTTTTTGCCGCAGTCATGCAGGCCCACCAAATCAAGAATGTAATTTATTTTCTCTGTGCTAAGCTGTTTAAGCATACAGACAATTTTGAGGTTTTCCCATGCAGTCAGGTTTCCGTAATAGGATGGAGTTTCAATCAACGCACCAACACTTTTTAAAATAGCTTCCCGATTAGATGAGATATCCTGTCCAAATATATTTACATTCCCACCATCAGGTCGAATTAATCCAAGCAGCATGCGGATTGTTGTTGTTTTTCCTGCCCCATTGGGTCCTAAAAGTCCGAAAATACATCCTTGTGGTATGCTTATGCTTAAATTATCAACTGCCTTATGCCCATTAAAACTTTTACTTAGATTGCTGGTATCTACAGCTATATTACTCATAATTGCTCCTTTTCCTAACCTTATCAGTTATTTACGATATGCTGTAATCGTTTAATTTTCAACGTTAATCAATTATTGTTAATTATATTTTTTCTGACACTCCGGGGTTTCCCCAGCATCAATGTAATTATTTTACAATTACTGTTAATCCTGGACTCGGAATAAATTATTACATTACATCCAACGATAAAATGGATGGATAATTATGATTTGATAATCGTATCAGAGTATACCCGATACCGGTCAATCCCTGCATAAAAGAAAAATCGCTGAAATATGAATTATCACCAAAAGCTATTCCGTTAACCTGTATATTGGCTAATTCTCTTGCAGCAAAATCTTTAGCCAAACTTACCAGTTCCTTCATATTCCCTGATTTTCCTATCTCCAGAAGAATATCAATATTGCCAAATGATCCATGGCAAATACAGCTTGAATTACATTTATAAGTTTTTATGCTCTCAATTCCATTTAGTAAATCATTAGTTATCATATCGTCTTCCTGCGCTATTGACTGCTGAATCTTCACTCGGCACAGAGCAATTCCAGCGCCTCCATAACACCAATAAGATAAAAACTTGTTATCTTCACGTAAGTCCTTCCAATTATTCTCGGAAGGTGAATAATTGGAGTCTTCTTTTCTGATTAATTCTAAACCAAAATCAATATATTTTTTTTGGTTTGACATTTTGCCCAATTTGATTAGTGCCCAGGCATATCCTGAAAGTCCATGTGCCAAACCTGTTAACAAATCCTGTTTTTCCATCCTGAGTGATTGGTATAATTGTTCACCAAGACATTCTGCCTTTTCAATATACAATCTGTCGTTTTCTTTTTCAAAAATATTTAGCAGCAGTACTATCAATCCGGCGGTGCCTGTTACAAAATCTTTAGTGCATTCTTCTGTGCACTTTATTTCTGATACTAGTTTATAGCACCTGTCATAGTACGTCTTATATTTGGTAATCCTGTACATATAATAACATATATATACTTGTGAGCCAATACCTGTAAATGCAGATAATGATTTTGATGTATCTGCAACAGACAATTGATAATTCAGAAATTGTTCTGCTAGACGAATATATTTCTGTGCTTTAAGTTCTTGCCCCAAAGCAGCCAAAAACAGAATAATTCCTCCGCCTGTATATAAGTTAAAATCCATAGGACCAATAAATCGTTTCATATCCGGTGATTCAAATGCCATCAAAATACTTGCTTCACTTTGTTCAGAATTAAACAATGACAGGTCACAAATCTGGTCGGCAATTATTTTTGCATTTGCAAGATAATTGTCATTACAGCAAGTTCCAAGTTTATGTGAGTAATTGGTTACAGGCTCTTTTAATGTGCTTAAAGACTGGCTTATGTAGTACAATTGCTTATCCATATCTTTTTTACTAAATTGATTTATTTTATCCTCAATAACCTGATAAGCGGATTTCGAAAAATAATCCGGGATATTTCGGGATTGATTACCTAAAATTGCAGTGCTAGTCATATCTGACGAAAAATATGGAACATCATGCTTAAGTAATGCTTCCACTTCGCATTCAATAATGTCACTTTGAGTCTGGTCGGTATATAACTTTGAAAACAAAGATTTTCGCGCTTCGATATTTTCAAGATAATTGGTCTGTGTGCTGGCCTCAAGAAATCTGGCATAAAGTGCGGTTGGCCGGAGTACATGCCTTATAACAAGTCTGCTTTTACGAATGATATTTAAGATTTCATCACGATTATTTTCCAAAGTACGATAGCATTCTAAAAACCCATTTTGTATACTAGAGAGATTTAATTTTGGTGATACAATTTTATTATTGAAGATGAGCGAATTCTTTGTTTTGGGTGAGGTACAAGGCTCTTTACTCATACAAATCTCATCGGTTCCGGTGTTCTCAAGCTGGAAATAAAACCACTTACTGGAGACTGCATCATCAGTTCCACACATCCCACTCAAATCAAAATCAAAACACCCATTTATAAAATTGGCAGGTAACAGCATTGTTCCTAAAACGGAGCAGGCAAATTCCTTATTGATTTCTGCATTAGTATAACTACCTTCAACTGATTGATGGAAGATGTTAACTAATGTTTCCAAATCAAAGATAGCCGGTGTATCCTTGCATGCCAGAATATTTTCATGGTGCAAATCACTGCATGAAAATATATAAAAAATTGCTAACAGAGCTCCGGTGCGATAATAAAACTTGTAAATATCCTCGAGACTTCCCGCTTCCTGATAGACAGCAAATTCCTGCCAGCCATAATCACCGCGGTCAAGGCACCCTAACTTTTTTAAATCATATTGGTACGACGCTTTCTGATTAACATAATCAACTATTTCATTAAATAAACTTTCCGGGGATAGTCCATGCGGTTTATATACAAGACTTTTCTCGCTGAATTGTAGTATTGTAACTTTTCTGCCATTATTATGGGAATCGCCTGAAGATATATTTATATTTGTGAGCTTATCAACATTGATATCAAACTTCCTTCTAATATTCTGCTTATCCATTCCAAGCCGGTTCAGCAGTTCATCCACCAGTTCCAGTCTGCAGGATATTTTAGTATCAATTAAATAGAGCAGAACGGGATAACGATTGAAAATTTTTCTCAGATATAATGCATCGGACAATTTTTGATTAAAATCATTATACCTGTCTGTAGAATTTTCTCCATTCAACATGTTGTCGGACTTCAAATAATTCAATTCGATAATTAAAGTTCGAATTGCTAATGCTGTAATCTCTTCAGTAACGCTTGCTAAAATTGAGCTCACAATTACTTGTGTATCCATACTAAACTGATATTCTGCAGAAAACTTCGCAAGAGACCCTTCCAGATGTTTTTCACAATATGTTAAAAAAGGTCTATTAAAATTTCCAAAGGCAGCAGATAAATTATCACATATTCGGTTTACTAAATCTGATGATCCAAGGCTTTCTAAATACTTGTCCAGAATCAAATTTACGTCTTTTTCCATAACTTTCTCCAGTCTATAAAACGTTATTAAACTAACCACAAAAATTCATCAACATTGTCATAGTCATATTGCTTTAGCATCGCAAATCCCAGTCCGGAAGCGCCAAGCATTAAACCATTAAATTTATTTATCGTTTTATATTCGGACTTCCAGTTATATTTAATGCAGTCAAATAAATTCTGAAATACATTTACACATTGTGTTTCTATATACCGGTTGTTCATCACTTTTGAATAAAACCGGATAACAGCTAATGCTGATAAATCCCCATGACAATAAGTCAGATTATGTCCAAAAGAAGTTTTAAGTGTTAATTCAAATGCCAGTTTAATTTCGTTATCAAGTATTTCATCATTATAGCCAAATTCTTTCAATAAAAGTTTGCCTAAGAGTATTCCGCAAACACCATTGCACCAGGTATTGTCCATTTCACTTTTTTTAAGGGAGGAATGCCATCCAGACATATTTTCGGAGTAAAAAGTGTGTCTTTCATATTCCAGAATGTTCTGAAACAATTCTAATATTTCATTATTAGATGTAATTGTATATAATTTATACAGATACGCTGCAAATGAAGCTGTTCCGTGAGCAAACCCCGAACCGGTCCTCTCTTCACTTGAGTTGATAACTTTACCATACTCGCCCGGTACGAATTTATCTTTGAGAGTTTCAAATACCTTAACAGACAGTTGCAATGCGCGCTTTTTCAATTGCTGATTATATGGCGATTCGTATATTGACAGTAAAGCAGCCAAACAGCCAATTCCTCCGCTGATTAAATCATAATTAACATCTTCATCGATGTTTTGTTCAATCATATCCAATACACCATCAATGGCTTCAGACAATGATGAATCCTCCGTCAGCATTGCAATTTTATTGAGCGCATATGCCAGGCCTCCCATACCCTTATACGCTCCAATAGCACCTTTATAATTTATCTCATTTCTGTGGTTTACTATTTGTACAACAGGCTGGATTGTCTCTATTGCATAACGGCGGTATTTCTCTTGCCCGCTGATTTTCCAAAGATTAATAAAAAATAGGGCAATTCCTGAATTTCCATCATATAAATCCAAAGTATCTGTATCTATAGTCCAATCTTCCGTATCGGTGGTCAATATTTGTGCACCTATGTAAGCTCTGTCCGCACACCCTTCATCGTTAATGCCGGAAAAGCTGTGTGAAAGTATATATTCAGCTATATGCACGGAGAATTCCAACCATTCTTTGGGCTTAACCTGGCCGGCCGGCTTGCTATCAAATTTAATTCCTGTTATATCATCATTGGGATTACGAACAAAAAAAGCATCTTTTATTAAACTAATTTGTGTCTGCATATCCAATAATGATAAATTGTTTAATTTATCACTAAGAATTTCCTGCGTATTACGTTCTACAATGTCATGAAAGCATACGTTGGGATAGCCTTTCAGATCATGAGATTCGAATCTGGTATAAAAATACGGGACTTGATTGCGGCAAAGCTCGGAAAGCTCAAACCGTTTAATATAAATATTGTAGAGTTCGTTAGCACCTATTTTGGAAAGTAATATCAATCTATGAATCGGATCCCGCATAAAATCGGGATGCGTTGCAATACTCAATAAATTGGTATATGTAACGGTAGATTTCAATATCACCCGTATCTTACATTCTGCAAATGTTGAGGTAACAAAATCAAGCACTTCTACGTTGTTTTTTTGTACAAATAAATAGAAAGACTGAAATCCATTTATTAAGCAATCTATATACTTTTTAGGATCCAATGATAATCCTGAAAGTTTAGGTGAATTTTTCTTGGGCTCAATAGACAGGTACTCATATGATAAGCGTAAATTATCCGAATCGGGATTTTCTAAAACCAGTGACTTAAGGATACTATTCTGATTCTTACTTTCACTTAATGCACCCACATCAATACTTTGAATTTTATTGTCCTTTTTGATCTTCATTCTGGTGGGAAGTAATCCAATTTTGGAAACTGAATGGTTTATAAAATCTCTGGCGGCTTGAAATCCACTGTCTTTATTTTTGGCACTTTCATCTTTTACATCCGGATGAAACAAGGTTTCCAGATCGACTAGAACTGGATCTTCGCCGTGAGCTATTATATTTTCAAAATGAAAGTCCATTGAATTAAAACAATATAAGATTGCCAGTAAAATGCCTGACTTGGTATAAAACCGGGTTGCCTCATCCTGATTACAGCAGTCTGTTTGCTCAACAAATTCCATCCAGCCGCAGTTGTCGGCGGTATGTATTTTTATTGTAGCTAATTGTATACCATGCATGATATTTTTAGAATTTATCCACTTTAAAAACTGCTGAAATTGTACATCAAGTCTCATGTCTCTGGGCTTGTATACAATTTTTGCGTTTTTAAAATGTATAATAGCAACTGTTTTGCCATTACAGTGTACATCTCCCATTGAAACTTTTATATCCTCAATTTCTCCAAGACCTTCGTCACCTGTAAACATTTGAAGCAACTGAGCAATTTCTGCCTGGGTATTGATAAGAATCTCCTGTATATAATCAAAATAATTTCTAATCATGTTTGTAACAACGCAAAATAGCGTCCTGTACTCACTATAGAATTTATTCTTGTATTGAGGATCACACAGCAGCGTATTTGTGAAATATTCATATCTCTGCTTGCTGTCATTTCCTATCAGGACTTCATCCTCTCTTGCACAATTAAGTTCAAGAATGACAGTCCTCAAAAAGAATGGATTAAGACTATTATTTAGTTGAGAAAGAATGCTGGATATAAAATATGTTTTATCTTTAATAAGTTTACTATTTTGAATAGTATCCATTAGCTTACCAATAAAGGCATATACAATATCCTGATATAATGGAAATATAGGCATTATCGCCGAGTGCTGATTAATACTCTCAATACATTCGTTAATTTGTTTTTTCTGCTCCTCAGAAATAGACGGGGTTATACAGTTATCAATATGGTTGGATAAAACCCGAAAAAACAAATCCTGATTGCCGCATTGCTCAAAAGAAATATCCAACATTTCTTTAACATGATTTATCAGTTTTGTCTCGGTATCAAAATTGGGAAGAAGGCTCAGCCAATAATTTATTACATCCTGATTTTCATAATCTTTAAATAAACGAATCATCTTATTTCTCCAGTATTATTGTGGATTGCGTGGTTGTCATTAGATTAAGTTGCCGCTCCGTTAGTGGGGAATTATGGCATTTACAAATTTCAAAATATAATTCGTAAGCCGTAAAAAGTACAGAGCCAGTATAGGTACAGGTAACCAAAGAATTGGCTTAATAATATGTATTTATAAATATTTGAAAATGCCATAATGTCAAAAGTCTACCCTTTTAAAGATTAATTTATATGGTACTTAGGGTTATTTACTGCAGTTTGATTGGCATTCAACAGTCCATGTGCAAACTGCACCTTGGTTTCCCAATATAACACTCAAAGTGATACTTATTGTTCCGCCGCTAAAAGTACCGCCAGTTATATCCAATCCCTGGTTCTCGGAAATCTCAAAGTTAACATCTCCACAAGGAAGTGAATTGCTGGACTTGCGCAAAATTGGATCCTTTATCATAGTAAATTACCTCACTTTCGTATTTTGATTTACTTATTAGCATTTTGTTGTACACGCACTGGTTACAGTAAATAATGCAGAAATTGCAGTAGCAGATGCTACGGTAGCAGAAATAGCACTGATAACAGGTGTAGTACCACCGTTGATATTATTAGTGTTAACTAATTCCACCAGTTCATCTTCTTCAATAAAACCAGCTTTTTTATTAAACTCATTGTTCATTGTTTCACCTTCTTTCGTTAGATTATAGTTTGATCAAAGTAAACTTTTAACAAATTTATATTATAATGGGAATGTGAACAAAGTGTGAACAAAATATGAACAAAGTGTAAACATACATAATTTGACATTTTATATTCAAATTGATATAATAAACTTGTTTTTGTTGAATTTTCAATAATGTGGAAGAGGTGTTCAGCATGAATAGCAGTTTATTTCGTGAAGCCAGTTTGCAAAAAGTTTTGAGCGGTGAACAGGACAACTTGACTGATTACATAAAAACTATCCCGGTAAAAATTTTTGTACTCCTCTCAGTTGTCCTTATTCTTCTGGTTTGTATGCTGATTTGGATATTTACTACTACATTAACCGACTCAATTAATCTTGTTGGTTTATCAGAAGGCAATAAAATTATATGTTACCTATCTCCGGAAACCTGTAAATCCATACCACACAATGCACCTGTAAAAATAAACAATAAATACGATGCACAAATAACCGAAATTTCACCGTTGCCTCTTTCCAGACATGAAGCGGAGAGTAAACTCAAGTTTGATTATTACAGATCAAATTTATCTTTGTCCGATTGGAATACTGAAATTACGATAACCTGCAGTAGCGAGAAAATCCAGGACGGGCAATTATACGATATAACCATCACTAAAGGTGAAATTGATTTATCAAGTTTTTTTAGAAATTAGTGAAGGAGATATATAATGTTTCATAGATCTTATGTAAATGTTCCAGTAGTTACACAATTGGAAAATGTTGAGTGTGGTGCAGCTTGCCTTACAATGATTCTTGCCTATTACGGTAAATGGATTCCGCTGGAACAAGTCAGGGAAGAATGCGGTGTATCCAGAGATGGCTGTAATCTTACCAATATGGCAAATGCAGCTAAAAAATATGGGTTGGATGCACACAGTTACAGATGCAGTTTAAATTACATTATGACCAAAGCAAATCTGCCATGTATCATACATTGGCGTTTTAATCACTTTGTAGTACTAAACGGATTTACAAGAAAGGGTGCGGTACTGACCGATCCTGCACAGGGGAAGATAACAGTATCTATTGAAGAATTTGACGAAGCCTTTACTGGTATTTATATGAAGTTGACTAAAACCAACGAATTTATTGCTGATGGAAAACGACAGAGCATTTGGTCCTTTATTACAAATAAGCTCGGCAATTCCACTTTGTCAATGCTTTTACTGCTATTTACCAGTATTGCTACCTGCATAATCGGCTTGGCTTTCCCGATAATCGGCAGAGTGTTTTCTGACTACATTTTAATCAGAGATGATTCAAGCTGGTTATATCAGCTCATTGGCATGATGATATTATTATTGTTATTTCAAATAACTGTTTCTGCTATTAACGGTATCAATTCTCTAAAAATACAGGGTAAATATGCAATATATGCAGATTACTCTTTTATATGGCATATTCTTAGGTTGCCGATGAAGTTTTTTTCTCAACACATGGCCGGAGATATTTCTATACGTCAGGACTCCAACAGATCTATCGCATATACATTGATTCAGCAATTAGCACCTGCATTTTTAAATTTTATACTTTTAATCACTTACTTTGTTATTATGATTCAATACAGTGTTCAGCTGACTGTTATAAGTGTTTCGGTCATATGTATAAATTCTCTGCTTGCGAGAATAATTTCTAATAAACGAGTAGACATATCCCGGGTACAAGCGCGTAACAGCGGTAAATTAATGTCCAAGACGGTATCCGGACTTCAAATGATTGAGTCAATAAAAGCAAATGGCTCAGAGGCAAGCTTTTACAAAAGCTGGTCAGGACTTCAGGCTGTCGTAAATAATACCAATATTCAAATTGACAAGATCAATCTTTCCTGGGGTATGCTTCCTCAGTTCATTGAAAAGATAGGGAATGTGCTGATTCTTTCACTGGGTGCATTTTATATTATCAAAAGTCAGTTCACCATTGGTATGCTCCTGGCATTTCAGGGGTTTATGACAGCATTTATTCATCCTGTAAATTCGTTGATTTCCACCGGACAAAGCATTCAGGAAATGCGTACATCAATGGAACGTGTGGAAGATATAATGCAGTCTAAAACAGATACGCTGTATAATGCAGAACTATCATGTAAAACAGATTTTTTTGATCATATAGAGTTGGATTGTGTCAGTTTTGGATATTCAAAGTATTCCAATCCTGTTATCAATGGACTTTGTCTGAATATCCATGCCGGAAAGAGTATCGCGATTGTTGGTGCATCTGGCTGTGGTAAATCAACATTGTCCAAACTTATTTCAGGGCTGTATGAACCATGGTCGGGGAAAATTCTCTATTTCAGTAAATCACTTTGTGAAATACCTAAATGTGATTTTAGAAAATCACTGGCCGTTATCGATCAAAACATTGTGCTGTTTGAAGATACAATAGAACATAACATTAAATTATGGGATTCTTCAATTACCGATGAACAGATGTTTGCAGCTGCAAAGGATGCACAAATTCATTCTGCTATATCAGAGCGTGAAAGTGGCTATCAGAGCCTCATTCTCGAAAATGGCAAAAATTTATCTGGCGGACAAAAGCAATGCCTTGAAATTGCCAGAGCTCTGGCACAAAATCCACAGGTTATAATACTTGACGAGGCTACCTCTGCACTTGATGCACAAACCGAATATCAGGTAATGCAGGCTATCAGGGCACGCAATATTACGTTAATTATTATTTCTCACCGGTTATCCATAGTACGCGACTGCGATGATATAATCGTGATGGACAATGGCTATATTGTTGAGCGCGGAACTCACACGGAATTATTCAACCATGGAAAAGTGTATACAAAGCTTATTACTATAGAATAGGTGGTTTAAATGTATAAATTAAAAAGTGATATAAATATTGAAACTGGATTGAATGATTTTAAGAACTTAATATCTTCAGGCAAAGTACCGAATTGCGAAGAAAAAAGTATCTCTCGGCAGTATCAATCAGCGGCTGATTTAATTCTGAAATATTATAAATCAGATGTTATAGCGGACGAATGCGTGCAGTATGAAAATATTGAACAGTTGATAGTAGAAACGATGCCGTCAAAAGGGTTAACATACCGCAATGTCATTTTAAAAAATGATTGGTATGAAAATAGTATCGGGGCTATGATCGGTAAAATGCGGACCGGAGAAATTGTTGCTTTTATTCCTAAAATCAGGTCTGGATATATTTACGTAAATTGCAACACAGGAAAAAGGTATAATGTAACAAAAAAAGCGGCAGAACTTTTTGAAAGTGATGCATTTTGCTTTTATGTAATGCTTCCGCATGAACCGCTGAAAATATCTGATCTGATCAAGTTTATTTTTAAGTGTGTTACTCCGCAAAAATATATCATGCTGTTGATGTCCTATTTAATTGTAACATTGCTCGGGCTCGTTCTTCCCAGAATGAATCAATTCATTTTCAGTAATGTCATACCTGATAATTCATTAAAGGTATTAACTTCTGTAGCCTGCGTATTGGTTGGTATCGCAATATCAATACTATTGTTTTCAATCATTAGCCGGTCAATAATATATGAGATAAGGACTATAATATCAGTTGCAACACAAAATGCACTAATTGACAGGGTATTGTCTTTACCTGTTTCTTTTTTCAAGGATTATTCATCCGGGGAAATTACCAAACGATTGCAGGGGTTTATTGCTGTCGTATCACAAATGATTGATTCAATGCTGACAACTGTACTCCCGGTTTTATTTTCATTGGTATATATTATCCAAATTGCAGATATTACACCTGATTTAGCAGTGCCAGCTGCTTCAATCACATTAATTATGCTTGTTATTATTTTAATTTTTGTAGCTTTGCAAATGAATGTTTACATGAAATTAACCCGAAACGACGTTAAAGTATCAAGTATATTTTTCTCTTTGCTGTCCGGAATACAGAAAATCAAGCTTGCCGGGGCAGAAGAAAGAGCGTTTATTCATTGGGAGAAAACATACAAAAAATCTGCAAAATTACTGTATGATCCTCCTCTCATTTTAAAACTACAGCCTCATTTTAGTACAGTTGCTACTTATGCTGCAACGATATTGCTATATTATATTGCCGCAAATACCAACGTAGCAGTTGCAAATTTTATGTCATTTATCGCTTCATTCGGCATGGTCACCTCCGCACTTATGTCTCTTTCAGATATATCAATTATATTTGCTCAGTTTTATTCTACACTTGAAATCCTTAACCCTATTCTATATTCTGTTCCCGATTCTTCCGACAGCAGCAGACAAATTTCAAAAAAATTGCGCGGCAATATAGAGCTAAAAAATGTTTGTTTTAAGTATAGCCCACACGGATCAAATGTTTTTGATGATTTTTCATTGAAAATACATAAAGGTCAGTATATTGCCATAACCGGTCCTACGGGATGCGGAAAAAGCACTCTGCTTCGTCTGCTGCTGGGATTCGAAATTCCGCAAAGCGGAGCGGTTTTATATGATAATACTGATATCAGCGAAATGAATCTGAAAAACCTCAGGAAACAGATAGGTACAGTGCTGCAGGATGGTCAGCTGCTGGCTGACAGTATTTTGGCAAACATCACATTCTTTGAACTTGGTCTGACGATGGAAGACGCATGGGAAGCAGCCGAAATTGCAGGAATAGCGGATGATATCCGAAACATGCCAATGGGAATGTATACAGTTATAAGTGAGGGAGATGGCTCAATTTCCGGTGGACAAAAACAGAGAATTCTGATCGCAAGAGCGATTGTTACAAAACCTAAGATTCTTATTTTAGATGAAGCAACTTCGGCCCTTGACAATATTATGCAGGAAAAAATCACATGCTCTCTCGGGAAACTGGACTGTACAAAAATTGTAGTAGCACACCGGCTATCTACTATCAAGCAATGTGACAAAATTATCATGATGAATAACGGGCAGATAAGCGAAGAAGGAACATATGAATCTTTGATGCGCGATAAAGGAATGTTTTTTGATTTTGTATCAAGACAGCAGTCCAGTAAAAATAAATTTTAAGAACATATCAAAGGAGGAATCCTGTGAAAAAAATTTTTGCATATGTTGGAAGTCCAAAAGGTTCTGATTCTTATACATGGAAGCTCACAAAACTTGTATTGGAGCAAGCAGCTTTATTTGGTGCCGGCGAGATTGAGTATAAGCTTTTTTCAGCAGATCAGAAGAAAATTAATTTTTGTTGTGGATGCTGTAGCTGCTTTAACAAAGGATTCTGCCCATTTGATACTGCCGATGCGATGGGAGCACTCAAAGATGAAATGCTGCAATCAGATTTGATTATACTTTCAAGTCCTGTCTATGCCCACAATGTTACCGGAAACATGAAAGTATTTCTCGACAGAATTTCTTATTGGATGCATCTTTTCAGGCTTACCGGCAAACTCGGAATAACTATTTCGTCTTCCGACTCCAATGGCAATGAACAGGTAAACGGCTATCTCAATAAATTAATGCAGCTTTATGGCTTACATGTAATTTGTAACTTTATGGCGGTAAAAATAAATAATCCATTAACACCTGATAATAATTTTTTAAATCTTAATGTCTCAGCACTGAGCGAACTTATCTATGATTATTTGATTCACAATAAGCCGATAAAGGCCACTAAAACACAGGAAGCGCTATTCCAGCATATGAAAAGTTATTTATTGGAGTTGGAAACAGCTAATATTCAAAATCCAGAATATACATATTGGAAAGAACATAAATATTTAGAATGTGATAGTTATAGCGACCTTCTAACCAAAGTTGGACATATAAAATTATAGAATGGAATCCTGTACACGGACAGTATAAAATTTTTATTGTAAAGGTAACAAAATATTCACAAATTTTATTACTGTTTATGCCACAAACGAACTGTGGCGGAATGGAGATTATTATGAATAAAAATAACAAAAATTTTAACAGTACCGATAAAAAAGTAGATCCAAAAGGTAGGTTAAAGCTCATATCAATACCAATTTGTATTGGTGGTGGCATTATTATTGGAGTTATTACACATAATTTGACACTGTGGCTTTGTATTGGGGTTGCAATAGGAGCAGGTTTTATGGTTATAAGACCATATCAAAAATAATTGGAACGTTGAGCCAGCGTTGAGTTTGAGGCTCTTCCCGGAAACTCTTTAGACTTACTGACTTGTAATCAAAACTATCAACGAAAGGTTTTCCGGTAAATGTTGCTGTTTTAGCATGCTTGCTTACCGTTACATGAGAATTTTTAACTCTATGAAATATCCAGAAATGCTTGAGCCGTTTTATGGCTTGAAAGACCAAGGTTAACATGGTATGGTATGTAAGGAAAACCCCATAACATGAGGGGAATTGTTATAATTGAGTTCAAACAATGACACATCTTTCTGGATTTTTGTTATGTGAAAATCTCAATTATTCAGAAAAGAGGGGCATTGTTTTTTATTTCAAAAAATTTTGAAACCCTTGATTGATGCATGTTAAATATTAACCAAGTGTAACTTAGTTTACGTGAACCATTACCAGAGCTGTTCCGTCAAGTTTGCAGTTTCTTACCCAGACCCCTCGAGATGTTTGGACAGGGGTACATGGGGCTGGGCCGGAGCTCTGAAGAATGTTAAAAGGTCAGATATTATTATATTCATGGCCTTGATGCCGAATATATGATTAAAGCATGGAATAACCTTGAGCTTTGAGAAAATACAATTTATAATAGTTATATATTTGATAAAAAAGATATCAAATAGCTTGAAGGTGCAAGAACGATTTAGCTTTTTTGGTAATAACCAAATTTTGTGGGTGGTGTTGTCTTGCAGTTACATAATAAGCATAAAATTTTATTTGAATATAAAAAACTTTACTGGCTGGGTATTTTTATCTTATTTTCAATCATACTTTTTAGGTTTGTATATATTTTAGGACCGTTTTTTAACAGGGTTATGAGCCCTTCGGCCTATCTTTCCTGGCATACCCTTTTTGAATTTATAAGTATATTGATATCCCTGTGCGTGTTTACTCTGCCATATTACTCATACAATCAAAATCACAGGCTGAGAGGTCTGATAACAGCTAATGTTTTCTTTATCATGGGCAGTATTGATATGTTTCATACTCTGAGTTATAAGGGCATGACAACCTTCCTGGTGGAAAACGGAACTGCAAACAGGGCAACAACCTTTTGGATAATTGCAAGGCTTGCAGGTGCCATAGGTATTACGGCAGTGAGCTTTATCAGGCTGAACAAAAGATCCCGGATGGACAGAAGGATATCGTTGAGCATTTCCATCATATTTATAATTGCGGTACTGTTTAGTGTTACATATTATCCCGGACTTTTTCCTGTAATGTACATCGAAGGTGTCGGGGTGACCGCAACAAAGAAAGTGCTCGAGTACATTGTAATTCTCTTTTTTGCCTTTGCGGGCTTCAGGTTTTTAAAGCAGTACTTAAAAAATAAAGACAATTCAAACCTTGTCTTTGCAATAGCCATTGCAGCCAGTATTTTCAGTGAATTTTCATTTGTCAGGTACTCCTCGGTATATGATATTTACAACTATCTGGGCCATGTGTATAAGTTCCTATCATATTATCTGGTTTTCAGAGTTGCATTTGTCAACAATATTCAAAAACCTTACATGGCCTTATATGAGGCTAAAAACAGGTTGAAGGCCAATGCCAGGAACCTTAATAAACTGGTTGCCGAGCGGACTAAGGATCTGGCATATAAAAATCAGAAACTCCTTGAGGACCTGGAATATGCCCGGGATATTCAAAAGGCCATACTGCCCGTAAAATTACCCAACAGCGAGCAGGTGAGCTTTTTTGCGCAATACTATCCGGCCGAAAGGGTAAGCGGGGACTTCTACAACATATTCAGGCTGGATGAAAAAAACATAGGAATGTATATAGGGGATGTATCGGGACATGGAGTCCCGGCAGCCATGTTAACGGTATTCCTCAACCAAAGCATTAAAACAATAAGGGAGCTGGAAGGAAACAGGTCTGAGATAATCAATCCGGCAAAAGTTCTGGAGAATCTTTACGAACTGTACAATAAGGTGCATTTTAAGGATGATACATACATATTGGTTCTATATGCTATTTTTAATACCGAAACAAAAGAGCTGGTATATTCGTCGGCAGGGATGAATGCACAGCCTCTTATTGTAAAGAATAGAGAACAGGTGCTGGAATTGGATATCAAGGGACTGCCGATTTGTAACCTGGCAGAGATATGTCCGGCAGATTACATAGATAAGAAGATCCAGCTGGAAGACGGGGACAGGGTGTTTTTCTATACTGACGGCCTTGTTGAGCTGAACAGCAAACAGACAGGCAAAGTCTTTGACACCGGGCATTTAAAAGAGCTCTTGTTAAAATGTGGAGGCAGGGGCAACCTGGAGCTTTATGCCGAGATCGATAAAAATATAAAATATTTTTCAGATAACGGCGGGTTACGGGATGATGTGACTTTCTTCATGCTGCAGGTAAACTGAGTTGTTATAGATTTTTGAGTATTTCAGTGCTGGTGTCGACTTTATTGAGAGTATAGAGATGAATTCCCTGGACGCCATGGTGCAATAATTCATCAATCTGTTTTATGGCATATTCCAAGCCTGCCTTCTTAAAATCCTCCGGATCACTTTCGTATTTTGTAAATAATGCTTTGAGCTTTGAAGGTATGTATGCACCGGATAATTCAACTATGGTTTTTATCTGGTTTATTGAGGTTATGGGCATAATGCCTGCTGAAACAGGAACAGATATTCCCGTATGCCTCAATTTTTCATAAAAGCTGAAAAATTTTGAGTTGTCAAAAAATAGTTGTGTTAATAAAAAGTCGGTTCCGGCTTCAATTTTTGTCTTTAAAAAATACAGATCCGATTCCTGATCAGGGGATTCGGGATGAACTTCGGGGTAGCAGGCTCCACCCACACAGAAACCGTAGTTCTGCCTGATTATTGATACAAGATCGGAAGCGTATTTGTAGGGACGGCTGTGAAAAACACTGTCGGTCATGTCTTTGGGGCGGTCCCCTCTGAGAGCCAGCACATTGGTGATCTGATTGGCTTTCAATTCCTCTATGAATTTGCTCAGAAGAAGTTCATCCAGGGAAACGCAGGTCAAATGTGCAAGAGCATTTATATGGCATTGATTCTGTATATAAGCTGCGATATCCATTGTTCTTTTGCTTGTACTGCCTCCCGCTCCGTAGGTGATGCTTATAAAGTCGGGATTTAAGGCTTTAAGCCCATCTAGTACACTATAGATGGATGAAATATCGGCATCATTTTTTGGAGGGAATACCTCCAACGAAAATACGGTTCTTTTTTGCGTATATATGTCTTTTATCAATTTCGTTTCCCCTTTATATAGTCTTGACACGCCAGTTAAATAAATTATAGCATCAAAAAAGAAAAATACACAACATGATATTGAAACAATTTCCAATTTATCTTATAGTAGGAGTAGAATCAAAGTACCAAAAATCCATAAAACATTTATGAAGGAGACGGTCAAATGTTTGGTAAAGCGGAAAAGGAACAATTGGAAAAAGTGTTGCGAAATGCAATCGCCAATAAGGAATGTGCCGGTGCAAATATGATGATTTTAAAAGATGGAAAGGAAATTTTCTATCATCAGGACGGCTGTGCAGACCTGGAAGAGGGATTCCCTGTAAAAAGGGATACAATTTTCAGAATGTATTCCATGACCAAGCCGGTAACAGCAGCAGCGGCCATGATTTTACTGGAGCGTGGTTTGATAGATTTGTATGAGCCTGTGAGCAAATTTCTTCCGGGTTTCAAAAATCAGGCTGTGGCAGTGGGAGATCAGCTGTTTTCTGTAGAAAGGGAAGTAAATATAAAAGACTTGCTTTCAATGGCCTCAGGGCTTGTATATGGAGGGGATGACAAGGCGGGACAGGAAACCGAGGTACTGTTTGAGGAGATAGACGGAAGGCTTTTAGGCGACAATCCTGTCAGCACATATGAAGCCATGAACAGGCTGGGAAAATGTGCCCTGGCTTTTCAGCCCGGAAGTGCATGGCAGTACGGAACCTCAGCCGACGTATTGGGAGCTGTTGTGGAAGTGGCCGGAGGTATGCGGTTTGGAGAATTTCTTGAGAAGGAAATGTTTGGACCTTTAGGCATGAAGGACACTGCCTTCTGGGTTCCGGCCCAAAAGAGAAGCCGTCTTGCTAAAACCTATGAATATGACAAAAATGGGGAGCTGATACCCTACCATGGCAACCATCTGGGGATAATAAGCGGCATGGACAGGATTCCTGCCTTTGAATCTGGAGGGGCAGGCCTTGCATCCACAATTGATGATTATGCGCGGTTTGCAGGTATGCTTATGAATGGCGGAAGTTTGGACGGTGTCCGGATTTTAAAGCCTAAAACGGTTGAATATATGACATCCTGCACTTTGAACCCTGAACATCAAAAGTATATTTGGCCCGCCCTTGGCGGATACAGCTACGGAAATCTCATGCGGGTGATGAACGACTGCAGCAAGGCAGGCATATTGGCCAGCCCCGGAGAGTATGGTTGGGATGGCTGGCTGGGAGCATATTTTTGCAACTGCCCCAGGGAGAAGCTGACCTTCCTGTTTATGATGCAGAAAACCGACAGCGGAACAACAGCGCTTACCAGAAAGCTGAGAAATATTATACTTAGTGCATAAAGCCGGAACAGGTGTACATGTTTACAGATATCATAAAAAAATATATACTGGCCAGCTTTGGTATTGCAGCTGGAAAAATAAAAGAGTGAACATAAAACCGGATTAATAAAGCCGCAGAAAACCATAAGATTATGGGGTTCTGCGGCTTTGCTTTAACTTAACTCGTTGTGCTAATTAATTTAAATTTTGCTTTACATATATAATTTTTACATCAACTGGTAGCTTCCGTACTAACTTCATAAAATAAGGACGCACCCAAAACAATTGAGGTAGATTGTATCACCTCATTTAAAGCGGTTTTGCCGTCGCTCAAACTCGACATCCTGTCTCGATTTGAAGCTCAAAGCAGCGTCCTGCTGCTTTGCCGGCAAAACCACTTTACCTTCGTCGACAATCTACCTCAATTGTTTTTAACTGTGCATCTTATTTATGAAAACTTAACTTTACCTCTGGCTCTTGTCGTAAGGTATACCCTCGGCTTTTGGCGCTCTTGACTTTTTGGATGTAAATGCCAGCACCACCATTGTTGCCAGATAAGGAAGCATTTTGTAGAAGGTCTGATTTATGTCCAGAGCATCCAGGAAGGGGATAAGTGCAATGGAATAGGCCAGAGTACGCAGGAAAGCGAAGAAGAGGGCTGCGAACAAAATCTTTATGGGCTTCCACTGTCCGAAAATCATTACGGCAAGCGCAAGAAAACCGAAGCCTGCAACTCCCGTATGACCGTTGATATTTCCGTCCATAACGCCTACTGCGTAGAAAAATCCGCCGATTCCTCCCAGAATACCTGAAATGCTCACACCTGCGTAACGCATAAAATAAACATTTATACCGACCGAATCAGCTGCGTGGGGATGCTCACCGCAAGCCCTCAGGCGCAGGCCGAATTTCGTCTTGTAAAAAATTACAGTAGCTGCCAGCAGGAAAAATAAGCCTATATACACGGTGATATAGGTGTTCTGAAAAAACATTCTGCCCAGTATGGGGATATCTTTCAAGCCGGGTATACCTTTAATGTAAAAGTCAACATCTGTAGTTATTCCGTCGCTGTTGAAATACATTTTGGCAAAAAGCAGCATGGCAGCAGGGATCAACATATTTAATGCCGTACCTGTAATTGTCTGATCTGCTTTCATGTTCACGGCTGCAAAGGACAAGAGCAGGGAATATATAAAGCCTGCCGCTGCGGCCACTGCCATACCCAGAAGCAGTACCAGCTGCGGATCCATGGAATTGCCCTGAATCAGGTAAACAAACAGACAGCCGAATAGGGCACCGAACATCATGATACCTTCAAGTGCAATATTTATTACACCGCTGCGTTCGCTAAACATACCGCCCAGCGCCACCAGAAGCAGTGGGATGGCCACCGGAAGCGTATTTTGAATCAAATAATATATAGTATCCATAATTTACGCCTCCCCCTTTTTATCAACCTGCTGCGATTTATTCAAGTCGGCCGCATTTTCGAAGGTCCCCGGATCACCCTGACCTTTGTTGCTTTTGCGCCTTTTTAGCATTTTAACAACCGTTGAATTCATTAACATTGCAAAGGCGGAGAAGTAAATGATTACGGCAATTACCACGTCAATGATTTCAGGCTTGAAGCCGTACAGGCTTGCAAGAGTTCCACCCCGCTGAATATGAGAAACAAATATGGCCGAGAAAATAATACCCACGGGGCTGTTGTTCCCCAGCAGTGCTACCGCAATACCGTTAAAACCGTTTGCAGCTATAACATTTATAGGCTCATAGGTCATGCTGCTGCCGGCTATGGTGGAGGGGGCCAATATGGCAAATGCTCCGCCGAGCCCTGCCATAGCTCCTGCAATAACCATTGTAAGTATTATATTCCGCTTGCCGTTCATACCAGCATAGCTTGCAGCGTACTTATTATAGCCTGTGGCTTTGAGCTCGTAACCGAAGGTTGTTTTATTCAATACAACATATAAAATCAACGCTACGGCAATTCCGATTATAAAGGAAATGTTCAGGCTGGAATTCCTTATACCCAGTGAGGGCAGCTGTGCCGAAGCCGGCAGGTATGCCGTTCTGGTCTTGGCGGAAATATACATTGCCGCATTTCCCTGAATAAGCATGTCCACCAGATACATACCTATATAGTTGAACATAATGGAGGTTATGACCTCGTTTACATTGAGCAGAGCCTTGAATATGCCGGGGATAAAGCCCCACAGCATTCCGCCGGCCATGCCCGCCAGAACGCATACGAGCCAGTGGAGGCCGGTGGGCAATTCCCACATAAAGCCCACATAAAGAGCAAAGAACATGCCCATGGTATACTGGCCCGAGGCTCCGATATTAAACAGCCCCATTTTAAAGGCAAAGCCCACAGCCAGACCGGTCATCAATATGGGGGTTGCAAAGTAGAATACGTCGCCTAAACGTTTCAGGCCGCCCACAAGTACCATTTGAAAGCCTGCCGATGCATTGGCAGGGCTTGCAACAAGCATTACGATAAAGCCGAATATGAGGCCCAAAAATATTGCCAGCAGTGCAGCTGTAAAGGCCGAAAATCCCTTAAGGCCCGTCAGCCTTTTAAAATCAACTTTTCTGGATGAAGAAATTGTATTGTTACGCATTTTCGATCTCCTTTACAGTGTTACGTTTTGCACCTGACATGTAAAGTCCAAGTTCCTGAACTGTTGTTGTTTTTGGATCCAGCTCCCCGACTATTTCACCCTCATACATTAC
>JAFABO010000045.1 GCA_023426005.1 Bacillota bacterium | reverse complement strand
AGAGGGATGCCAACAGAAAGTATTCCTATTCCGCAAAGCAGACCTTGAATATAATGCAGAAGCTGTATGAGACCCACAAGCTGGTCACATACCCCAGAACTGATTCCAGGTATATAACCGAGGATATCGTGCCCACACTTGCCGAAAGGTTGAGAAGTATTGCAGTGGGACCGTATGCCAGGCCGGTGCAGGGTATTCTGAGGAACAAACTCAGTGTGACAAAGCGCTTTGCCGACAACAACAAGGTTTCGGATCATCATGCCATCATACCCACTGAGCAGTATGTAAACCTGTCTGCTCTCAGCACCGAGGAAAGAAACATTTACGATTTGATTGTAAAGCGCTTTATAGCAGTTCTGAGCAGTCCCTTCGAGTATGAGCAGACCACCGTAAGGCTTGACCTGGCAGGAGAAAACTTTACCGCCAGGGGCAAAATAGTCAAGGCCTGGGGCTGGAAAACAGTTTACGAGGGCTTTGGAAGGCTGGAGGAGGACAGTGAGGAAGAAGAGGATGACCAGTCACTGCCCGAGATACAAAAGGGACAAAAAGCAAAGGTGCTCTCACCTAAAGCTCTAAACGGAAAGACCAAGCCCCCTGCAAGATATAATGAAGCCACACTGCTGTCCGCCATGGAGCACCCGGGAAAGTTTGTTGACAACAAGGCCCTGAAGGAGACCCTTGAAAGCACCAGCGGCCTGGGAACTCCTGCCACAAGGGCCGATATAATTGAGAAATTATTCAATACCTTCTATATAGAGCGCAGGGGAAAGGAAATCCACCCCACTTCAAAAGGGATTCAGCTTGTGGGCCTTGTTCCGGAGGATCTCAAATCACCTGAGCTCACAGCGAAATGGGAGCAGCAGCTTGCGCTGATAAGCAAAGGCAGGGTGAGCTCAGCCGCATTTGTAGGTGATATGAAGAGCTATGCCTCAAAGCTGGTAGGTGCGGTAATAGCAAACTCGGAGCAGTTCAGGCATGACAACGTCACCAGGGAGAAATGTGCCGAGTGCGGGAAATACCTGCTGGAGGTTAACGGCAAGAAGGGTAAAATGCTGGTTTGCCCTGACCGGGAATGCGGCTACAGGAAAACGGTGACCCTGGTATCCAATGCCAGATGCCCTCAATGCCATAAGAAAATGGAGATCCGCGGGGAGGGTGACAACAAGTCTTTTTACTGTGCCTGCGGATACAGGGAAAAGCTGGATGCCTTTAAAAAGCGCAGGGGAGACCAGGTGGACAAAAGAGAGGTTGCCAGGTTCATGAGCCAGCAGGATGCCGCAGAGCCTATTAATTCCGCCCTTGCCGATGCGCTGGCCAAGTGGAAGAAATAGTGACTATCATAATATTTTTCTATGCATATTATTTTTTTGGTTGCTTTTGCAATTGACAATAGCAGTAAATTTATAGTATTATCTTAATAATTTACATAGGAATACTAGGAATTTATTGGAGCTGTAATAAGTATATATATAAATTAAAGGGGTAAATAGAGATGAGCGTACATGATAAACTGGAAAATCTAAAAAATATAATAAAAAGGCAGAACAGTGCTGTCGTTGCTTTTTCAGGGGGTGTTGACTCAACCTTTCTGCTTAAGGTTTCAGCAGAGGTGCTGGGGGACAAGGTCGTAGCGGTTACAGCCCATTCATCCACCTACCCCGAAAGGGAATTGCGTGAAGCTACAGAATTTGCCGAACAAAATTCCATCCGCCACAGGGTTATTATATCGGAAGAACTTGATGTGGAAGGGTTTTCGGATAATCCGGTCAACAGGTGCTATCTCTGTAAAAACGAGCTCTATGAAAAAATAAAGGAAGTGGCCGATGAAGAGGGTATGGAGTATATTTTTGAAGGCTCGAATGTCGACGACCTGGGAGATTTCAGACCCGGAATGCAGGCTGTCCGTGAACATGGTGTAATCAGCCCCCTGAGAGAAGCCCAGCTGACAAAGGAAGAAATACGGACCCTTTCAAAGGAAATGGGACTTAAGACCTGGGATAAGCAGGCATTTGCATGTCTATCCTCAAGATTCCCCTACGGGGAAAAGATCACCAGGGAAAGACTTCAAATGATAGACCGGGCCGAGCAATTTTTACTGGATTTAGGCTTTAAACAGGTAAGGGTGAGATTCCATAAGGATATTGCCAGAATAGAAGTAACTCAGGAAAGCTTTGAAAAAATAATTCAACCTGCCGTAAGGGAAAAAATATATACCGAATTCAAAAAGATAGGCTTTATGTACACAGCTCTGGACTTAAAGGGATACAGGACTGGAAGCATGAATGAAGGACTGAGCCAGGAAGAAAAGGAATAACCCGGAGGTATGTATGGAAACAAATGACTGTCTAAACATAACACAAATGGATACCAAGGTAGTGCATGGCTGCAAAGGTTACGACCAGCATACCGGCGCCATAAGCTTTCCCATATATCAGAGTGCCACCTTCAGGCATCCGGGATTGAGCCAGACAACCGGCTATGATTACTCGAGGCTTCAGAACCCCACCCGTGAAGAATTGGAAAACACAATGGCCATATTGGAAAACGGAAAATATGGTTATGCTTTTTCCAGCGGTATGGCTGCCATATCCTCGGTACTTAAAATGTTTTCTCCCGGACAGCATATAATTGTTTCGGATGATCTCTACGGGGGCACATACAGAATATTTGAAGAGGTCTACAAAAACTACGGTCTGGAGTTCAGCTATGTGGATACCAGCGGGATAGAAGCCATAGAAAAGGAATATAAGGACAATACTGCGGCAGTTTTTATAGAGACACCTACAAATCCCATAATGAAAGTGGCCGATATAGGCTTGATCGCCCAATTGACAAAGTCCAGGAATTCTTTGTTCATAGTGGATAATACTTTCCTGACCCCCTATTGCCAAAGGCCTTTGGAGCTGGGGGCGGATATTGTTGTTCACAGCGGAACGAAATATCTGGGAGGCCATAATGATACCCTGGCAGGCTTTGTGATTTTGGAAGACGATGTTTTGGCAGAAAAGCTAAAGCTTATTCAGAAATCCGAGGGTGCGGTACTGGCTCCCTTTGACAGCTGGCTGCTGCTGAGGGGTATAAAAACGCTGGGCATAAGACTTGACAGGCAGCAGCAAAATGCCCTGGAACTTGCAAAGTGGCTGAAATCAAATAAGAATGTAAAAAAAGTATATTTTGTGGGACTTCCCGAGCATGAGGGCTATGAAACATCCTTAAAGCAGGCTTCGGGGTTTGGTGCCATGATCTCCTTTGAGGTGGCCTCGGCTCCGTTGGTGGAAAAAGTACTCGGCAGGATAAAGGTAATCATGTTTGCGGAAAGCCTGGGAGGGGTGGAAAGCCTTATTACCTATCCAATGCTCCAGACACATGCTGCGGTACCGGAAGAGATCCGGAACAGGCTGGGTGTAAATGACAGGTTGCTGAGGCTTTCAGTGGGGATCGAAAATGTAAAGGATCTGATAGCCGATCTGGAACAGGCGCTGGAATAAGGCAGTAAATCATAATTTTAAAGTGCATAAATTTAAACAAAAAAAGCAGGCATAAAAATATGCCTGCTAAATATATCTGCTAAATATAAAACATAAATTCTTCCCCGTTTTTTGCCTTATCAGCTTCGGTAACAAGGTCGCCCAGGGTGACCTTCCCCAGAGTGGTAACCACGGCATTGTCCAGGTTATCCCAAATGAGATTTTTTAATGAACTCTCGATTTCCATTGCTTCATTCGAAACGGAACGCTCGGTTTTTTCAAACAGGCTTATCTCAACAGCCTGCAAAATTTCCAGAACAGTGATCTTTTCAGGTGGCTTTGAAAGCTGATAACCACCCTGCGAACCTTTTATGGAAGTAACAAGCTTTGATCTTTTCAGCAGGGAAAAGACCTGTTCAAGATATATTTTTGAAATACCCAGTTTTTCCGCAATGCTTATAACTGTAACGAACTCACCGGTACTTCCCAACTGGGCAACGCTGATCATTGCCGCAAGGCCGTACCTGCCCTTTGATGAAATTCTCATATATTCTCCAATTCCGGCATGGATGATTTATGCCACATTCCAGCAGTTTGTAACATCCGGATAAATATATTGCCGGCGGTTAAATTTTCCCGGGACAATATACGTTTTAATATTACAGCCTGCCAGGTAATATTTATTATTAAGTATGCTCATAATTATGGAATATTATGTCATAGTAATTATATATGTTTTATTAAATCATATATAATTATATGTGTCAACTCCTTTTAAACTGATTACATTGACAAACTGG
>JAFABO010000039.1 GCA_023426005.1 Bacillota bacterium | reverse complement strand
TGCCTGAAATTATTGGCGAAACACAAGTGTTTTTGCTGGCAAATCGGCAGGAAGCCGATTTGAGCAGAACCCCGAAACAGGAGGTTGAGTGTTCTGCGACAGCCAAAATACTTGTGATGAGCCGTACAAATTTCAAGCATGTACTTTGTGAGCTATCCATTTTTTGATGTTAGCACGGGAGCACTATTATCGGTACTGTATTATTTACAATTCTCTCATTTTGTTGACAGTAAATTAATAATAGTATATAGTGGTTTTAGATAGAACCACTATTATTTTTGCCGTTGGGGAGGTGCGTTTGTGGATATAATCGATGCCTTGATGCAAGCCGGTTTTACCAGGCATGAATCCGTGCTTTATGTAACACTGTGCAGAGAAGGCGAGCTTACAGGATATGAAGCTTCCAAGTTAACAGGTATCCCAAGATCAAACGCATATCTCGGTCTTGCCGGTCTTTCCGATAAGGGCGGTGCTTACAGGATCAACGGCGAGACAGCCAGATATACTGCCGTGGACCCTGAAGAACTGGTTCGGAATTTAAAAAGAAAATTTGCCGGGGTAGTGAAGGTTATTCAGGAAGAAATTCCTCAGATTAATGCTTCCGGTGACAGTTTTGTCACAATAGGAGGTAACCGGCAGATACTTGATAAAATGAAGAACCTTATAATTCAAGCCCAAAAAAGGGTATATATTTCCACATCAAGGGAACAGCTTGAGTTTGTTATGGACGAACTTACCGATGCCAGAGACAGAGGGCTGAAGGTGGTAATAATAACTTCGGAGCAGCTTGGAACCGAAGGCATGATTTGTTATACCTCGAATAAGCAATCAGGAAGCGTAAGACTTATTACCGATTCGGAAAATGTCCTGACAGGCCAGCTCAACGGAACAAATCCCACAAGTCTGTTTTCAAGGAACTCAAACATGGTGGATCTGATCAAGGATTCTCTTACTAATGAGATAAAGCTTATAAATATAAATACCAGATAATAACGGAGGCATGTTATGACTGAATACTATTCAACTAAAATGAACTTTTTCGGGAACTCGGACCCCGAGAAATTGATAAAGGAATTTGGAAGTCCTTTATACGTCTATAATGAAAAAATATTGAGGCAAAAGTGCAGGGACATGAAAAATTTAGTGGATTACCCGTATTTTGTCCCCAACTATTCCATTAAGGCAAATTCCAATCTGCAGATTATAAAAACCATAAGGGAAGAGGGCTTGAGAGCCGACGCCATGTCGGCCGGTGAAATCAGGCTTTTGCTCCATGCAGGCTACAAGCCTGAAGAGCTGTTTTTTGTGCCGAACAATGTTTCGGAGGACGAACTTAAGTATGCAGTTGACAATGGAGTCCTTGTAAGTGTGGATTCACTCTCACAGCTGGAGCTGCTGGGTAAAATAAATCCCGGGGGGAATGCGGCAGTAAGGTTTAACCCGGGAGTTGGTGCGGGACACCACGAAAAGGTTATAACAGCCGGCAAGAAAACAAAGTTTGGTGTTAATATTGACTGCGTACCCCAGGTTAAAGAGATAGCCGGGAAGTATGGCCTTAAAATTACAGGAATAAACCAGCATATAGGTTCACTGTTCATGGAGGGGGATTCATATATTGAAGGTGTGAAATCCATACTCTCGGTAGCCGAGCAGTTTGAAGACATAGATTTTGTGGATATGGGCGGGGGTTTCGGAATACCTTACAGGAAGCAGGAAGGTGAGGCTGCGCTTGATCTGGCAAGCTTCAGGGAAAAGCTGACCGCCGTTCTTGTACAGTGGACCGAAAAGTATGGAAAGAAAATTTTATTCAAGTCCGAACCCGGCCGGTACATCGTCGCTGAAAGCGGAATACTGCTTGGTACGGTATATGCAACCAAGAGCAACTACGGGAACAGATATGTGGGAACAGACATAGGCTTTAACATACTTGCAAGACCTGTTATATATGATTCCCATCATGACATTGAGGTATATAGAAACGGACAGCCACGAAATCAGTGTGCTGCCGGAGAGGTAACAGTTGTAGGCAATATATGTGAATCGGGAGATATTCTCGCAAAGCACAGGAGGCTCCCTGAGATAGAAGAAGGGGATATATTGGGAATCATGGATGCCGGGGCCTACGGTTTTGCCATGAGCTCAAACTACAATATGAGGCTGCGTCCTGCCGAAGTCATGATAAAGGAGAACGGGGAGGCGGTACTGATCAGACGGAGGGATACCTTCGAAGATATTATTGCTCCATTTGATGTTTAAAGCCCAGGACAAATATCATATATTGGCATAACGGACAGCTCAGTAAAACAAAATAGGTTTATATAACTATTTTGTTTTTTTGACCATACAAAATAGCGGAGGAGATTTTTACATGAGCAAGATAAGAATTGGAATAGTAGGATACGGAAACGTAGGCAGGGGGGTTGAGGCTGCCATAAAGCAAAATCCGGACACAGAACTTGCAGCTGTTTTTACAAGAAGAGCCGCAGATAGCTTTTTATTAAACACCCCTGGCGCAAAGGTAGTTAATATAAGTATGGCGAAGGATTACACAAATGACATTGATGTAATGATCCTCTGCGGAGGCTCCGCAACCGACCTGCCTGAGCAGGGACCGGAATTTGCTTCCATGTTCAATATTGTTGACAGCTTTGACACGCATGCCAAAATACCCGAATATTTTGAGAAGGTAAACAGGGCGGCCGCCGTTTCCAAAAAGACCTGTGTAATTTCTGTCGGCTGGGATCCCGGCTTGTTTTCAATGATCAGAATGCTTTCGGGCGCCATACTGCCTGTAGGAAATAACTATACCTTCTGGGGCAGGGGTGTAAGTCAGGGCCATTCAGATGCAATCAGAAGAGTGGCGGGAGTTAAAAACGGTATTCAATATACTATCCCGATTGATAAAGCTGTTGAAAGTGTAAGAAACGGCAGCAATCCTGAATTGACAACAAGACAGAAGCATTTGAGAGAGTGCTTTGTTGTTGCTGAAGAAGGTGCAAATAAGACCGGGATTGAAGCTGATATCAAAAATATGCCAAACTATTTCTCCGATTACGAAACAACGGTTCACTTTATTACCGAGGAAGAGCTAAAGAAAAACCATTCCAAAATGCCACATGGCGGATTTGTATTCAGAAGCGGTAAAACAGGCGACAACACTTCCAATAATCAGATTATCGAATTTTCCTTAAAGCTTGACAGTAACCCTGAGTTTACGGCAAACGTGCTGGTGGCATTTGCCAGAGCGGCTGTAAGAATGAATAGGGAAGCAAACACAGGAGCAAAAACAGTATTTGACGTTCCACTGTCATATTTGTCCCCGGACAGCAATCTGGAATTGATAAAAAATCTGCTGTAGGCGGATGAAAATTTAACAGATACATGAACCAAATCCATATTATTGCCATAGTATGTAATGATATCCTATAAACTTACTTGTAAAATTTAGGAGGCAATATATGAGAGGTTCTGTTCTGGAGAATTTAACCTGGGAGGGCAACAGCAAAAAAATGTTTGCTCTGGTTATGGATGCTGTTCCTTCAATTTTTTCAGGTTTGGTTAAACATGAAATTGAAGATTGGATAGTTAAAAATAATGTCAA
>JAFABO010000033.1 GCA_023426005.1 Bacillota bacterium | reverse complement strand
GCGTTATGAGCGCGTCATCAAAACCTGGAACGAAACGACCGCCAAGGTTAAGGATGCGTTGCAAAAGTGCTTCACCGAAGATAACCCCATCTTTATGATGGCCGACTCCGGTGCGCGTGGCTCAATGGACCAGATCCGTCAGCTCGCGGGTATGCGCGGACTGATTGCCAACACCTCGGGCCGCGCCATTGAGCTGCCGATTAAAGCCAACTACCGCGAAGGCCTGACCATTCTTGATTATTTCAACTCCTCCCGAGGCGCGCGTAAAGGCTTGGCCGATACCGCGCTGCGTACCGCCGACTCTGGTTATCTGACCCGCCGCCTTGTCGACGTTTCACAGGATGTCATCATCCGCGAGATCAACTGCGGCACCCACGAGGGCATTGTGGCCGTTTCCATCACCGATTCCGGCCGTGAGATTGAAAGCCTGCGGGAGCGTCTGATCGGGCGTTATGTCACCGATACCGTCGTGCACCCCGAAACCGGCGAAGTGCTTATGACCCGGGACCGCATGATGACCTTTAATGATGCCGAGCGCATCGTTAAATCCGGCATTCAGCAGGTCAAGATCCGCTCGGTCTTAAACTGCGAGAGCAAGAACGGCGTCTGCGCGCATTGCTATGGCGCAAACCTTGCCAACGGCCAGCCCGTCGGCATCGGCGAGGCGGTCGGCATCATCGCCGCCCAGTCGATCGGCGAGCCCGGTACCCAGCTGACTATGAGAACCTTCCACACCGGCGGCACCGTTACGGCCAGCGATATCACACAGGGCCTGCCCCGTGTCGAAGAGCTGTTTGAGGCCAGAAAGCCCAAGAATGCCGCAATCGTTTCGCATTTGTCGGGTGTTGTTTCCTACGAGAAGGATCCCAAGGGCGGCGATCTTGTTGTCGTGACCAGTGGCGATGGCGAGCGCTTTGAAAAGCAGGTTATCTATGGTTCTACCCGTTGCTTTGAAGAGGGCGATGTTGTCGAAAAGGGCGATTTACTGACCGAAGGCTCAGCTGAACCCAATGAAATACTTGCTGTTTCTGGCCATCTTGCCGTTCAGGATTATCTCATTAAGGAAGTTCAGCGCGTTTACCGCACACAGGGCGTTGATATCAGTGATAAGCATATTGAGGTCATTGTGCGTCAGATGATGCGTAAGGTGCGTATCGACGACGGCGGCGACTCGCCATTGATTCCCGGCGTGCACATCGAAAAGAGCGAGTTTATAAACATCAACGAGGGAATTTATAAAAAGGCTGAAAGGGAAGGCCGCGAACCGAACTATGCGACTTGCATCCCGGTGCTGCTCGGTATCACGAAGGCATCGTTGGTGACCGAATCCTTCCTGTCGGCGGCATCCTTCCAGGAAACCACACGTGTTCTGACCGAAGCGGCCATCAAGGGCAAGGTCGACCCGCTGTTGGGCCTGAAGGAGAACGTTATCATCGGCAAGCTTGTTCCCGCGGGAACCGGCACTGTTCCGTACGAAGATGTTACAATCAAACATGACCACCCCTCTGATCGTGGTTACGTAGGCTGATAACTATTAACAGAAACACCGTTCTGATAATCAGGGCGGTGTTTCTTCACTATGATCCACACAGCCGGCAAAACTTAACACCACAAAGCAGGCTACTTTGTATAACGCAAAGATATTCAATATAACTTTACAAATATTTAAGCTTGTATTTTTTTTACGCTTACGATATAATACCAACGCAAAATGTCAATGATAAATGATGTATTTTAGTCCATTTCGAGCTTGTGCCAAGATGATTCGTGTCAAACAGGTATGTTTACAGGAATTTTTGGAGATTTTAACGAATGTTGATTGCAAATATTGTTGACAAAACTCATCATCCAATGGTAAAATCATAAATTGGGTGAACTATTCGAGAAAGCGGCCCCGGGCAACTGCTTGGGGTTTCTTTGATAGATTACCACTGAATGTTGAAAGGAGGAAACTATTCAATGCCAACCTTTAACCAGCTCGTCAGAAAGGGAAGAGAGGTCGTCGAAAAGAAATCGGCTGCCCCGGCTCTCTTGCAGGGATGGAACTCTAAGAAGCGCAAAACGATTGAACAGAACTCACCGCAGAAGCGCGGCGTTTGCACTGCTATCAGAACATCAACCCCCAAGAAGCCCAACTCCGCTCTGAGAAAGGTCGCAAGAGTGCGCCTGTCCAACGGAATTGAAGCTACCGCTTACATTCCCGGAATCGGCCACAATCTTCAGGAACACTCTGTTGTTCTGATTCGCGGCGGACGTGTTAAGGATCTCCCCGGTGTGCGTTACCACATCATCCGCGGTACACTTGATACCCAGGGTGTTGCCAAGCGTATGCAGGCCAGATCCAAGTACGGTGCGAAGAGACCTAAGGCCGGTGCCGCGACAGCGAAGAAGAAGTAAATTTGAAGATGCCGCAATAATGCGGAGCTTTTATATGATATATAAAGCCTCTGCATTGGTGCGCACGGAAGATTCTTTGCTTTCGAGTACCGATGATTTCATTATATGAAGGAGGGAAGAGAAGTGCCAAGAAGAGGTAATATTGCAAAGCGCGACGTTCTGGCGGATCCGGTTTACGGCTCCAAGATGGTCACAAGACTGATCAACAACATCATGTATGATGGCAAGAAGGGCGTAGCGCAGAAGATTGTTTACGGCGCGTTTGCCATTGTCGGCGAAAAGACCGGCAAGGAGCCGCTGGAGGCTTTCGAGCAGGCGCTCGAAAACATTATGCCGGTTCTCGAGGTTAAGGCCCGCCGTGTCGGCGGTGCCACCTATCAGGTTCCGATGGAGGTTCGTCCTGCCAGACGCCAGACCTTAGGTCTGCGTTGGTTGACCACCTATTCCAGAAGCCGCAGCGAGAGAACCATGCAGGAGAGACTGGCCGCTGAGATTATGGATGCCCTTAATCAGACAGGCGGCGCGTGCAAGAAGCGCGAGGATACCCACAAG
>JAFABO010000203.1 GCA_023426005.1 Bacillota bacterium | reverse complement strand
AAACAAGCTGCTGTTTCCCATCACTGTCAAGAACAACAGTAAAATTGTCAAAACCCTTAACCATTCCCTTTAATTGAAATCCATTAGTCAGGTATATAGTCACCGCTATATGTTCTTTTCTGACCTGATTTAAAAAAATGTCCTGCAAGTTGATAGTATTCTTTACCAAAGTAATCCTCTCCTTTGTTTTATATATATATTTCTCAGGCCGGTCCAAAATTTCTTATGAACCGGGCTCTATCTGCCCCCAAAATAATTGCTGCAACATTGAAGACAAAGTATAGTTTTATTCTACTAGATTATACCAGCACATGCAATAAGAATATAGTACTACTACCGGCCGAAAGCTATGTACAATGGCTTCTTATATAGGTTATAACAGCTTCAAATATATTATTAGTATTTCCAAAATTATCTATACTAAACCATTTAATTTCTTTGATCCGTTTAAACCAGGTGATTTGCCTTTTGGCATATCTTCTGGATTCCCTCTTGACAGTTTCAACTGCTTCTTCAAGTGTGATTTCCTTCCTGAGATAGGATAATATTTCCTTGTAGCCGATTCCCTGCATGGAGGTGATGGAATCCGCATATCCCAGTTCAACAAGCCTTCCCACTTCATCGATCAAACCGTTTTCAAGCATGATATCAACTCTTTTATTGATTCTGTCATATAACTTTTCACGCTCCATCGTAAGTCCCAATAAAATAAACTCATACTTCGGAGGTGTCTCTCTGGACTTTTCATTGTGGTAGCTGATGGGCTTTTGAGTCTGATGGTATACCTCCAGAGCCCGTATTACACGTTTGACATTATTGGGATGTATATTTGCAGCCGATGCCGGGTCCACAAGCTTCAGCCTGTCGTGTATATATACCGGCCCATGTTCTTCAGCCTCCCTGTCCAATTGCTTGCGGAGCTCCCAATCACTCCCGGTTTCACTGAAATTTATATTATTTATCAAAGAACTTATATAGAGGCCGGTACCTCCTACAATTATGGGCTGTTTACCCTTTTTCAGGATTATTTCAATATATTTTTCAGCCAATTCCTTGAATTTCACAACATTGAATTCTTCATTGGGCAAAAGCTCATCTATCAGGTAATGCCTGATACCCTGCATTTCTTCAGCTGAGGGTTTGGCTGTTCCAATATCCATGTATTTATAAACCTGCATGGAGTCTGCTGAAATAATTTCTCCGTCCAGAAGCTTTGCAAGCTCAATTGACAGACTGGTTTTCCCGGAAGCAGTGGGGCCCGCTATTACTATTACTTCCTTCATTGGTTATCCTTTCAACCTTTCATTCTAAACGATCCTTTTAAACATTTTTTCTATTTCATACTTTGTAAGTCTTATTACTGTGGGTCTCCCATGGGGGCATGTGTATCTGGAGCCCGCCGAAGCAAGCTCCTCCAGCAAACGGTCCACCTCACTGTCATCAAGTTTCCTGTTGGCTTTAATGGCAGCCTTACAGGCTATTGTATGGATAATCTCATCTGCCAGAGGTGTGACCACAGGTTTAAGTGACGAAAATATTTTATCCGCCAATTCCAGAAAAACATCTTTTGGTGAGCAGCCTTCCAATAAATACGGAATACCTCTTATTATAATGGAATTGTTTCCAAAACCTTCAAAATCAAATCCGACTTTGTTGAGCATTTCCTGTCTGGCCTTAATTTCATTGAGCTCCAGGGCTTGAAACTGAATTACTGCAGGTTCCAGCAGCAGCTGGGTGGTATTCTCCTGCTCCTCGTATTTAATTTTAAGCTTTTCATATATTATCCGTTCATGAGCCGCATGCTGATCCACAAGTACAAGCTCCTCACCATTTTGTAAAATGATGTAGGTTGAAAAAGCCTGTCCTATATATTTCATGGCAGTAAGATCCAGCTCTGGACTTTTCTTTCTGGGAATTTCCTCTGCAGCGGTCCGGCCGGCATTCTGCATATCCGGACTTGTTTCTTCTCTTATGATAGGACTCTCAAGTATAATAGGACTCTCAACGCCGGAAGGAATATAATTATCCGGGACGGTCTGCCCCGGCTGCAGGAGATTTGCGGGACCCCGGCCGCTTGATGAAATATCAGTCCTTGCCAGCGGTTTTAGGGCCTCGGTGAAGCTCCTTATCTCCTGCTCTTCGGAGACTTTTGTATTGACTTTCAGTCCAGCTGTTATGGGCTTTTTATCCGCCGGCTGCTCCGGCATACTGATACTAATGGAATTTCCCGGACTGTCCGGCTCTGTGGTCAGACTTTTGTTCTCCCGAACCGGAATGCCTTCCGTTGTTTTTTGTTCAAAATTATATCGGAGTTCCTCCTGGACATAATCAGGCTTTGGGTCTGCGCTTTTAAACTTGAATATTTCCCTGTCCTTGGTTGGAAGTGTTACGGGATTGAACAGGGTATCCGAGCTTAAGGCCTTTGAAACCGCCATATAAATGGCCCGGGAAAGAAAGCTTTCCTCGGCAAAGCGCACTTCAGTTTTGGCAGGTGAAACATTGGCATCCACCAGCAGCGGGTTAAGTTCAATATTCAATACAAAAAACGGAAACTTGTTTTTCATTAAAATATTGCTGTATGCCTGTTCAACCGCATAAGACACCATTTTACTCTTAACGTATCTCTTGTTTATGTACAGTGACTGATAATTTCTGTTTGCCCTTGCAGCCTCAGGTTTCCCGATATATCCGGTTATTTTGTATTTTTCATCCTGATAGCCCACCTCAATAAGTTCTTTAATGATTTCTTTACCGTAGATACTGTAAATAGCGCTTTTTACGTCATTATTTCCCGGAGTATGCAGCAGCAGGGCTCTTCCGCTGGTTAATTTAAAGGATATCTCAGGGTTTCCCAGGGCAATTCTTGAAATCGTATCTGAAATATACCCTGCCTCGGTTGAGTCCTTTTTTAGGAATTTGTATCTGGCAGGGGTATTGTAAAACAAATCCCTTATAATAAAGGTAGTACCCACGGGACACCCTGTCTGTCTGACCTCCCTGAGCGTACCGCCGCTGATATGCACATACATTCCATATGTATTTCCGGCGGCTCTGGTCTGAAGCTCTACCGAGGAAACAGCTGCTATGCTGGCAAGGGCTTCCCCGCGGAATCCCATTGTGATGATGGAATCCAGGTCTTCAGCCCTTTTTATTTTACTGGTGGCATGACGTTCAAATGCTATTTCCACATCATCTTCATCCATGCCGCTGCCGTTATCGGTCACCTTTATGTAAGAGATCCCTCCGTTTTTTATATCCACTGAGATACTGGTTGCACCGGCATCAATAGAGTTTTCTACCAGCTCCTTAACAACAGAGGCAGGTTTTTCCACCACTTCTCCGGCTGCTATTTTATTTGATGTATTTTCATCCAGTACAATTATGTGTCCCATAATACCTCCTTTAACCCTTCATCTTGCGCTGAAGTTCATATAAAATATTCATGGCATCTATGGGCGTCAGCCTTGATATATCAATTTTCTTTATATCCTCAAGGATCTCATTGTGGGCTGACGCTTTTGCCGCGGCTTCAAAAAGGTCCAGCTGTCCCTCGACCTGCTTCTTCACCCTGCGTGCTTTCCCGTTTTTACTTATATCGGCATCATCCAGCTCCAGAAGGATTTCTTTGGCCCGGTCTATTACAGGCAGAGGCACGCCGGCAAGTCTTGCAACCTGTATGCCGTAGCTGCCGTCGGCCCCTCCCCTGATGATTTTTCGCAGGAATATGACATCCTCGCCTTTTTCCTTGACTGTTATGCAATAATTTTTTATTCCGGTGAGCTTTCCTTCCAGTTCGGTCAGTTCATGATAATGAGTTGCAAAAAGGGTTCTGCAGCCCAGGTTTTCCTTATTAACTATGTATTCTATCACGGCCCAGGCAATGCTGAGACCGTCGAAAGTGCTTGTCCCCCTGCCTATTTCATCCAGGATCAGAAGGCTTCGCTGTGTGGCGTTCATCAGAATATTTGCCACCTCAGACATTTCTACCATAAAAGTACTCTGTCCCGAAGCCAGGTCATCGGAAGCCCCCACCCTTGTAAATATCCTGTCCACAAGTCCTATCCTGGCTGAGGTAGCCGGAACAAAGCTGCCTATTTGCGCCATAAGCACAATAAGTGCCGTCTGTCTCATATAGGTGGACTTACCTGCCATATTAGGGCCTGTTATCACTGCAAGCCTGTCCTCACCCATGTCAAGCAAGGTGTCGTTCGGCACAAAGCTGCTCTTGTCTATCATTTTTTCAACAACAGGATGCCTGCCGTCCACAATATGTATCTCGTCGGTGGCTGTAACCTCAGGCATGCAATAGCCCTCCCTGTCCGCAACCTCAGCCAGCGACGCCAGGGCGTCCAGCTCGGACAGGGCCCTGGAAGTGTTCTTGATCCTTGTAAGCTGTAACGCTATTGCTTCCTTGACTTCAATAAATAAACCGTATTCCAGCTGGATTATCTTTTCTTCGGCGCCGAGTATGTTATCTTCTATTTCCTTGAGTTCAGGAGTTATATATCTTTCACAGTTTGCCAGAGTCTGTTTCCTGATATAGTCCTCAGGTACAAGTGAAAAATTGGATTTTGTGATTTCTATATAATAGCCGAAAACCCTGTTAAACCCGACTTTGAGGTTCTTTATAC
>JAFABO010000147.1 GCA_023426005.1 Bacillota bacterium | reverse complement strand
TAATCACTAGTATTATAACACAATTTTATATTATTTAAAGAATAATTTACTACTTTTCTTATATTTTATCAATTTTTCTTCAATTTCCTTCCGATATTAAGTTCTTACTCTAAATTATTACCAAATTAATAAAATTAATGCCGATAGTTTGGGTTTGAGTTTGTATTCATTGATTACTGCATATTCCTTACATTAAAAAAATGAGGGTCTCCCCCCATTTAATTTTTCTCTGATGAGCAAATCTATTGCATTTTCAGTACATTATCAATAGCCTGCTGAACACGTGATTTATCAAAAGGTTTCACAATAAAGTCCTTTGCGCCCATTTTTATAGCATCTATTACCATTGATTGCTGTCCCATTGCCGATACCATGATTATTTTAGTCCTGGGTGACACATTTAATATTTCCTGGATTGCCATTATCCCATCCATTTCAGGCATTGTTATATCTAAGGTCATTATATCCGGCAATAATTTTTTAGCCTGGGCAATTGCTTCATGCCCATTAGCTCCCTCACCAACCACAACATAACTTGAGTTTTCCTCAATCATTCTTTTGATTAGTGTTCTCATAAAAACAGCATCATCAACAACTACAAATTTAAGCTCTTCCATTAGACACATCTCCCAATTCATACATCATTAGTGATAAAGCAACCATCCCGGCAGTTTCAGTACGCAGAATCCTTGGACCAAGGGTAATTTTACGTATTCCTGCGGTTTCTGCAAGTTCAACCTCCTGTTCGGTGAACCCGCCCTCCGGGCCTATAAAAATAGCTGCACTTTTAATACTGGAACTGGTTGCTGCTATTGCTTTAAATCCGGCAGCACTTTCCTTTTCATAAGGTATTATGGATAAATCCATATTTGCAGCCATATTGACGGCTTCGGAAAATTTAACAGGCATCCCTATCACCGGAACAATTCCCCTGTTGCACTGTTTGGCAGCCTCCATGGCAATTTTCTGCCATCTGGAGACTTTGGCATTTGCATCTTTTTCAGTATTGATTTTAACTATACTTCTGTCTGTTATCACCGGCACTATTTCGGAAACCCCAAGTTCAATACATTTCTGGACAATGAATTCCATTTTGTCCGCTTTCGGAAGTCCCTGAAAAAGTGTTGCCCTCAACGCGGGTTCAGTGACATTTTCAGCACTGCTTATAATATCTGAAATGATGCAATCATTGCTGATCTCAGCTATAACCGCAGTGTAATCCATGCCGTCACAGCATGCAGTAATTGCATCACCCTTTACTGCTCTCAATACCTTTTTAAGATGTTGATAATCCTCACCGGTTATTCTAATTTTGTTATCTTCTATCTGAGTCTTATTTACAAAGTATCTGGACATCTGAATACCATTGCCACCCATTCACCCATTTCAAGGTCTTCTATACAGGACATGCCGTTTTTCAAGCAGGCATCAATGACGTCCTGTTTTCTTTCTTTGATTATACCCGAAGTTATAAACAAAGAGTTCTTTTTTAAATAATAAGGTATAAGTTGGGACAAGTCAATAATTACATTAGCAATGATGTTGGCCACAATTATATCAAATTTTTTATCTCCGGCTTTCAAATCGGACAGGACAGCTTTAAAAGCCTTTATTTTCCTGGCTTCTCCATTTATCTCAATATTTTCCCCAGCCACTCTTACCGCAACTTCGTCAATATCAATAGCCTCTATTTTTTTTGCTCCCAGCTTTGAAGCAATAATGGATAAAATTCCGGTTCCGCAGCCTACGTCCAGGACATCATGCCCGGCACTCACATACTTATCCAGCAGGATGGAACACATTTGTGTTGTCTCATGAGTCCCTGTTCCGAACGCCATCCCGGGGTCCATCTCAACAATTATGTCATTTTCCTCAGCCTTATATTCTTCCCAGGTAGGCTTTATCACAATCCTGTCAGTCAGCTTGAAGGGCTTGTAGTACTTTTTCCAGGCTGTGGACCAGTCTTCATCATCTACTTCACCATAGCCCTCAAGGCCTTTACCCGTATCAAGAAATTGTGAAATATTACTCAAGCCGTCATTTATCTGCTTCAGGAGGTCATTTATATCCAAGCCGTTTTGAAAATACGCCGAAATTATTACATCCTCGCCCAACGCTTCAAGGAAATCGTCATCGGCATAGTCCAAAGTACCGGGTTTTTCTATTTCCTTTCGTATATCAAACGGATCCTTTATGGCAACTCCGCCGGCACCCATCGTTGTCAGCATTTCAGCTACCGCATCGCTGGCCTCGTCGGTGGTGTTGATCCGTATTTCATACCATTTCATACAAACTTTTTCCTCCGTATTTTTATTTAAAAGCATCCTTCATCTTATCAAAAAAACCTTTTCTCTGTTCGTGGACTTCATCGCCTCCAAGCTCGGCAAACTCTTTGAGTAATGCCTTTTGCTTTTCATTCAGCTTCTTTGGGACATCAATATTTACTTTTACATACTGATCCCCCCGCCCATTTCCTCTCAGGAAGGGTATTCCCTTGCTTTTCAGCCTGAACACCGAGCCGGTTTGAGTTCCTTCGGGCACGGTATATTTTACTTTTCCGTCCAGGGTCGGTACTTCAAGCTCGGCTCCCAGAGCTGCCTGAGTAAAGGTTATAGGTACTTCGCAAATAACATCGTTCCCCTGGCGTTTGAACAAAGGATGGGGCTTAACCCTGATATTAAGGAATAAATCTCCGTTGGGTCCGCCCTTTGAACCCGGATCCCCTTCCCCGCGCAGTGATATGGTCTGTCCGTCATCAATTCCCGCCGGTACGTTTATTTTCAATTTGACACTATTTCTGAGTTTGCCCTTTCCGTTACACGCAGGACACGGATCGGCAATGATTTTTCCTTCACCCTTACACACGTCGCAGGTCTTTGAATTGATAAACTGCCCGAAGGGTGTGTTTTGCTTGATTTGAACCTGTCCGGTTCCATTGCAGTGCTGGCAGGTACTGGCATGTGTGCCCGGTTTTGCACCGGTTCCGGTACATTTTGAGCAGACTTCCATCCTGCTTATGTTTATTTCACGCTCAATGCCAAAGGCGGCTTCTTCAAAAGAAATCTCCATGGCGTATTTGATGTCGGCACCCTTCTGAGGGCCCCTTCTGGTACGTGACCTGCCCCCTCCGAAGCCTGAACCGCCGAAGAAGGTTTCAAAAATGTCACCTATTCCGCCGAAATCAAAGTCGGAGAAGCCGCCAGCCCCTCCTCCGAAGCCATTAGGGTCGGTACCTGCATGGCCGAATTGGTCATATCTGCTTCTCTTCTCAGGATTGCTCAAAACCTCATAGGCTTCATTTGCCTCTTTGAATTTGGCCTCCGCTTCTTTATTACCCGGATTTACATCAGGATGATATTGTTTTGCTAAATTTCTGTATGCTTTTTTCAGATCGGCATCGGTGGCATTTTTTTGTACTCCTAATACCTCATAATAATCTCTTTTTTCTGACATCCGATTCAACTCCCGTCTCAAGCTGTTAAGCCAGCCATAGATGAAACATTTATCTTTTTAAAGAATAAACAAATGAATTTAATTCTTTCCTCATCTCAAAACAAGCCAGAGCCGGTTTTCAGCTTTGGCTTATTAAAAATCATATTGAACTGACTCTCATATATTTATTTTTAAAGGGGCCTTAACTGCTCAAAGCCCCTTTTATTATTATATAATTATTTGTCGTCGTCAACTACTTTATAATCTGCATCAACAACATTATCATCATTTCCTTCACCCGGCGCACCCTGCTGTCCGCCGAAACCAGCTGCGTTCGGGTCGGCTCCCGGCTGTCCGCCTGCCTGCTGATAGATTTTTGCAGATACATCATAAAATGCCTGCTGCAGCTCCTCGGTAGCTTTCTTGATGGCCTCCAAATCAGTTCCCTTTAAAGCATCCTTGACTTTGGTCACACCCGCATCGATCTTTGATTTGTCATCTGCCGCAACCTTGTCTCCGAGATCCTTCAAGGATTTTTCAGACTGGTATACCAATGAGTCTGCATTGTTTCTTATGTCTATCTCCTCTTTACGCTTCCTGTCTTCTTCAGCAAACTTTTCAGCTTCCTTGACAGCCTTGTCAATATCTGAGTCAGAAAGGTTTGTTGAGGCAGTGATTGTGATCTTTTGTTCATTACCTGTTCCAAGGTCCTTTGCAGATACGTGTACGATACCGTTTGCATCTATATCAAAAGTAACTTCTATCTGAGGAACTCCTCTTGGAGCCGAAGGTATTCCTGTGAGCTGGAATCTTCCCAGAGTCTTATTGTACTGGGCCATTTCTCTTTCACCCTGAAGAACATGGATTTCAACGCTTGTCTGTCCGTCTGCGGCAGTTGAGAATACCTGGCTCTTCTTTGTTGGAATGGTAGTATTTCTCTCAATTAATTTTGTAAATACCCCGCCCAGAGTTTCAAGCCCCAATGACAATGGTGTAACGTCCAGCAGAAGCAGACCTGTTACATCTCCTGTAAGAACTCCGGCCTGTATAGCCGCACCTACCGCAACACATTCATCCGGGTTTATACCCTTGAAGGGTTCTTTACCAAGATATTTTTTAACTGCTTCCTGAACAGCCGGAATTCTGGTGGAGCCTCCTACCAATAAAATCTTGTCTATTTTATCAGGCGAAAGACCTGCATCCTGCATAGCCTGTCTGGTGGGTCCCATGGTATTTTCAACCAGGTCGGCAGTTATCTCATCAAATTTTGCTCTTGTCAGTGTAACATCCAGGTGCTTTGGTCCTGATGCATCAGCTGTTATAAATGGCAGGTTGATATTTGATGAAGTGACACCGGAAAGCTCGATTTTAGCTTTTTCTGCCGCTTCCTTCAATCTCTGCATTGCCATTTTGTCGCCTCTTAAATCTATTCCGCTCTCTCTCCTGAATTCGTCAGCGAGGAAATCTATAACTCTCTGGTCAAAGTCATCCCCGCCAAGTTTGTTGTTACCGTTTGTAGCCAGAACCTCGAATACCCCGTCACCAATTTCAAGTATTGATACGTCGAAAGTACCTCCTCCAAGGTCATAAACCATTATCTTCTGGTCATGCTCTTTGTCCAAACCATAAGCAAGGGCTGCCGCCGTCGGTTCATTTATTATTCTAAGTACTTCCAAACCTGCAATTTTACCCGCATCCTTGGTTGCCTGCCTCTGAGCATCACTGAAATATGCAGGAACGGTTATTACGGCTTGAGACACAGTTTCGCCAAGGTATGCTTCAGCATCGGACTTTAACTTTTGGAGTACCATTGCAGATATTTCCTGTGGCGAATATTTTTTATCATCTATAGGGACCTTTCTGTCAGTACCCATATCTCTCTTTATAGAAATTATTGTTCTTTCAGGATTGGTTATTGACTGTCTTTTTGCAACCTGTCCTATCATGCGCTCTCCGGTTTTTGAGAAAGCAACGACGGAAGGAGTTGTTCTATTACCTTCGGGATTTGCTATAACAACAGGCTCGCCGCCTTCCATAACCGCCACACATGAATTTGTGGTACCTAGATCTATACCAATTACTTTTGCCATAAAAAAGCCTCCTTAATATGTTTTTACATTAAACTCTTTATCAGTAATCTACAAAATTAGTTTGCAACCTTAACCACGCTATGCCTTACTACTTTGCCCTTCATAGTATAACCTTTTTGAAATTCCTCAATAACCACATTATCTCCGAATGCATCATCGTTAACATGCATTACCGCATTGTGAAGCTCAGGGTCAAAGGGATTATTCACCGCTGCTATGGCTTCAACACCCATTTTTTCCAGACATTCCTTGAGCTGTTTCATTACAAGCTCCACGCCCTCTTTCATGGGGTTGTCATCCACTTCCTGGACGGCCTTCAAAGCTCTCTCCAGATTGTCAACTACAGGTAAAAATGCATTTACCGTTTCAATTGCAGCATCCAGACTCAAAGCCTCTTTTTCCTTTATTGTCCGCTTTTTATAATTATCAAACTCAGCAGCAGTACGCTGAACCAAATTCATATATTCTTCACACTGGCGGGTCTTTTCCTCAAGCTTGCTCTTTAACTCCTCAATTTCCTTTTCCTTGTCTGTTTCATTAATTTTTTCGCCATTGTCTTCTGCCCCGACTTCGGTTTTTACCGCCATGTCGCTTTCCTCAATTACGTTTACCTCATCATCGGCAGCTTTGAGATTTTTGTCTTTTTTCATTACTAAAAAATAACCTCCTTATTTTTTATAGCTATCCATCACCCAGAAGTTTTAAAATCTCCTGATTAATTTTATTTCTTATATAATTCAATGATGAAACCACCTTTGAATATTCCATCCTCGTGGGTCCTATAATACCTATGGATCCAATTACATAATCATCTATACTATATGAGGCTGTTACAATACTGCAATCCTTTATTCCCTGTATAACATTTTCATTTCCTATCTGAATGACTATTTCATTGTTACTGCCATTTGTATTTAGAAGCTGGGACATCAGTTTCTTTTCGTCCAGGAGACTTAAGAATTCCTTGGCCTTCTGAACTTCTTTGAATTCCGGAAAATTCAAAATGTTTGTTGTTCCTTCCAGGTAAATTTCCGGCTGATCTATGAGCTTTATCAGGTCTTCGATACCGTCAAGTATGGGTCTCATTAAATCATATGGCAGCGAAGTAAGCTGTTCTGCCTCACCGTTCAGGAAATTATTTTTCAGCATTTCCAGAGTATAACCCTTTAGCTTTTCATTAAGCATATTTGATACCTGTATTATAAAGTCCGGGGTTATTTTTTCAGGAATCCTGATAAGATTGTTACGGACTATGTTCGAGTCTGTAACAACTATGATAAGTGCTTTGCCGGGCTCAATAGGAACAACCTGAACAGCTTTTAAAACACTTCTTTTTATATGGGGCGTGACCGCCATGGAGGTATACTTTGTAAATTGAGACATTACAACAGAAGCATTCCTTATCAGCTGACTCAATTCATTTATCCTGATGTCCATGGCATTTCTGATGTTTTCTATGTCACTTTCAGACAGATCATTTATTTTCATGAGCTGATCCACATATAATCTATAGCCTTTATCCGACGGAACTCTTCCTGCCGAAGTATGAGGCTGCTCCAGTAAGCCCATATCTTCCAGATCGGCCATTTCATTTCTGATGGTTGCAGAACTGAGACCCAGTTCATGCTTTTTAGCAATAGTTCTGGAACCTACCGGCTCTGCCGTACTTACATAATCATCTATAATAGCTTGAAGTATTTTCAGTTTTCTATCGTCTAAAAGCATGCTTACCTCCGTTCCCAGGCAACGATCCTCACACGGTTTCCCGTTACTTGCCGTTTAAAAAATCCGTTTTAATTCCTTTTTGTTAGCACTCTTTTGTGTTGAGTGCTAACATATACTTAAAATAACATTAGCATTTTTGTTTGTCAAGTAGTTTGTGATAAAATTTTCCCTTTTCAGGTCTATTATTTTTAACATGAAAACCCTGCTCCACTTCCCGGGTGGAGCAGGGTTCTTTTCCTCATTTTCACCTGAAAATCATATCTTACTGCACCCCGCCGTCCTGGAAACCGCCAAACTGCGGAGGCGGTTCAGGCAGAGTATATCTTCCGGTTTTTTCACGGTATACTTCGAAATAGTAAACCATAAGTATAAACTCAGCCAGTCCCGATATTATAGGGGCAACAATACTTCCGATAACAGGGATCACACCGATTACACTTCCAAGAATTAATCTTGCAACACCTGCGCCGAATGTAACCAGCAGTGTAATTCCCAATATAGGCCAGAAGCTGCCCCTTACAGTTCTGAAGGAATTTTTCAGACCTTGAATAATATCACTGTCTTCGACACATACCGCAGGGAACCACAAATTCAAATAATTGAATAAGACCACAACTCCCACAAAGAATGCAAGTACGAATAAAATTATCAGCAATACTCCTAACCCCGTTGAAGCCGAAGAAACCACTCCTCCGATAATCACAAGGATCAGCAATACTACTCCAAGACCAATTGCAAAAGCAATATTCAGCAGACCGAACAATACGAATCTGCCTATGTATTTGGACATGCATCGGGTAAAGTCGTTGAGCTTTGCATTTCCTGTTTCATAATGCAGGTTTATAAATCCGAAAGTAGCAGGTTTTACAAGTATCATCAATACAAAGGAGAGTAAACCTGAAATAATTGAACTTGCAATAAATGTACCCAAATCTAATCCTGCGAATAAATCGCCATAATTAGGTATTCCTCCGTCATAGGCGCTGTTTTCAATTATGCGCTTGAAATTTTCGGCTATTGCACCGCTGTTGGCCACAATCCCAAGACTTCCAACACCCGAAATTAAAGCCGGTATTGCCAATGAAATCAATAAGGGCAAGGTGAGCAGGAAGTTCTTGAAAGTAAATTTAAAAGCGTTTTCGAGATGTCTCATATACTAACCTCCATAGTTTTTAATTTGATAATAACTTTTACAAGTTATCATTAATATATGCATTGACAAGGCTGTTATAACCTGCCATTACATGCTGGGTAGTTGCATTTCCCGCCGAATTCAGTTCACCCTGGTCTATAATCCTGACCGGTAAAACTTTTATGGAGGTTCCTGTAATAAAAGCAGCATCAAAATTTTTCAGAGAATCCTGCCCGATCAATGTTTCAATCACTTCATAGCCCAATTTTGTGCAAACATCAACAACATATTGACGTGTTATCCCGATAAGTACAAAATCTTCCGGAGCTGTATATATCTTTTCACCTTTTACAAAAAACACATTGGATTTTCCGCCCTCTGTTATCCTGCCTTCCTCGTTCACCAGCAGTGCTTCAAAGGCCTGCTTTTCCATTACGGTACGCTGTAATTCCTCCTTATAACCTGCGTGAACCATCTTGACATTGGGATTTTTCCTTTTAAGCCTGATGGTACAGCAAGCCACTCCGTTATTATATTCATCGGGAGATGGGTAATAGAACCTGTTTATAAAGAATAATATATTCTGCTCTTCTTCATTTTGAAGTACAATTATTTTTACATTGCACTCGGTCAGGCCGTTTTGCTCGCAGAGAAGCTTTATTTGCTCCTTAATATCTTTTTTTGAAGAGTTCAGTTCATATTTCAGTTTTGTCATGGAACCCTTAAGTCTTGCAAAATGATCCTCAAAAAACAAAGGAACTCCTTTTATGATCCTTATTACTTCATAAAAGGCCGTATATTTATCACTGGAGTATGCGTCAAGCTTTTCAGCCGGTACGGTCTTACCATTGACGATACATATTTTGCCGATATTTTCTTCAAAATTCATTTTAAATTCCCCTTTTTTGTTAATAGAATTAATTTTAAAGCTGGGAACAACATAATTAATTGTAAATAGATACACTTTTTTTGTCAATTAATAAAAATTCCACTAATTAACGCGTTGTTCCAGTTGAACTACTTAAATACCAAACAAAATATTAAATTGGCACAACGGTTACTTCAATCAATTTCGTCAAGAGAAAGGTGAAAGCTCGGAACAAACCTATCCATAAAGTATTTTACTTCCTCCAGTTCAATCTCGGCAATTGTGTTCAAAATGGTCTCACTTGCCTTTTTAAATTCATTATTACCCGCTTTCACCTCTTCAATGCATTTTATAT
>JAFABO010000109.1 GCA_023426005.1 Bacillota bacterium | reverse complement strand
TGGATTTGAAGCCGAAGCATTTCAAAAACTCATCGGTGGTTTCATACAACCTGGGTCTTCCGGGTGCTTCAAGTTTTCCGGCTTCCTTTACCAAATTTCTCTCAAGCAGCCTTGTTACGGCACTGTCAGAATTTACTCCTCTTATCTGTTCGATCTTTGCTTTCGTTATAGGCTGATTATACGCTATAATTGACAGAACTTCGTAAGCTGCCTGTGATAATGCCTGCTTCTGCCTTATTTGATAAAGCTTTGACACATAATCAAAATATTGCGGATTTGAACACATTTGATATTTATCATTTATCTCACGTATGATAATGCCCTTATTTGCCCTGTTATAGTTGTCCATAAAGTTCTTTATCAAGTTTTTTACAGTTTTTTTGTCCAGTTCCAGTATTTCACATATCTTGTCAAGGGACAAAGCATCTCCATAAGAGAAAATCAGACTCTCTATAATGCTTTCAATTGTGCTTATATCCATTTAAAACTCCCTCACGTTTTCGTCAATTTCATTATATAATTCATAATTGCCTTCTTCACTGCCGGCATCAGAATTACTGACAATGTGTATGTCTGAGAACTGCTGTGTTTGGACAATCTTCACCTTTCTCATCTTTGCCAGCTCCAGTATTGCCATAAAGCCCGTTACAACTTCTGTCTTTGATTTTGTCTTCAGCGAAAACAACTCTGAGAATTTAAAGGATACTTTGCTCAGAAGCTGTTTAATAACTTCTCTCATTTTACTTCTGAGAGATACCTTCTCATGTTCTATAAGCTTGGTTATGTTCCTGGCGCTTACATTTATCTTTTTCTTGTTTCTGTCAAGTATGGCCAGATACTGCTGCCGGAGTACCTGGGGATCTATCTCGAGTATTTCTTCCCTTACCGGCAGATCAAGTGTTTCAGGAAGCCTGAATACAACTGTTTCCCATTTCTTCTCCAGCTCTTTCAGCTCCCTGGTAAATTCCTTGTAGCGCTTGTACTCAATAAGGCGCCTGACAAGTTCTTCTCTGGGATCAAGCTCTTCTTCCTTCTGTTCCTTTTTGTCCGGCAAAAGCATCTTTGACTTGATATGTAAAAGTGTTGACGCCATGACAAGAAACTCACTTGCCACTTCCAGGTCAAGCTGCTGCATGGTATACAAATAATCCAGATATTGATCGGTTATAGTATTTATAGGTATATCATAAATATCTACCTGATTTTTTTCAAATAGATGAAATAACAAATCAAAAGGGCCTTCGAAGTTGTCCAATTTTAAAGTACATGCTTTTGTAAGAGCACTTTCCATTTCTTCTCCATATATGTAACCGGAACACGGCCGGCAAATAATAATACTTGTATTTTCCCAACCAATTTATATTATCATAAAAGGGGCAATAATTACAATAATATTCAGCCGGTAGACTTTTTTGCAAAGATCGCGTAAAATATAGTATCTGTACACTATTAAATATGTTGGCAGGCTTTTTATAAACTATGGAGGTTACCTATGTTAAGAAATCCTATATATATGCTGTTATCCATTCCCGGGCTATTATTGGGCTTTGTCCTGCATGAGTTTGCTCATGCAAAAATGTCTGATGCACTGGGGGATCCCACCCCAAGATCCCAGGGAAGAATTACTCTGGATCCCAGATCACATATTGATATTATCGGTTTCATTGTCATGCTTGTTGCAGGCTTTGGCTGGGCAAAACCCGTTATGACCAATCCGAGATATTATAAGAGACCCAGAAGAGATGATATCCTCGTTTCAATCGCCGGTCCATTGATGAACCTGCTTATTGCAATTGTTTTTTATGTTTTGACTAAAATAATTTTAATTTCTGATATCTATAACAACAATATCGGTAAAAATGTGGCATCGCTCTTTATGATAACTGCAGGAATAAACGTAGTTCTCTTTGTTCTGAACATGATCCCATTTCCGATGTTCGATGGATATCACGTTATTGCCAATCTGTTCAATACCTGGAGATACCGTTTTTTTAACCTCCTGGAACAGTACGGAATGGTTATTTTTATTCTTCTTGCAGTAAGCGGTATGCTGGGAAAGATTATATCCCCGGTTATTAACGTTGTTGAAGGCTTTTTAATAAATTTAATTCTGTAATAAATAAGGAGAGCTGTTAAGCTCTCCCCACACTGAACCACCTGACTATCAATCTTGTGAAAAGTTTGGAAAATGTTATTTTGTTCACACTTTCATTGGCTACCAAGTCATACCTGCCAACCTCAACACTGTCAATTTTATAAATGATCTCACCAACTTTTTGATCCTTGGCTATAGGTGCCGTTAGCTCAGGAACCAGCTTAACTTCCTTTTCGATCTTGCCCTTTTCACCCTTGGCCACCAATACGCTGGTATCGCTTCCGTAGGCAGCAGTTGTCTGAAGCTTTGTACCCTTTTTAACAGTTATATTCCCTACCAGTTCACCCTTTTTGTCCAATCCTATCCTTTCATAATTTGCGAAACCGTAATCAAGAAGTTTTCTGGCTTCTGCAAACCTTGTATTGGAATCAGGCTCTCCCAGCACTACCGATACCAGCCTTAAATTATTGCGGTTGGTGGTTGCCGCCAGATTGAAGCCTGCCTTGTTTGTAAAACCTGTTTTCAAGCCGTCGGTATTGGCATAAAATCTTATAAGTTTATTTGTATTATCAAGCTTAAAGGTTCCATTCCTGAAAGTATCCTGCCAGGTTCCGGTAAATTTCAGAACCTTTGGATGCTTCACAACCAGTTCACGGGACATCAGGGCAATGTCATGCGCAGAACTGTAGCCTTCATCATTAAGCCCGGTACAATCAAGGAAGTGCGTGTCTTTCATTCCAAGCTCGGCAGCTTTCCTGTTCATATCTGCAACAAAGGTTTCTTCACTGCCGCTGACCTTTTCAGCAAGAGCAACCGTAACATCATTGGAGGAGTGGATGGCGAGGGCCTTCATCATTTCTGTAACCGTGAACTCTTCTCCGGCCTCAAGGTATGCCTGTGAACCTCCCATACCGGCCGCATAGTCGGAAACACTGACCCTGTCATCAAATGAAAGCTTTCCCGAGTCCACAGCCTCCATGACCAGCAGCATTGACATAACCTTTGTCACACTTGCAATGGGGAGCTTTTCATGGCTGTTTTTTTCATTCAGTATTTTACCTGAAGCAGCATCCATCAAAACCGCGGATTTAGCTTTCAGGTCCAATACATTCGTTTTTGTAATAAGTTTGTTTACCGCAACATCATCATACTTTGCGGAGGCTTCAACAGCGGCTTCATCCGCATCAGCAAATACTGCAGCCGGCATCAGCACAAGAGCTATTACTAATATGTATACCAATAACGACATTCTTCTCACTAAGGTCCCTCCAATTATTAACTATTTCACAATGGTATATCTGTCCTAGTTAATTGTTATGCAGGACGGTTAGTGTATATTCTGTTCTTGGTCAAAATATTTATAATTATTTCAGTTCTACACCCCTGCTGTCTATATATGCCAGTATCAGCGGCTTTTTCTCAGGCTTCCTGTCACTCAGGCCTATGGCCTGCTTGAGTAAACTGCAAGCCTGAGAAATTTTCTCCTCCCTGTTTGTATAGAGGGTAGCGATAACTTCTCCCTTTTCCACTCTGTCGCCTGTCTTCCTATTAAAATATATTCCGGCGGCATAATCGATTGTGCTTTCCTTGGTTTCCCGGCCTGCTCCAAGTTCCAGAGATGCGACGCCGATTGTATCTGTTTTCATATTACTGATATAGCCGGCTGTATCGGCTTTATACTCAAATACCTGTCTGACCTGAGGAAACAGGCTGTAGTCAGCTATGACTTCTTTGCTGCCGCCCTGTCTGGCTATTAATTCTTCAAACTTCTTTATTGCCTTTCCGCTTTCAACTGCATCGCGGACCAACTCCCGGCAGTGTTCAAAGCTGCCTTTTCCGCTCAGCTCCAACATCCGTGCCGCCAGCTCAAAAGATACCTCTGCCAGATCCTGCGGGCCTCTGTTCTTAAGTGTTTCCACCGCCTCAATTATCTCCAGGGAATTGCCGACTGCTTTTCCAAGTGGTATATCCATTTCGGTAACAACAGCAACTGTATGCCGTCCGGTGTTCTCACCAATTTTCACCATGGCCTGCGCCAGTTTTACAGAGTCCTCAAGAGTTTTCATAAATGCACCGCTGCCGGTCTTGACATCCAATACAATCCTGTCGGCACCCGACGCCAGCTTTTTGCTCATTATGCTGCTGGCGATCAACGGTATGTTGTTTACAGTTGCGGTCACATCCCGCAAGGCGTATATTTTCTTATCGGCAGGCGCTAAATTCCCTGTTTGGCCTGCAATTGCAATGCCTATATCCTTTACATTTTGAATAAAAGCCTCTCTGGAAATGCTGGTATTGAATCCCGGGATTGCTTCGAGCTTGTCGATTGTACCGCCTGTGTGGCCAAGACCCCTGCCTGACATTTTTGCAACAGGTATGCCGCAGGCAGCAACAATGGGCCCGAGTATCAGGGTTGTTTTGTCTCCAACCCCTCCGGTACTGTGTTTATCCACCTTTATCCCCGGAATTTCCGACAGGTCTATCATATCCCCCGAATGGGCCATAGCGTCTGTCAGCTGGGCGGTTTCCCTTTCATTCATTCCTTTTAAAAAAATTGCCATCAAAAATGCCGCAGCCTGATAATCTGGAATTTTGCTATTGCAGTATTCAGAAATAAAAAATTTTATTTCTTCCTGTGACAGTTCGAAACCATCCCGCTTTTTCTCAATTATGTCATACATCCTCATAATTAATCCCTCCGAATCCCCGGAAAATAGTAAAGTACTTTTCTGCTATGGCTAAATAATAATATTTCCATTATTTGAAACAATTATTAAAAAGACAAGCCGGCATGTTTCAATGCATTAAGATGATGACTTATATAATACTTCCACTTAATACCTCTGTCAATTGTTATATTTATTTTTATAGGGACTTTATAAAAAGCTATAAATTTCTATACACTAAAAGAAGCCGCGCACGTTATTTTTCAATAACTATTGCGGCGGCCCTCCGGTTAAGATTTAAAATCATGCTCTCGGATGAGTTTTTTTGTAAATCTCCTTGATCTTATTTTTTGCTATCTGGGCATAAATCTGTGTTGAGGATATGTCCGAGTGACCCAGCATCTCCTGTATAGATCTGAGATCGGCCCCATTCTCCAGCAGGTGTGCGGCAAAGGAGTGTCTCAAAGTATGCGGAGTGATGTCTTTATTTATGTTTGCCTGATTTTTGTAATGCTTGATTATTTTCCAGAAACCCTGTCTTGTTAATCTCTTACCATTTACATTTACAAACAGGGCTTCTTCATTTGCATCCTGAATGAGGAAATTCCTGGATTTCAAAAGATACTCATTAACGGCCGCTACTGAAATAGAACCTATTGGTATACTTCTTTCCCTCGTCCCTTTATTGCATTTTATAAATCCAAGATCCAGATTTATATCCATCAGGTTAAGCGAAATAAGTTCAGAAACTCTTATGCCTGTTGCATAGAGCAATTCCAGCATGGCCTTATCCCTGATCCCCTTTAAATCAAGACATTTTGGCTGGTCAAGCAACAATTCCACTTCCTGAGTAGACAGTATCTGGGGCAGCTTCTTTTCGACCTTCGGCGATTCAAGCTCTGATGTTGGATCAATATCTATTATTTTGTTCTTATGCAAAAATTGATAAAAAGACCGTATTGAAGCCAGATTTCTTGAAATAGTCGAGGTTGCCCTGCCTTTCTTTTGAAGATGCAGAAGATAAGCTATTACTGTTGTTTTATTCGTAGCGGAAATATTTGCAGCATTTATCTCCCTCAGATATGTAGTGTACTGCTCGATATCCCTCCTGTAGGACTGAAGGGTGTTTAGAGACAATCTCTTATCTCTTTCAAGAAAATTGATAAAATTTTCGACCTGAACTTCCATTAAAAACGACTCCTTTATTTTTAGTTAAGCACGTGTTTACCATTTTTTAACCGACTTAATCTTTAACTTATATTCTATAACAAATATTTCTATATTTAAAGAACATTTTGTATTTTTTATCTATATTTAACATAATTATTCCATATAATTGTTGAAATTTCCAGCTTTAGGATTAAATTTTAATCAGTTTCAATGCTCCTGAAGATAAAAACGTCTCAACAAGTGTAGCTAATAAAATAAAAAATGAAAAAAAAGCGGCTACAAAATTATATGGCATTATCTTTTGCTTAACTCCCATATCCTGAAATCCGTCTTTTTTGAGCCAGGTTTTAAAAAAGCTGCCTGACAGTTTCATACCATTGACACCAAGTGCAAGCAGGCATGGAACCAATATAATTTCTTTTGGAACAAAGCAAATAGAAGATATCAGAATTCCTTTTGTTCCCAAAACCCCCATTATGATACCCGAGCTGAAACCGGTGCTGAACCCCCTCATACCGATGATAACATAATACATCGGAACCCCGATGACCGTCAGCCCAAGCAGCCAGAATAAACCCACCAGCTTTAAATTATCCAGCAATGATGTCTTAAATAAGTTTATTTGACTGAAATTGTCATTGTCCAAAAGCTTTAAAAATCCGTTAAAAAATGTGACCATTTCATCCTTTTGCTGAAAATCCAGATCATTCACCGAGGCTGCTCCCAGCACAATACCAACCATATAAAACAGGAACAAGCTAAAGTACATTATTTTATTGTTCTTGATATAGTCCTTGATAACTTTGCCCGTATTCTTTAACATCGTGTGTTCCTCCGGCATTTTTTATCTTTTTTGATGTAAAAAGTCTTTTACATTAAAATATATGCCGGATAAACATAAGATATTACTATAACTGTTTTTCTTCTCTTAATTTTCTTTCAGCCAGCAATACGCCAATGATGGTTTTAGCATCGGTTATCCTGTGTTCAAGTATCATGCTGACCAGTTCGGAAACATGAATTTTTTCAACATCCAAAAACTCATCCTCATCCGTACAGGCTTCACCCTGGGTTAACCCTGTAGCAGTGTACATATGGATGACCTCATTGCAAAAACCGGGTGTAGTATGGATGCTGATTAAATGCTCCAGCTTCTCAGCTCTTAACCCCGTTTCCTCCATCAGTTCCCTTTCGGCGCATGACTTTGGATCTTCTCCGGCAGAATCCAGCTTGCCGGCAGGAAGCTCAAGCGTTGTCCGGTCAAGCGGCTTTCTGAACTGCTTTACCATATAGAGTTCTCCGTTTTCATTTATTGGTATTACAACTGATGCACCGGGATGCAAAACTATATCCCTGGTAGCTTCCTTTCCATTTGACAGAGTGACTGTAAGATTTTGAACCTCAATAATATTTCCTTTATAAATATCCTCTGTTTTAATTGTCTTTTCAAAGTATTCCATGCTTTAAACCTCCGTCTTTTGATCAATTGGTTATTAATTTTTTTTGCGCTCTATCAGTCAATATTTATTGCCTTACAGCCGCTTTCTTGATTTCATCGGTAGCCAGCTTGTCACACCGGTTGTTCATTTCATTATCTGCATGCCCTTTTACCTTTATCCAATTTATTTTGTGATAATCCGATAAACGTAAGAGCTCCTTCCAAAGCTCAACATTTTTTACTTCTTCATTTTTATTCCGCTTCCAGCCTGTTTTAAGCCATTTGTCAATCCAGCCCTGTGTAAAGGCGTTTATAAGATAGGCGCTGTCGCTGTACAAATTAACACTGCAAGGTTCCTTTAGCTTTTTCAGCGCCTCCAGAGCAGCTGTCAGCTCCATCTTATTATTCGTTGTCGATTCTTCATAACCTGACATCTCTATTTTGTGTTCCCCATATATCAGCACCGCACCCCAGCCCCCGGCACCCGGATTGCCTGAGCATGCACCATCCGTGTATATTTCGATCTGCTTCATATCAACCTCCATGAGCCACATCTGTGGCCCCAAAAATGTTATGTAAGTAATTATCCTTTATCGCAATGCGGCGAATAAAGGAGGTTAATTGGCCATATAAGGCGTATGCATAAATTTACCTTTTACAAAACAATTCTATTATAACGTATTATTGGCAATAACCCAAACAGTTATTTTATTATTTGATGAATAAATCATGCAGCCTTTTTACCAAAGACAGGGCACAAGTTATTGAAACTTGTGCCCTGTGTATTGTACTGCATTATTTTAACTTGTAGTGTCAGCCGGTTTCTCAGCTTTACCGGCACAACGGATTAATTATTTATTATTTAGATATTAACTCCTATTTTCAGCAGCATCAGAGCATATACGGAGGTAACAAGGGTCAAAATCAGTGCAAAAACAAATGCGATTCTTATTACCTTGTTCTCTTCCCCCAGCTTGTCAATGGAGGCCGCTGCGTTCTGGAGCTTGGCAGGGGATATGACACTTGCGAGTCCCCCTCCGAAAGCCAGGGCCGCAGTGGCGATAATAAGTCCGTTTAAGCCCATATTCAGATTCTTTGCAGTCTCCATGGTGTAGTTTGCAAACATTGCGATTGTCGATGCTTCACTGCCCGTAATAAAGCCTCCGAACAATCCGATAAACCCTGTTATAAACCCGTAGGCGCCGCTGAAGGCATTGGCCGAAACATCCGCAAGCACTTTTATCATACTGGCCGACTGGTATTTCATGGTTTCCATGCTCCAATTTGAATAGTTCATGATTTCTCCGATGGCAAAGAATATTGCCGCAGAGAAAACAGGTCTGGGAGCTCTTTTCCACCATACTTTGAAAGATTCTTTAACCTGTGAGGCCTTTGGTCTGATAAAGAGCATGGATACAACAACTGCCACCGCGATCCAGGTATAGGCATTCCATACCGCCCTTGTGACAATACCCTTGCCATCCACAGCAATACCGTTGATAGGCAGCTTCAGGTTATATAAAAAGTCATACGCCGGCTTTGGAAGATTCAGTACAAGAATAAGGCCGATCAATATAATCCATGGACTCAGTGCTTTCCAAAGCGGATATTGTTTCTCATAAGCCTTCTCTTCTTCTGTAAGCTTGCTTCTGTCAATAACATTTTTACCCGTAACTTTTAAATAGAGCGCCATTACAACTATCACTGCCAGTCCGCAAAGAACACCTGTGAGGGTAACAAGATTATCAACTTTGTTTGTAAAATAAGCTACAACTGCAATTACTCCGCCTGTGACAATGCAGGGCAGGAAACCCTTCTTGATTCCGTTCCACTTGTCAACGATGTAGAGCATGCAGAAACCGATCAGTGTTGAAACGACAGGCAGGAACATGTAGAAAATACTGCCGGCCTGGGAAGGCGTTATCTCATTGCCGGAGCCTAAAAACCTGTTGGCAAAATCTACAAAGGCCACTACCGGCGCACCCAGCAGAGCATATGTACAGAGGGCGTCATAACCGATTGAAGGAAGTGCGATTGCAACATAGGTAGAATATCCCATAGCAATGAGTATGGGCGGCAAAAGTGAAACAGGCGTGGCACCTACCGCAACCATAAGCGTTCCGAAACCAATATTTATCATCATAATCTGAACTGCTTTATTATGGCTTGAGATGGTTTTAATGAAAATAATTATTCTCTTCAGCGCACCCGTCTTTTCCATATAAGCCATCATAAAAAGTGATGTCAAAACTATCAGTGAAACAGGGAACGATCTGATAATACCCGAAACCGTCGATCTCAATATCACTTCCAAAGAAGTGTTGAAAAACAGAAATGCCACTGCGGAAACGCATAGCCAGCCAACAATACCGCTGATATCAGCCGACTTTTTAAAGATGACAAGCATACAGACTATTACCAAAATCGGCAATAGCGTTAATAAAAATGACCCTACCATTCTATCCGTCCTCCATAAAATTAAATTAAATAAACCATCCTACTGTAAATCAATGCTGTCGAATTATGATTGATTTCCAAATATTCTACAGGAAATATTTTATTACATATCTACATAAAAAGAAAGTGTAATTTCATATGCATTACACTTTCTTTTTAAAAATAGCAATTCTGCTTTATTTACCCAAGTCAATTACTCTGCTTGCCTTAATTTCCGGCTTCTTCCTATTGCAGCTTGTAATACTGCTTGAACAGCTCATAGTATCTGTAAGTCTCAGCAGCATAGGTTTCCTTTGTTTTTATAGGGCCAATGTCAACCGATACCTTGGAAAGATTATAATTTTCAAGTACCGTCTTCAGCTGTTCCTCGTTCAGCTTATTAAGATCTATTTCAGGATCTTCCGTCAATTTAACGGCTCTGGCTCTCAGCTGTACGGCACAAAAATAAACCGCATGCTTGGGGTTCTGCAGCATTGTTTTTATCTGTTCATCGGATTCACCTGTTATCAGTGATTTTTCGCCGTGAACAATCTGTTCATTATATCTCACATTTTCAATGCCAATCTGGCATATCCCCATGGACTTCCCTCCGATAACGGGCAGCCCGTCAAGCAAATCCTCCTGGCCCAGAAACATCATTTCCCTGAATAAAACCGATGCCAGCAGCGCTTTGGGTACCTTTTGGGCGGCCGATATCCTGTCAATGGAGTTATCCAGCTCCTTCAGGGCATTCATAGTATAATCAAAACTGAAAACATAATAGATCCCAAAATTTTTATCCCTGTAAGAATCCTCATTTATCCGGTTCTCCAGCTCCCCATACAGGGAATCGATTTTAGACAGATTCTGCAGCAGTTCGGATATGGATTTATTTGAGCCGGTTTTTTCACTTTGCTCCAGCAGCATATAATTCTGATAATTATGTACATTTGCAATTTTCTGCCCCAGGACACCGCCGTAGTTTCCCTGGACATTAGTGCCGGCAGGTTTATCACTATTTTCCGAATATTTGTCACCTGACTGATTATTCTGGCTATATACATATTTCATTTCTTTTTCTTTTATAATTTCAACTTGTCTGTTTATGCGTCCGGTTATATTAAAAGTATTATTCGCAGAGTAAAGCAGTGTACTGCACATCATTAATGCAATTAAAGAAAAAGTTGCTTTTTTCCTTAATTTTAAGATATTCATATCTAGTCCCCCAAAAGTATTGCAACCCTCAACTTTTTTCACCTTTGATAAGTTGCTTTTATATTTTCTGTCAATTACTTATTAGATCTTTTGGTACTTTAACATCCTTATAAGTTATACAAACTTTCAAAAAAAATGTCAATTATTCAATTTCTTCAAAATCACTAATATGTATTAATTGCTATTAATTATACGACTATACTTCATGTTTTGTATGAAATAATATGATTTCCTTCCATCTGGTCAATATTCCTCAAATCCTTCATTATCAGGTGTTTTAAAGGTGTAAATATAGACAAAAAGCAATGAGTATCCTCATTGCTTTTTGTCTATATTTAATAAATTTTTACAATATCATAAAATAATGAATCTCAATTTTTTCTATTTTATTGCTTCTAAAATTGATTTTTCTACCAGTTTCAGCTTGGCTGCGACTTCATCAATCTCAACATCCGATCTTTCCTGTTTGAGATCTCCCTTAAGAATCTCAGCCAGTTCCTCAAATTCCTCCCGCAGGGTCTCCAGCATTTCGACCACGGCCAGCCTTCTGAATCTCTTTCTGACATCAGCCCTCGGAACGCTTTCATATACATTTTCGGCGGTTACTACATAGCTGTCACCTCTTGCAGGAATAATACATTTCAATCCGAATTCCTCAGTTATGGTCTGTGCAAATTCATTCATAACCTCAAGCTCACCATGGACAATAAATACCTGCTTCGGCTTTTTGCCAATGCTGCCGATCCACGACAGAAGCCCCTCTTTGTCGGCGTGTCCGGAAAATCCGTCAATGGCTTCTATCCTTGCATTTACAGAAATTTCCTCACCAAATAGTTTTACCCTGGATGCCCCGTCCAGAAGTCTCCTTCCCAATGTACCTTCCGCCTGATAACCAACAAAGAGAATAGTGGATTCCTTCCTCCACAGGTTGTGCTTGAGGTGATGTTTAATCCTGCCCGCTTCACACATACCGCTGGCGGAAATGATTATGGTACTCTCGGTATTCTCATTGAGTTTTTTGGATTCTTCGGGAGACTGCGTAAACTTAAGTGCCGGAAAATCCAGAGGATTATCCCCGTTTGCAATATATTGCTTTGCCTCTTCATCAAAGCAGTCAAGATTTTGTCTGAATATCTCAGTGGCCGAGGTAGCAAGAGGGCTGTCAACATATACCGGAATATTTAAAATCCTGTTGACCGCATCTCCAAAAACATCCATGTATTTATTGAGATCATAAATTATTTCCTGGGTCCTTCCAACTGCAAAGGATGGTATAATAACATTTCCTTTCCTGGCAATAGTGTCGGTTATTATATTGATAAGCCTTTCCAGCCTGTCCCTATCCTTTTTCAGCGTATGAAGCCTGTTGCCGTAAGTCGATTCCACCACGAGATAATCGGCATCGGCAATTACAGCCGGATCCCGTAATAACGGAACTCCCTTGTTGCCAAGATCGCCGCTGAATACTATCTTGGTATCCCTTCCGTTTTCCCTGATCCAAATCTCAATTATTGCAGACCCCAGAACATGTCCTGCATCATTGAATCTGACACGGATATCGTCCGTTACACCAATTGCCTCTCCATAGGCCACACCTTTAAACAAGCCCAGGCAGCCGGTGGCCTCTTTTACAGTATACAAAGGCTCAACAGGCGGTTTGCCCGCTCTCTGCCTTTTCCTGTTGAGCCATTCATTTTCCATCTCCTGTATGTGGCCGCTGTCAGGAAGCATTATCCCGCACAGTTGAACCGTTGGTTTTGTAGCATAGATCGTACCTTTGAACCCATCCATGAAAAGCTTTGGAATTCTTCCGCTATGATCGATATGAGCATGCGTAAGCAGCATAAAATCCAATTCTTCCGGATTGAACGGGAAAGGTTCGGCATTTAAAAGAACTTCATTGGCCCTGCCCTGAAACATACCACAGTCCACAAGGAATTTTTTATCCCCTGCCTCTATTAAATAACATGAACCTGTTACTGTTTTAGCTGCTCCAAGAAATGTAATATTCATAAAAGCACCCCTTTTCATAGTATATTCAGTGATATATTTTCTATGACAGCCCCGCAAATTCCTGCTTTTTTATAACTGCTTCCCGCTTTTTCGACAAATAGTATGTATAAATGCATCTCAATGTAATAATAATCAGAACAATACTTCCCCCGATGAGTGAATAGACTCCCGGCACCTCATGAACCACAAGCGCCACCCATATGGGATTTAAAATGGGTTCTATTACCGGAATCAGCACTGCTTCAAGGGCAGAAACATTTTTAATTGCAACTGAGAATAAAACATATGAAAAGCCCAGCTGAAAAATCCCGAGAAGTCCTATTCCGACCATACTTTTTGTATCCGGTATGGATTGAAACATAAAAGGTAAGCCTATAACGGCAGTCATAATATTGCCCCAGAAAATTCTGTCCAGCGGTGAATCATCCTTTTGAAGTCTTAAGAGCAGAGCGACAAATGCAAAAAATACTCCGCTGCTTATTGCAATGAGATTCCCGAGCATTCCTCCCGAGGTTAATTTATCAATAAAGAAAAGTACCATCCCGCCCAGTACCACAGCTATCGTAATGACATCATACCATCTTACCTTCTCTTTAAGAAAAATTGCTCCGAATATTGCCACATATATTGGGGCGGTATATTGAAGGATTATTGCATTGGCCGCGGTCGTAAGTTTTGTGGCCGCAACAAATGCAATTACGGTAGCAGCATATACAAAGGCTGTCGAGAATTTTAAAAAGCTAAACTTGAAATCAGGCTTTTTTATAAAAAATAAAATTAAAAGAGCGGCGATAAGACTGCGGGCCCCCGCTATGGCTATGGGATTCCAGTTCACAAGCTTTATGAGCAGTCCTCCCAGACTCCACAGGACTGCTGTTGATGCAAGAAAAAACAACGCCAAACTTCTCTTTGGCGTCATGTTGTTCATATCTAATTTAAACATTTAACCCGTATCCTATCATCTATAGTTTTTTATAAAGAGCGAAGTGAGTTTTACACAGTTTTCCAGATCCTCAAGGCTGACCATTTCGGCCGGAGAATGAACATATCTGCACGGAATGGAAATTCCTCCGCAGGGGACTCCCATACCTGTTGTCTGTATGGCGCCGGGATCACTGCCGCCTCTGTCCAAAAGCTCTAATGTATATGGAATTCCATTTTCGGCCGCCAGATACTCAAGCTCTCTGCGGATTGCCGGATGAGCAAGGTAGGAAGAGTCCTTTACCTTTATGGCAGGTCCCCCTCCAAGTTTCACTTCCCGCTTGTCGCATTCCGGGGTATCACCTGTGAGCGTGACGTCCAAAGCGATGGCACAGTCGGGCATTATTCCGAATGCAGCCGTTTTGGCTCCTCTAAGCCCCACCTCCTCCTGGGTTGTAAAAACGAAGTAAATTTCGTTATCGGTTTTTGGAAGTGATTTTATGAGTTCTATAAGTACGGCACAGCCGCTTCTGTCATCCATGGCCTTTGAGATGGCGCAGTCTCCCTGAACGGTAAAATCGCCTGTAAAGTTGGCCGCATCACCTATCTTGACCAGCTTTTCCGCTTCTTCCCTGGTTTTGCACCCTATGTCAATATACATTTTTGCCAGCTTAAGGCCCCTTATATCTTCAAGTTTTTCTTCCTTGCTTACAGTTCCGATTGTTCCGTTTCTGAACCGGACTCTCTGTCCCAGAGCGGTCAGCTGTGACACTCCGCCTATATTGGAAAATCTGATAAAGCCATTGTCATCAATAAAAGTTGTAATAATGCCTATCTCGTCCATATGCGCTGCAAGCATTATTTTCTTCTTCTTACCCCTTTTAACGGCTATCAGATTGCCCATGGCATCAATTCTTATGTCATCCACATGTTTTTTTATCTCATTTGTTATTGTTTCTCTTATCTCATCCTCATTGCCCGAAACTCCAAATACCTGGGTTACCAATTTTAATGTTTCCTGCATAATAGTCCTCCAAACTATAGTTTTATATCTGTTTGAGCTATTATCCCAGCTCAAATATAACCACATATTAATAATTCTGATTTCCGCTACTGCTTCCTCAAAAAATCCTTATCTTTGCTGATTTGATATAAGGCAGCAATGGTAAGACGCTCAACAGCCTCATAATCCCTTATATCCATTACTGATACGGGAGAATGTATATATCTGCAGGGCACCGATATGGATGCGGTTTTGACGCCAGTACCCGTCCTTTGAATCTGTCCTGCATCGTTCCCCCCTGTAGTGGTCTGTTTATACTGAACTTTTATATTGTTTTGAACTGCCGTCTCATATAGATATTGAACCAGTTCCCTGTCGCAGTAACAGGTTCTGTCCATTATGGTCAGAGCCGCACCGTTTCCAAGTATGGTTGAATAGTCATGTTTCTCCACATCGGGTACATCGGCGCAGGTGGTACCTTCAATAACTAATGCCACGTCGGGCATTACACCGTATGCGGCGACCTGTGCACCTCTGAGCCCCACTTCCTCCTGAACCGTAAAGCAGGCATAGAGATCAAAATCATAGCTGTGCTTAAGCGCCTCTATCAGCACTGCACAGCCCACCCTGTCGTCAAGAGCTTTCGCCTTTATGCAATCCTGTCCAAGCTGTATGAAATCGCTGTCAAAAGCAATAAATTCACCCAGTGGGGCAAGCTTTTCGGCCTCGTCCCTTGAGTCGGCGCCCACATCAATATATAAATTTTTAATCTTTGATACCTTTTCTCTCTCTTCCCGCTCCTGCTGGTGTATCGGCTTTATTCCTATAACTCCGCCCAGCCTCTTTTTTCCGATTGCAACTTTTTTTCCCGGAAGGATCCTGTCATCTATACCTCCCACCGCTTTAAACTTTATAAAGCCTTTTTCGGTATGTCCCGATACAATGAAACCAACCTCATCCATATGTGCCGACAGCATGACCTTTAATTTGCTGCTGCCGCCTTTTTTAAATGTTATGATATTACCGATGGAATCCACCCGGTAGGAATTACACAGGTTTTGTATTTTGTCAATGATAAATTCTCTTACCTCATTTTCATTGCCCGATACACCGTTCAAATCCGTCAACTCTTTTATAAGCATAGTAATTCCCCCAACTGTTCGCTGCTTAATTTAGCAAATTCCGAAACCATTCTGGCTGTGTATTTTATATCCTCCAGATTGACTGTTTCAATAGCCGTATGCATATATCTTATGGGTATTGAAAGCAGAGCCGTAGGTATTCCGGCAGCACTGACCTGTGTTGCCCATGCCTCCGTTCCCGTGTCCCCGGCTTCAACCATTTTTTGAAACGGAATACCGTTTTCCTTCCCCAGTTCAAAGATTTTTGATACCAGCCTGGGCTGTAAATTCGGCCCTATGGATATCTCCGGCCCTTTTCCCGGCGTTGAAGACACATCCTTTGGCAGGTCGGGAATATCTCCATGACAGGTATCTACAACCATTGCGGCATCGGGCCTAAGTGCATATGCTGCCGTCATAACCCCCGTCAGATAGGTTTCCTCCTGTGTGGAAGCTACAAATATCAAATCATTTTCATGATTGACATCCTTGAGCAGCCTGAGTATTTCAAGCAGGCAGGCAATGCTGGCTCTGTTGTCCATGGCCTTTCCGCTGACCTTTTGATCGTTCATTTTTATAAATTTTGATCTCAGTGAAACAGTATCTCCTACCGATACATATTTTTTCAGTTCACCCCCGCACAATCCCGTATCTACCCTGATATCGCGCAGCTTTACAGCTTTGCCCACATCCTCTGCCTTCAGCAGATGCGGAGGCGCTGCTCCGATAATTCCGATAATATCCTGCCTTCCGTGGATTATTACCTCCTGGGCCAAAAGTATTTTGCTGTCTATTCCGCCTACATTTGTAATTCCCACAAAGCCTTTATCATCTATGGAATTAACCAAAAAACCGATCTCGTCTATGTGCGCAGTTATCATCAGTCTTTTTGCGGCTTTGTTATATCCCCTTTTCAAACAAATCACATTAAAAAACTTATCAACCCGGACCTGGTCGCACCAGTCAGAAAACAGAACAGAGCATTTCTCAGCCGCATCCTTTTCATAACCCGGTACAGCAACAAGCTGTGATAAGTACTCCAAATTTTGAATTATACCCATGAGTCAAATTCCCAACCTTTTTTCTTTATTCTTTCATAATTCAATTTTATCAAATAATTTAAGACTTTCCTAGCAAAGTTTGCTATTTTTGAATGCAATGTCGTTATTGAAAAATCGTTAAATAAATTATAAGTTTACTATTGACTTAATTCCACTTTTTTATTATACTAAAATTCGTCCTTTTCAAGGGCCTTTAGCTCAGTTGGTTAGAGCAACCGGCTCATAACCGGTTGGTCCGGGGTTCGAGCCCCTGAAGGCCCACCACCTGCCCAGATAGCTCAGTCGGTAGAGCAGGGGACTGAAAATCCCCGTGTCGCTGGTTCGATTCCGGCTCTGGGCACCAAAAAACCTGTAATTACTGGTAAACCAGTAACTACAGGTTTTTTTAAATCTAATTACTTAAAGGATGCCCAGTTAAAGAATACCCATCCAAGTTTTGTATTGACAACTCCCTGCAAATCCTTAGATACAACAACAGGTTCCGTATAGAAATACAGCGGAGCTATTGGAGAATCATCCATAAGGATTTTTTCCGCATCATGGAACATCTGAATACGTTTTGCAGCATCTGTTTCTTTTCTTGCTGCTGAAATCAATTCATCGTATTTTGGATTGCTGTATTGAGCATTGTTCTGTCCGTTTCCGGTTGTAAATACATCCATGAAGGTTGACGGATCCAAATAATCCCCTAACCAACCGTTTCTATTTATGCTATAAACACCATCTTTTCTTGACTGCTGGAATACGTTCCATTCCTGAGCAAGGATTTCAACTTCAACGCCCAGATTTTCCTTCCACATCTGTTGAACAGCTTCAGCAACAGGCTCATGTCCCGCACCGGCATTCAATCCGTATGTAATCTTTGGCAGACCCTTTCCGTCAGGATAACCTGCTTCGGCAAGAAGTTTCTTAGCTTCAGCAATATTCTTCTGGTAATCTTCCGGTTTTGTGGAGATTAACTCCCCTCCGGTCGTACGGAAGTCAGGATCCTGTTTAACGTCGGCAATACCATATGGTACGAAGCCTGATGCCGGGGTCTCTCCGCCTTTTTTGACCTTTTCAACCAGATAATTACGGTCTATAGCCAATGAGAGGGCCTTTCTTACTTTTGGATTATCAAACGGAGGCTTGTTGTTTACAAGGTCAATATAGTAATTTCCGAGCAATGGTAGTATTTTTAAATTACCTGCTTTCTTTTCTGCTTCAATTTCGTCAGTTGGTATGTTCTTTGCATATACAACCTGACCATTCTTAAATGCACTCAGGATAGCATTCTGGTCATTCATCAGATACCACTCGATCTTTGGTGCTACAATGGAGTCTTTGCCCCAGTAAGTATCACTTTTTTCAAAGGTAATCTTTGAATCATGTTCCCAGCTTACGAGTTTGTAAGGACCGTTTCCTATATAGGTCTTTGGATCAAGTGCCCATTTGGATGCATCCTTTGATACGATATCTTCTCTCTGAGGCACCAAAACAGGGAATGCAATTATCTCAGTAAAGAACGGGCATGGGTTTTCAAGAGTTACTTCAAGAGTTTTATCATCAGTAGCCTTTACACCCAATGTATTAATATCAGCTTCGCCTGAATTGATCTTTTCACCATTCTTGATGAAGTAGATGTAGTATGCGTAGTCAGAAGCTGTTTCCTTGTCAACCGTTCTCTTCCATGAGTAAATAAAATCATTTGCAGTTACATCTTTGCCGTCGGACCATTTTGCCTCCTTACGAATGTGAAATGTCCAAACAAGGCCGTCAGAACTGATTTCCCATTTTTCAGCGGCACCGGGTACGATTGTTCCGTCTTTACCGGTAGTGGCTAAACCTTCAAACCCGCATAAAATGTAATTTCCTCCGTCAACTGAATTGTTGAGGGACGGATCGAGTGTCTTTGGCTCGGAAGCTATAGTTGCGCTGATAGTCTTTCCGGAGCTTGAAGAGCTTGAAGAGCTTGTGGAGCCTGAAGAGCCTGAAGAGCTTCCACAGCCTGCAAATACTGTTACTAATACAGTAAGAGCAAGAATAAAAGTTAATGTTCTTTTCATTATTATACCCCCTATTATTTAGATTTTAGTTAAGTGGTTTAAAAAAATATCTATAAATTAAATCCAATATTACAATTTTTGAGATTTCAACAGTATAAAATAATTTATACCTTTATATTTTTAACTAAATGTCGACCTCATTAAGTTAAAATGAACCTGTAGCATATTGTAATATGGAAAACTTATAACGCTCAGATTTTACCGGTAAAGTGGCAAGCTACGTAGTGACCATTACCCTGGTCTTTGAATTCAGGTACCTGCTGTGAGCATATATCCTTGGCAAAAGGACATCTTGTCCTGAACTTGCAGCCTGAAGGAGGATTTACAGGTGATGGTATTTCACCCTTCAGAATGATTCTGTTCCTCTTTTTTGCGATTTCCGGATCTGGTTCCGGAATTGCTGTAAGCAGTGCCTGAGTATACGGATGCAGAGGATTTTTATAAAGTTCCTCCGATTCGACCAACTCAACAAAATGCCCCAAATACATAACCCCGACCCTGTCACAGGTATGTCTGACGACACCGAGATCGTGGGAGATGAACAGATATGTGAGGTTCAATCTTTCCTGCATCTCTTCAAGTGTATTTATAATCTGCGCCCTGATCGACACATCAAGCGCAGAGACAGGTTCGTCACAAACAATGAATTCGGGCTCTACCGCTATGGCGCGGGCTATACCGATTCTTTGACGCTGACCGCCTGAAAATTCATGCGGATAACGCGAAGAGTGTTCGGTATTGAGGCCGACAAGCTTCAGGAGGTCTCTTATTTTATCTTCCCTGTCCTTTTTTGAAGAGGCAAGTTTGTGAATATCCAAAGCCTCACCGACAATGTCGGAGACAGTCATACGCGGGTCAAGCGATGCGTATGGATCCTGGAAAATATATTGCATCTTCTTCCTGTAAGGCAATAGCTTATCCTTTTGGAGTTTTGTTATATCGACTCCGGAAAATTTAATCCGGCCATCAGTAGGATCATAGATTCGCAAGATTGAACGTCCGAGAGTGGTCTTTCCCGAACCTGATTCACCCACAAGACCAAGAGTCTCTCCTATATATATATTAAATGTAACGTCATCAACAGCTTTAACAGACGCTTTTTCTCCCAGGTTATTTCTTATGTGAAAATATTGTTTTAGATTACTGACTTCTAATAGAACTTCTGAATTAACCATTATTTTTTACCTCCCCGCTGTTATTTGCCCTCTCGTCATAAAGCCAGCAGGCGGTTCTATGTCCATCTTCTGTGGCATGTTCGGCCGGCATGTGGTCAATACAGACTTTAAGACAGCTCTCGCATCTTGGAGCGAATGCACAACCTTTGGGAAGATTCAGAAGATCAATAGGATTTCCCTTTATGGGAATGAGCTTTTCACCCTTTTTTGTCAAGTCGGGCAGGGAACATATCAACCCCTTTGTGTATGGGTGGCGGGGGTGGTGGAAAATGCTGTATACAGAACCCTGTTCAACAATTCTTCCTCCGTACATGACAATAACGTCATCAGCCATATCGGCAACTATTCCGAGATCATGTGTTATAAGGACAATGGCCATACCGGTTTTTTTCTGAATATCCTTAAGCAGTTCAAGTATCTGTGCCTGAATGGTAACATCAAGGGCAGTTGTAGGTTCGTCGGCAATCAGAAGTTTCGGAGCTCCTGCAAGCGCCATGGCTATCATTGCCCTCTGGCGCATTCCGCCTGAAAATTCATGAGGATACTGAGACAAACGTTTTTCAGGTTCATTTATACCAACCAGGGTTAACAGTTCAATTGATCTTTTCCTGACTTCTTCTTTTGAGATTTTTCCGTACTTGTGACGCAGGGATTCCGCTATCTGGTTTCCTACTGTAAATACAGGATTCAGACAGGTCATGGGGTCCTGAAAGATCATTGCTACTTCATTACCTGAAAAATTCAGTCTTTCAGACTTATTCATAGCTGAAACATCTTTTCCGTTAAAAGTAATGCTGCCCCACACAATTTTTCCTGGCTTATCTATAAGACCCATTATCGAGTAAGAGGAAACACTTTTTCCTGAACCCGATTCACCTACGATACCCAGAACTTTTCCGGGTTCAAGGGTATAGCTTATGCCATTAACCGCCTTAACCTCACCGGCCGGCGTAAAAAACGAAACTTTCAAATCATTTATTTTAAGTAATTCTTTAACCATATTAACCTCCATGAGCCGCAATAACGGCCACAAAACAATAATGTTCAAGCTATTTCTTCATTCTTGGATCGAGTGCATCTCTTAAGCCGTCTCCGAAAAGATTCATGGACAGTATTATGATACTGATGGTTGCAGCAGGGAAAATAAGCATGTAGGGATATGAATATATTCCCTTCAGCGCTGCCTGTGACAAGGAACCCAGCGAAGCCATAGGAATGGAAACACCAAGACCTATAAAACTCAAAAATGACTCAACGAATATTGCTTCGGGAATTTTCAACGTCGCAACAACAATTATCTGACCTATACAATTAGGTATCAGATGTTTTAAGATAATATCCTTACTGCTGGCACCAAGAACTTTGGCGGCCAGAACGTACTCCTGTTCTTTCAATGCCAGAATTTGTCCGCGGACTATTCTCGCCATATCTACCCAATACAGCAAAGCCAGAACAAAAAATATACTTATCAGGCCGACTCCCAAGCCCTTTAAAAAAGCTGGCGAATTGGCAGATGACAGATATTTGTCAATCGGATCCTTAAGAACTACCTGCAGAAGAATTACGATCAGTACTGTAGGAACTGAATAAACTATATCAACTATTCTCATCATCACAATGTCGACCCAGCCTCCAAGGAAGCCTGAAACAGCGCCGTACAGGATTCCGATGATGGAGATCATTATAGCAGCTACCACACCCACGGCTATTGAAATCCTGGCACCTATCATGGTTCTTGTGAACAAATCTCTGCCCAGACTGTCGGTACCGAAAATATGCTGAACATTTGGAGATAAATTCTCGCTGCCCTTGATAATCTGATCATATTTATACGGAGAGAGCATCGGCCCTATTACTGCAGCCAGCAGCACCAGCAATATAACAGCCAGTGCCCCGATTGCAACCTTATTTGCTCGAAGCCTCCTCCAGGCATCTTTCCAATACCCTACTGAAGGGCGCATAATTTCAACTGTTGCCTTTTCACTTTCAGTGGCAGGCATAAACAATTTATTTTCTAAAACTGCTGTATTATCCATTTCTCTCATTTGTTATCCACCTGCCCCTATTTTGTTATATTGATCCTTGGATCGACGAACCTGTATAATATGTCCACCAGGAAGTTCATAAAAATCAGTAATGTGCCGAGGAAAATTGTTACACCCATGACGGTGGGATAATCTTTTGCTGTAATACTGGTTACAAAAGAGCTTCCCAATCCAGGGATGGAAAATATTGATTCTATTACGAATGAACCTGTCAAAACACCTGCAACCATTGGGCCTGCATATGTGACGACAGGGAGAATTCCATTTCTCAAGCCATGCTTAAAGATTACCACTCTTTCGGAAAGTCCTTTAGCCCTGGCAGTTCTTATATAGTCCTGGTTAATAACATCCAGCATGGAAGAGCGCATCAGCCTTGTAATAAAGCTCAGCGGGAAAAAGGATAGTGCAAAGCCCGGTAAGATATAGCTGGACAAGGTATCAAGATTACTTACGGTGGGGAACATATGAAGCTTTACCCCGAATAAAACCATGCTTACGGTAGCCACCACAAAGCTCGGAACTGCAATGCCTATTGTCACCACCAACATTATTGCCCTGTCGGCACTGGTGTTCTTTTTTAGTGCGCTGATAGTACCAAGAATGGTACCTATCACAATGGCAATTGCACTGGCAAAAAGGCCAAGTTTAAGAGAATACGGAAACTTTCTCGATATAATTTCTCCTACGCTCTGTCCGCTTAATTTTATTGATTCACCAAAATCGCCTTTGAGTATATTTTTGGCGTACATCTCATACTGTACCAAAACGGGCTTGTCCAAACCGTATTTTGCTTCCAGATTTGCAAATATTTCAGGCGTTATTTTGTTGTCACCCAAAAATGGGCTGCCTGGCGTTAAATGCATGAGGAAAAATGTTAAAGTAAACATTATCCATAATGTCAGCAGTGATACCAACAACCGTTTTAAAACATATTTCAGCATATGACCTCCCAACTGCGACCCTATTAACGCAGCATATTAAAATGACTTATATTTCCCGGTATATTTTCCGGGTTAAATCCCTAAAATAAATTAATTTTATTCCACTTCTTCTCTATTTCTTAATTATTTCACCGGTTTGAAGATAATTCTATCAACATACTGTCAATCCATTTATTCATTTTTTCAAGGTTCAGTATCACTTTAAATTACTAAACTATTAAAGCATAAAAAAAATCAACAGCACCTAAAAGATTAATGCACTTTTATGTACTGTTACACTTATAACTAATATTTGCAGTCATACTAATAAATAGTTCGAAAATTACTCAATTTAATCTAAAAATGAATTTCTATGACTACTGTACTTCTGTTTAGCTAAAAACACAAAAATGATTAATTTAACGCATTGTGCTGGTTGGCTGATCAATTTTCAGGTAAAAATCGTCATTGATTATACCGTACTTACATGCCAACTTCATTCAATGGATTTCATAATAGCCGAAATGGTACCTTCTGACACTTCAGGCTAAAATACCTGCTTTTACCTTACAAATTTCAAATATTCCAAAATAATACTTGTAATATTTTATCATATGGTATTTTATTTATCAATAAGTAAGGTGCAAATGAATTGTATTATTATTTATTATTTAAAGACTTCAACAAAGCGCCAACCACATATTAACGCGATTGGCGCTTAAATAAAATTTCCTTTGCCTTACATCAGGTTATATTTTACATTACTTAACATCTGCCTTCTTCACAGGAGCATCCGCAGTCAATTCAATTAAGTGAGCAAAGCACTTGATATCGAAATCTGTCATCTCATAATTTTTAACACGGTTGTTCACCGCGTGCAGTTTCATTCTCCAGAGAGTAGGAATTGCGGGGGCCTCATCAAAAAATGCCTGCTGGAATGCGTGGTATTTTTCCGACAGAAATTCCTTATCCCATGCCTTTTCAGAGGAAATGTCACTCATAATAGCATTGAAGGTGTCGCTTGTATATCTTGTGTAATTTGCAGATGTGTCGGGACCCCAAAGATTCTTAGGATTAGGGTCATACCCTGTCTGCCATCCGGCGTCGTACATATCAATCTTGGGATCATCGTGCTCAACGGCATCATAAAAAGCATTGACCTCGGTCGGACGGCCGTTGTACAGCTCAACCTTCAGACCTACATCCTTCCAGTTCTGCATCTTGAACTGCGCATATGTATCAATATTCTCGCCGTCCCTCACAGCCCAGGTAATAGTAAAGGGCTTCCCTTTAGGATCCTCGCGGTAGCCGTCATTGTCGACGTCCTTGTAGCCCGCTTCATCCAGCAGCTTCTTTGCCTTTTCGGGATCATAGGTATAACCCGCTATTTCCGTATTCTGGTATGCAGCATGCCTCGGAGTGATAACGGTGGTTGCGAGAAAACGCAGACCATTAAACATCTCTTTTGCAAGCTTATCAATGTCAACCGCATAGCCTATCGCCTGGCGCAGCTTTACATTGGCCATTTTGGCATTTGGATCGAAGTGGTTCTTCTTTGCACTCTCCTCCCATTTTCCGAGCTTAAAGCCTGTGTAATCGAAAACGGTTTCGAGCTGTCCTATATAGGAGTAATTCTTAGGCTCCTTGTAGTCAGGATACTGCTGTTGTGAAAACAGCGCAACATCAAACTTGCCTTCCTCCATTGCGGCTGGTACCAAGTCGGGAGCTATTACCGTAATGGTAACACCATCTAGCTTCGGCGCGCCCAAATAGTAGTCGTCATTTCTTACAAGCTCAACGGCTTCGCCGGGAACAATGCTCTTTACCTTAAATGGACCAAAACCGATAGGAGTTTTGCGGGATTTTTCATGCGCCTTCATCTCCTTTACCGGAATTCCCTCATAATAATGCCTTGGAATAGGTGCAACCCAGATGCCTCCGACAAGAATGGAGGGGAAGAATTTCTTAAATTTAATGGTTAAGGTCATTTTATCAGGGGATAATTCCAGACCGGATATTGTTTTGGCCTTGCCCGCATGGAACTCTTCTACACCTACAATATTTGTGAATTGCTCATCATAGCGCATTCCTTCATAATCCTTATCACATATTACTTCATATGCATACACTAAATCATCCAGCGTTACCGGTTGACCGTCATGCCATTTGATACCGTCCTTCAGCTTCAGCGTCATGGTTTTTGCGGTCTGATCATATGTATAAGTCGCTGCTCCGTCCTGATCAAAAACAAAACTTTCGTCGGAGCTTAAAACGTTCTCCAGGAACCATTGGAAAATCTCAGTATCAGACGTAATTTCTGAAAAACATGGATTAAAAATTCCTTCAAAAGCGGAAGGTGTAACCAGGGCAACCTTTAAAACTCCTCCTTTGATGCTGGTTGCTTCGTTTGTGTTCTTTATTGGGAACTTTGCCATAACCTCCTGCATAGCAGAGTCGGAGTGTAAATTATTGGCCTCTTCCTGATTTTTGCCGCAGCCGGCAAAAGTAGTAACCGTCAAAGCCAACGTCAGTGACAGTGCCAAAAGTCTTTTCATTTTCATAATTATCTCTCCCTATTAAATAATTTTTTTATGCTACCCTCTGTTTGGCGTCAGTCGCTCTTTTAACGGCCTGCCCCACAAAATATATACAAAGCATCATTACCACGATCAGTATTGATGCAGGTAACCATTGCCAGGGTCTGCGCTGCAGATTATCCGGATTCATGGCGTAGTTGATCAGTGTTCCAAGGCTTGGTGTATTAAATGGAAGGCCGAAACCCAGAACGGTTAACCCGGTCTCTAAACCCATATTTCCTGCCAGATTCAACGTCAGGTTTACAATAATTATCGAGCTTATATTCGGAAGTACCTCCCTGAACATTATGACAAAATTTCTGGTTCCCAGTGTCCTTGAGGCCTGCACATAGTCCAGGCTGCCCTGCTGTAAAGTCTTTGCCCTTGTGAGCCTTGCATCGCTTATCCAGCTGAGAGCCGATACAATCAGTACGAAGGTAATAACATCATACTTCGGTATAATGGATATAATAGCAATAATAATCATCAACCTCGGAAGCATCGAAATAAAGTCGATTACTCTCATGATTATACTATCTGTCATTCCTCCGAAATAACCGGAAATCAAGCCGACCAGTATGCCTACTATTCCGCATAATGCGGTAACACCTATAGCTATCAGGAAGGAATTCCTCGCACCCAGAAACATCTGACCCACCATATCTCTCCCCGAAGCATCAGTCCCAAGTATATGATCAGCTGACGGCGGCTTATTGATCATGCCCAGCTTTACTTTGACAGCCTCTCCCAAATCAAAAAACGTAGAACCAATGAAAACTGTAGCAAAAATAATAATCAGCAGGATGAAAGAAACCATTGCCAGCCTGTCATATATAAGCTCTATCCATACCGCCCTTCCAAAGGATGGTTTGTTCAAAGTCTTTTTGCTTCTTTTATTCTTCAAATTGTCCATTAGTTATGCTCCTCTCATTATTTTATCCTGATTCTTGGGTCTACGGCCGACATAATAATGTCGGAAATCAAAGTACCAAGAACTGTCAGTACGGCGAATAAAATAATCAGGGCATTTACCACCGCATAATCCCTGCGCAAAATGGAGTCAAGGAAAAGGTTGCCCATTCCCGGATAGGAGAAAATCCTCTCAATAAATATGGAGCCGCCAAGCAAGAACGCAATATCATATCCCAGGCTTGCAGCAGTGGGAAGAAAGGCATTCCGTAAAATATGCCTGCTGTATATGGTTTTCTCAGGGACACCCTTTGACCGGGCAGTCATAACAAAATCCGAAATTTTATAGTCAACAATCTCACTCTTTAAAATCTGAATAACTCCCACCGGATACAGCACCCCTCCAGTGATTGCCGGCAGCAGCATATGATGAATCCGGCTGAAAAAATACGAAAGGGTTCCAGGCTGAATGCCTACATTTACGGTTCCGCCCATGGGAAACCAGTTCAATTTCAGAGAAAAGAAGTAAATATTGATAACGCCCAATACAATGGACGGCATTGCCAGAGCCAGAAAGGTGTAAAAGCTGATTGCCTTGTCTACGGGTTTTCCGTTAAACCTGCCCGATATGACACCAAATGATACACCTATGATATATGTAATTCCCAGAGTCAGCAGAGATAGCCAAAAGGTGTTAGCCGCTCGATTTCCGATCAATTCCGTCACCGGAATCTTGTAGCTGGTGCTCTCTCCCAGATCTCCGCTTAAAGCGTCTGTGACCCATCTGCCGTATTTTACGTACCAAGGGTCATAAAAACCCCATTTTTCACGAAGCTCTTCCAGCCTCTCAGGTGACACATTGGGGTCGATTTTGCCTGTCAGGGCATCCCCCGGCATAAAGCTGGCAAGAATGAACACCAGCAGACTCAGCACGGCAACCTGCGGGATTAATACCAGAAGCCTCCGTAATATTGTTTTCCACATACATTTCCTCTCCTTCTACGGTAAAGCGACAAAGTGGTCGTCTCCAGTTTTTTTCAAATCATAAACCCGCTGGTTTTTATCATAATACATATGGTACTTGCTTTGATATTCCTCAGCCACCTGCTCCCTGAACTGCTGAAGCTCATCCCGCCTGTCAGGATTGATGTCGGGAATGGCGGCAAGCAGACGCTTGGTATAAATATGCTGCGGATTTTCGAATATTTTTTCCTTAACGCCCTTTTCGACAATCCTCCCTTTGTTCATTATTATAAGGTTTTTGCACATATGCTTTACTACACCCAGGTCATGACTGATGAACAGAAATGCCAGATTGAACTGCTTCTGTATGTCCTTCATGAAGTTCAGCACCTGCGCCTGCACGGATAAATCCAGAGCTGACACCGGTTCGTCTGCAATAATCATCTTCGGCCGTAAGGCCAGCGCACGTGCAATGCCGATTCGCTGCCTCTGCCCTCCTGAGAATTCATAGGGGTATTTAAACATGGTCTCGGAAGACATCCCCACAATTTCCAGCAGCTCTTCAATGCGCTTTTTTTCCTCGCCGGCCGTCTGCTTCTCAAAATTCCGGAGAGGCTCAGCAATAATATCCAATATCCTTTTCTTGGGATTCAGAGAAGAGTAGGAATCCTGAAATATCATCTGCACACTTTTCCTGTAGGAGGAGTGATTTTTTCTGACATACCTGGTGATGTTCTTTCCATCGAAAAGGATTTCTCCTGCCGTTATTTCCGCAAGTCCCATGACGGCTTTGCCTGTGGTACTCTTTCCCGAACCAGACTCACCCACAAGGCCCAGTGTCTCACCTTCGTCAATCCTGAAGGAAATGCCATCCACCGCTTTGACATAACTCTGGACTCTGCCCAAGATTCCTCCCCTGATGGGATAATGTACTTTTAAATCGTTTACCTCAAGTAATGCCAAACCTACCCCTCTCCTCTCATTGAAAAGTTTTTATAGCAGGAGCACAATACAAAATGTCCTTTATCTACCTCGTGATACTCCGGATGCTCTTCATGCTCCGACTCGTCAACCCATGGAATTCTGGGGGCAAATCTGCAGCCTTCCCGTTCCATATTCTTCAGAGAGGGCACCATCCCTTCGATCACATGCAGCCTGTTCTTTTCCCCCGAATCGACACTTGGCACTGATGCAAGCAGCGAGCGGGTATATGGATGAAGGGGATTTTTGAAAATGGCACCAACCGCTCCGGTTTCCACAACCTGACCGGCATACATCACCGCCACCTTATCTGCTATTTCTGCGACAACACCCAGATCATGCGTAATCAGAATGATACCCGACTTCATTTCCTTTTGAAGCTTCTTTAACAAATCCAGAATCTGTGCCTGTATGGTGACATCAAGTGCTGTGGTTGGCTCATCGGCAATTACCAGAGACGGCTTGCAGGCCAGCGCTATGGCAATCATCGCCCTCTGCCTCATTCCACCCGAAAGCTCGTGTGGAAACTGAGAATAGGTTAATTCAGGAGATACAATGCCTACTCCCTTCAACAATTCAATAGCACGCGTCTTTTTCTGCTTCTTATCCATTTTCATATGAAAGGTCAACGATTCCTCAATTTGCTCCCCAATTTTCATCAGCGGGTTCAAAGCAGTCAGAGGATCTTGGAAAATCATTCCGATATCCTTGCCCCGGAATTGATTTAGCTCGTCCACACTCATAGGCAGCAGATCGGTCCCTTTAAAGTATATATTGCCTTCCACCTTCGTATAGGTGGTGTTATGCAGACTGAGAACGGATAGGGCAAGAGCACTTTTACCGCACCCCGATTCACCTACAATTGCAAATACCTCATTCTCCCTTACGCTCAGTGAAACACCGTCCACCGCAGCATAATACTGCCCGTCAATACGAAATGAAGTAATAAGATTATTAATTCTCAATAACTCGTTCTTTTCCATAACACTCCCCAATTCTACATATTCCTGTTAGTTTGTTGCAAAAAGTCTTAAATATTAAGCATTTCATATTTGTATTTGAAAAATCCCCATCCTAAATAGAATCTTAATAGTACTTACAGTGAAACAAATTTAGGGCTGAAACAATGCTACATGTCTATATAAAAAAACACAGACAATTCCAAACATTAATGCTTCATTGCATAAGTTTAAGAACTCATCCATGTACTTTGTAATGATGGATATATACAATCAGTTGTATAAAACTTTAATATAATTTTTTATTATACTTTACCATAACTTGTTATTGATTTCAATATGTTACAAGGAATTTATTTCAATTTTATTACTGATATATACATTACTTGTAATTACATCCTGTATGACAGTATTTGAGGTTAACTGTTTTTCAACTTTTAACAGTTTATGATTTGATTTTTTAAAAAAAGGTTGACAATTTATAATTCTTGCTGCATAATCTTACTTGTTGCAAAAAACAATAATATTTCATGGAGGGGTTCCCGAGTGGCCAAAGGGGGCAGACTGTAAATCTGTTGTCAGTGACTTCGATGGTTCGAATCCATCTCCCTCCACCACCAAAGCCTTGTACATATGCATTAACGCTGTGTGCGGGGTTTTTA
>JAFABO010000095.1 GCA_023426005.1 Bacillota bacterium | reverse complement strand
GAATTGTTACACTTTTCAGATTGGTGCAAGCAATAAAAGCATCATTTCCAATGGTTTTAACCCCCTCCGGGATAATTATGCTTTCCAGGCTTGTGCATCTATTAAACATATTGCTGCCTATGTTAATAGCATTCTGGGAAATCTTTATGCTTTTTAAATTTTCACAATTAGAAAAGACACATTCTCCAATATTTGTGACACTGTCCGGCATTATAACACTTTTCAAACTGCTGCATTCCGAAAATGCAAAATAAGCGATAAATTTTATTCCTTCCGGTATGGTTACTGCTTCATCCGTACCATTATATTTCACTAAAATATTACCATTAGCCACAGTAAAATCACGTGAAATATCTTTAATCAATGGAGTATTCTCAAAAACATAAAGGCCAATGCTTATAACACTGTCCGGGATATTTACGCTTGTCAGACTGGTACACCCTGAAAATGCACCTTGCCGGATGATCGTAACGCCGTCAGGAATCTTTATGCTGGTCACTTCCGTGTTGTTCTGAAATGCATATACTTCTATACCTGTAACTCCATCCGGTATGACTACGGTGCTGTCTGAGCCATAATAGCGTTTCAGCATACCGTCCTGAATAAGAAAATCGTCATCCCCCTGCGCCTGAGCAGGAAGTGCTGGTATGGCAGCCAGTATGACTAAAAAAAAGAAACTGATAATAATTTTTTTTGCATTTAATGATTTCATTGTTTTTTCCCTTTTATATACAACTTTTGCTATAAATCGAAATTAATTAGATGATACCATATTTTTGTGGCAAATTCTACATAAATCTTGTTTAAAAATGTGGGCATAGTCAAAAGCGACGTAATCAATACCTTTACCTCTTGTTACCCTTCCACCGATTATTATAGAAATATAATAATTTCATTAATTAATTAACTTTTAGTTGTCCCTATTTTCTCTGCTGCCTGCCCTGATCATCCATATAATAATTATCTTTCATTATCAGCTCCGATACCGGAACAAAATCGAGTCCTTTGGCCGTGAGCTGGGAAATGATCTGGGGCAGCAGCTCTACGGTATATTGGGTATCATTGTGAAAAAGTATGATTGAACCGGATTTTGTTCTTTTCAGGATTCTGTCCAGAATAGCCTGCCTGCTCATATCCTTTTTCCAATCCAGGCTGTCAACATTCCACTGAATAGGATAGCTTCCCAATTCATTGCAGGTTTCAATAACGGTATTATTATAATCACCATATGGCGGTCTGAATAATATAACCTTGGTACCGGATATTTCCCCAAGCTTCTGATTGCATAGCTCAATTTCTGATCTGCACTTTTCCTTCCCGATAGTGCTCATTCTCAAATGCGAATAGCCGTGGTTGGCCACATCATGTCCGTCGTTTGCAATAAGTTTTACCGCATCGGGATATTTTTCACCCCACTGTCCCACCATAAAGAAACTGGCCCTGACATTCTCTTTCTTCAGTATTTCCAATATTGTGGGTATATCACCGGCCCCCCAGGCACAGTCAAAGGTTATTGAAACCAGGTTTCTATCTGTTTCCACACTGTAAATAGGAAGCACTCTATGATTGCTGAATACATTTATAGAGTTAAGAACCCCTGAACGTCCTGCAGTTATAAATAACGCTACAAGTCCCATCCCAATCACCAAAATAAATAAGTAATTCAAAAACCTCTTCCGGTTTATAATTAAAAGCTTCATTAATAAAACTCCTTAATAATAATATATAATATATAATATTTTATTATTTAAAGAGTTATGTTAGTTGTACAACAATACCGGGGATCCCACTGCTAATACAGCATCCGGCCATATTGAATTGTTGATATTCAGATAGGATTGTTTTTAATGTTCATTGGCTTAATCTTCGTTTTATATGGAGCTCTTAGAAACAAATAGGCAGAGATAGGATATTCTTGTAAAAACCGCTGTTTGTATAGGAAATCCTATTTTCATAAAATTCGTGTTTAGTGATTACAAAACACTCCAAAATATGAACGTCAATGCCTCCGGTAGTAAACCGGAGGCATTGACGATTTAGACAAAATAACTATTTTTCTTGCTTCCTATTAATTTATTTTGATTTCACTATTATATGAATCTGAATATACAAGGCTTTCAATTTCAATCTCAAGTTTTTTATATTCTCCATCAACTTGAATGGATTTCTTTAACGGTGACTTTTCCCCGTCCTGAGCGGCCGGATCCATTCCTGCTTCAAGCTTATTAAAAATACTTTCAAATTTACTCGAATTTGAGCTTGAGGACCATGAAAGATGGGAAGTATCGGCCTTTATTCTAACATCAAAATCACTGAATTTTCTGTTGCTGTCATTTACCTCCAAATCAAAGCATGTTGTTTTGCCATCCTTGATTTGCAGGTTTGTCACTTGAATTTCAGAACCGTCTGCTTTGATTTTATAATCCCCAGGTTTCTTGTCGTCAAAATCAATTTTTATGCTTTCGCCATATTTAATACTCCTTCTTGCTGAATCCACATAAAAAGTTACATCCTTAAGGTCTTTCCGGGTTATGGGATATTTAAATATTATTTTTCCGGTAAGGTCACCATTTGAAACCGCCCCCTGAAACTTTTTATCTTTTATATCCATTAAAACCAGGGGCTCAAATCTGGTAACTTCACAATCCTTATCAGGTATAAATTCATAATCCAGATAAGTGCTTGCCGAACCAAGGTATAGGTTTTTTATCTTAAAACTGCCGTTCTCACTCTTGTACTCCTTATTAACAGCAATAGTTTCAACTTCTGTCTTTCTTACCGGTATGGCAAGGTTCCAATCTGCAACCTTCTCACTGCATGTAATAGATATCCTGATCGGTCTGTTGAGTTGAGGCATTCCGTCAAAGTACAGGCTGCCGGTCTTACCTTCATCTCCCGAGCTTCTGCCGTTGGCATTGAAAACTTTTTTATTGGCATCTGCCAGAGTGATTTGAGGGAATAAGCTGTGAACAAAACCATTATTATCCTGATCACGCCCGGTTAATTCTTTTATTTCCTGTATATAATCAAATGTATAATCAATGCTCAGTCTGCCCTCAGAATTACTAGCTGTTACAAAATTTAAAGTGCCATAGTCCGTTTTAAATTTTGTTCCGAGATTATATTTTGCTCCGTCGGAGGATAAGGATTTATCAAGCTGCATCGTATACATATAATCAGGCTTTTCTCTTCCTGCTTCGCGTAAAGTATGTATTTTTAAATATAATTTATCACCCTTGATCAGTTCCTTATTCAGATCAAACTCCAGAACTCCTTTCCCATTTCCGTCGTATCCGCTGCCATGCCCCGAACTTACAGATTTTCCTTCTTCATTTACAAGAGAAACCTGTGACGGCACGACCGAATCCTCTTTGTCCGCATCCGGAACAGAGAAGGTTACTAAAAGAGCATAGTCTTCCCAAACAGCATTTTCAAACTTTATTTTGTGACCTTCATATTCAAATGTTTTATTAAGTTCAACTGCTTTACCGCTGTCAATAGCAGCATTAATACCACTTGTCCATCCCCAATCCATTTCTGCTGCAGCAGCAAATGCTGAAGAAGGCAGCATTACCGCCATAATCAAGGCCAACAATAATATTTTCACCTTATTTGCATACTTCATAAAATAATCCTCCAATTCTAAATTCTTCATCAGAAATATACCATTATTATTAAGTTTTTACTTGCGGTATTTCCTAATTATATTAGTTTTTGTATCCACTGGTATATTATAGCATACCGAATTGGGCCAGTATTTTCGGTCATACAAATTTAATTTTTATGTAATATTTGTAAATTGGATAATCCGTTCATATTACCTGATTGACAAAACTTTTCTCAGAGCTGCTTCCTTAAGGTTATTACCTATTTTCAATCCTGTCTCTATTATATAGCACACTGCCTCGGCTTTTTCCAGGTCCGCATATTTGTCAAGCCAACCCGCCGGAGCCCAATCCACAACCCTGTCATACACATTTGCAGGCCACCCATACGGCTCACCCGACTTGCTGATTTTTCTCCTGTTACCTGCAACAGTGATATAATAGTGCTTTTGAAGTTCAACGATTGCACTGTCCACTTTGCTGCCGCCTTTTTTACCGGCTCCCATTTCACGCCTTATATCACTTGTATTGAGCAGTGTTTTGGTCTCAAAGAGCTTCCAGAGTTCTTTTACCTCAGGGCTTACCACTCCCTGCCTCCACCTTTCTTCCACCGTTTCTTCCGGCCGGCAGCAGGCATAAAAGTATTGATACATGCCAGGAGAAACAAACCCCTTATGCCCTCCAAGGATACAACCAAAAGCCAGCCGCTTTTCTTCTGCCGCTTTATCCTTCCAGCACCAGGGGTCTGTATCAAAATCCCCTGTATGCCAGGCCTCCTTCCTGGTTTCAGCGGCTAACGAAGGAAGGCCTGGGAGTATATCCGACAATGGCATAAAACCCAATTCATTTACTCTTTTTATAAACTCACTATAGTTTTTAAGATATTCCATGCTTGCTCCTTCTGCCGGTTAACCGGTACCGGTAATCTATCTGTTTTCAAACAATAATAATATCCTTTTCTCCGCCGGTAATCAGCTGTCCGCCCTCCGGAGCCACGATATAGGTATCCTCAACACCTACCATACCCACCCCGGCCATCCCTTTTTTGGGTTCCAGGGCAATAACCATGTTTTCCTCAAGAGGGCTGTCAAAACCTCCTGCTATGGCGGGAAGCTCATCGATGTGAAGGCCTATTCCATGGCCGAGGAACTTGACCTTCCTGCTCCCGAAGCCCATAAAGTTCTCAAGGAATTCCTCCTCTATCCCCGACATTACAGATTCGTATATCCGGGCGGGAATACTGCCGGGCTTCAATAATTCCGCAGCCTGCTTCTGTATCTCAATGCATTTGCGGTGAGCCCTGACAACTTCTGCCGGAGGAGCTTCACCAAACATGTAAACCTGTGTTCTGTCACTGTGGTAACCATACATTCCGAATCCGATATCTACAAAAACCAGATCGCCTTTCTTCAGAAACCTGTCCCTGCTGCCTATAATGGGAACTGCCGCACTCATGCCCTTCATGCCGCCCGGTCCGTCAAAATTCGTATGGTATAAGGAATTTTCACCAAATGCGATTTGACCTACTATCATTTCGGTCTGATATCTGGAAAATCGTGAAACCCCGTGGAAACCTATTTTTAGCATTTGCCTGTATAACTCTGCAGTAAAGTCCACTTCACTCATACCTTCTCTCAAAATCGAAGGCACTATTTCATCCAGCAGCTTTTGGTGCTGTTTTCCGGATTCCTTGATGCAGTATAGCTCGTATGGGCTCTTTATGGCTCTGACTTCAGAAATAATGTTGTCCAGGCCGTACATTTTTTCCATTGAAAAATGCTTTTTAAGTCTTTCCAGAATTCCAACAGTTAAAAGTTCCGTCTCAAATAGAGTATTTCCGAGCTCGCGGCCTGCTGCCGCCGCCGCATCTCTATAGCTTTCCATGGGATATATGCATGCGAGCGGAGACTCAATTTTTGCCCTGTCATAACTTCTTCTGGCAAAATACATTGCCTCCCCGTTCTTCTTAATTATAAGCATTCCGTCCTGCATGGTACCCGTAAAATAATATTGATTGACACGGCTTAAAATTACTGCCGAGTCCCAATCGTCATGCCTTTTAGCAATAGCCTTGCAAAGCCTGTCTATTCTATCCCTTAATTCCCTTTCAGTAACTTGTATATCCATTAACTAATAAATTCTCCTTCAGATGCAATAAGAATGTTGTGTTATGCAGCAGTACCCCGTACCAACTCTAATTTTACCATAAAGAGTAATGATAGACAAAATTAATATCATCTTAATATATCTTAAGATCGGTGCACTAAAGTTCATGAATAATATATATCTGAAAATTCAATATTTATTCTCTCAATCCTTCTCTGCGTTTCAACCTCCTCAAGGTAAAATTCATCCTTCTTGTTCTCCATGGTTGTCACAGGCAGGTCTATGATAAACTCACTTCCCTTGCCATACTCACTGACTGCGGTTATTGTACCTCCATGCATCTCAACAAAAGATTTTACCATAGCCAGGCCTATACCGCTGCCATCCTTATTTTTCGTCAGTGTCTGCTCAACCTGTACAAAACGCTCAAAAATGGCAGCCTGCTTGTCCCTGGGTATGCCTATGCCGGTATCCCTTACGGATATTACAATATTTTCACCCCTGTCCTGAACCTTAACATAAATACTGCCTCCCTGATCTGTAAACTTTATTGCATTTGATATGAGATTGAGCATAATTCTCTCTATCTTATCAACATCACAGGCAATTACCTTTTCCTCGGAATTTTTTTCAAAAAACAGATTAATCCCTTTGTTTTGAGTAAATTCCTGTATAGACATGGTTATGTCTTCGACTATTTTTATTATATTATGATTGTCAGCATGTTTTTCGAGAAATCCGATGTCAATCTTTGTTGTATCAATCAAATTATTTACTAGCCTCATAAGTCTGTAACAGTTCTGTTTCATTGTTTTTAAGTGCTTTGACATATTGACGTTATGAGTTTGAGTTTCCTTCTCCTTCTCAAAATAAAGCTTACAGAGCTGTATCGACGCCAGAATCACATTAAGAGGAGTTCTTAACTCATGGGTGATATTAGCAAAAAATTGCGTTCTTACCTTTTCCAGTTCTGAGGATTCCTTTAATAGACGTTTATCCTCCTCAACCAACTGTTCAAGATCTTCAACAGTTTTCCTTTTAAATAAATATCCTGCTAATAAAAGACAGCAAAATAAACAAGATGTTATGGTTATGAATATCAACGTAAAGAACTTGTTTTTGAGGATATCCAGCTTTTGAAAAACCTCCTGTTCGGGAGCTGTTAATGCCAAGAACCATTCCGTACCTGCAATTTTTGAATATGTAGTAAAGTAATCCTTTCCTGAGTAATTGTAAAAGGCATATCCTTTTTCCCGGGAATTTATTTCTTTAATAAAATCTCTAAATTTCTGATTTTCATTGATATCCGACTGTTCTTCCATTATCTTTTCCCTATCAGGGTGTGCAATTATTTTCCCTTCTTTATTTATTATAAATCCAAATCCGGTTTCCCCCATCTGCAAATTGCTTATGCTGTCAATCAAAAAATGAGAGTCTATTGAAGCTGTCAAAGCTCCTACAATGTCTCCCTTTTTATTTTTTACGGGAACAGAACATACCATTGTTGCCTTATTTTCGGCAATTCCTTGAAATGGCTCAGATATACACGCCTCACCCTTTAAGGCACTTTGAACCCATTCCTGGTCGGGCAGATCGGAGTGATCTTCCGGGGTAGCTTGGGAATATCCCGTCGGGTCTGTTATCTGAAACCTCATAACATTTAGTCTCTCAGCTTCTTCAAGCAAAACCGTTTTTTGGGCGGCCCAGTCCATTGATTGAATTTCAGTTCTGAAACTCACTCCTTCAATAATTGTTTTTAGTTCTTTTAAATGCTGTTTCAGCAGATTGGAATTATCGGCAGCCATGCAAATGTTGGAGTCAACAATGCTATTTCTTAGTACAATGGATGTATTCTGATATGATATAATTCCTAATACTCCAAATATGATCAAAATTGATATAAAAATCATTGGTAAGAAATCTATCCCGGGAATATGTTTTGATTTGAGTCTCATTTTATTCAATCCCCTATCAGAACTATTATATTAAAATGTTTTTTCATGAAATCTATATTATTTTACTACTTTCTTACATTAATTTCTATATTTCCTAAGCAATTTAACACTTTCCCAAAAATTTTAGGATTTTAACACTACCATTCTCCCTGAATTTCATCATTTTTATGATCAAGAGAAAATTTGGCCGTATCAAAGTAATTTCCGCCGCTTACTCCAAAGGTACAGTCTACATCGACCCATCTTTTAGACTGGGAATCGTAAAATTGATTCCACGCGTGATCCCCCCATGAGAGACCGCTGTATCCCAGGCCTGTTACCAGCCTTACCTTAATGCCGTTTGCCCTGCACATGGATATAAATAAACTTGAATAATCAAAGCATATCCCCTGTTTGGTCTGGTAGCATATTATTGTTCCGGATTGTGTATCCTTTGTCTCTTTTGCTATTTTTCTTGCTTTTTCGTAGTCATATTTTATATTGGCTGTTATCCATTTGTATATCTTTTTACCTTTTTGGTAATTGCCGGATTCCCCCTTTGTGATATCTACAGCGAGCTTATCTATTTCAGGTGTCGATTCGACGGCATCATCCAGGGTTACACCGTTAAAATACTGAATTACCTTTATATTATAATTTCCAAGAGCACCCTTTATATTTTCGGCAATTTTTGCTCTTTGCTCACCGATACCCTGCTGCTTGTTGAACTGGTCATTTATGATTACAGGTATTTTCTTTGCGATATCCGAATCAATGACAGGCTTTAAAGCAGTATCATAAACCGAATTCAATACCCTGGATTCATCAATGTATTTTGAGAGTCCCGGCACTGTAAAATAATATGAAAAAAAATAAAATATGAAACTCAGGCATATTAGTGTTACCAGCGCCCTGGGAACACTGCATATTAAAGAAATTACCTTTTGTGAAATGGGACCCATGGAGCTCATGGATTTGTATATCCTGTTGGCAACACCGTCAAAAACATAGTTGTATAAGGGGTAAGTTATTAGTCTGAGCAAAAGAACTACAACAATTAGAATTATAAAAGCAGCACAAAGATAAGTGTAAATATTATTGGCAGCCAAACTGGATTTGACAGCCGCAGGCAAAAAGTCATAAATCAATTTGAAAACTGCATTACTTTTATCAAAGAGTATACCTTTAGTTATAAATAGTGCTATCAGCAGCGCTGTTATAAATTCAATATTGTTAACAATTGAATAAAACCCGTTTAATATCCTGTCACGGCTGAATGAAGTAAATAGAGCCGAAACCAGTATAAATGACACGGGAACAAGCAATATCAAGCTGACCGGGTTAAAATCTATGTTAATATGCATTACCACCTTTATTATATCTATTACGTGTCAAAAGATAGCCTGAGGCTAACATAATAAGTATTATAGCACAGTTGCTGCCGTATTTTTAATTTCCCTGTTAAAAAACACTATAACGGACAGATTTTTGATATACCAAAAAGACGTAATGTTTTTTCTCTTGCAATTATATTTAAAAAATTGTATCTTTTAATATAGTATAAATTTAGTAATAGTATTAAATTGAGATGAAAATAAGTAACTTGATTCCAAGCTGCTTTTAATAATTTTTTATGAGGTGATTTATGAATCATATAAGTGAGATCTTTGGTTCCAGTGTATTCAACGATTCAGTAATGAGAGAAAGACTCCCAAAAGGCACGTATAAAGCACTTAAAAAAACTATTGACGAAGGGCTCCCTCTCACTATGGAAATCGCTGAAGTAGTTTCCAGCTGTATGAAGGATTGGGCAATAGAAAAGGGCGCGACACATTTTACACATTGGTTTCAGCCAATGACAGGTATTACGGCCGAAAAGCATGATTCTTTCATCAACCCTACTGAGGATGGCAAGGTCATATTGGAATTCTCGGGCAAGGAATTGAGCAAGGGTGAAGCTGACGGTTCTTCCTTCCCTTCGGGCGGTTTACGCGCCACTTTTGAAGCTAGAGGATATACTGCCTGGGATTGTACGTCTCCGGCATTTATTAAAAACAATACTTTATATATACCTACAGCTTTTTGCTCCTATACCGGCGAAACCCTCGACAAGAAAACCCCTTTGCTCAGATCCATGGAATGTATCTCCAAAAGCACTATACGGGTACTTCGCCTCTTCGGCAATGAAAAGGTTACAAAGGCTACCCCCACTGTTGGTCCCGAACAGGAGTATTTCCTTATTGACAAAAAAGCCTATGACCGGCGTAAGGATTTGATTTTTACCGGCAGAACCCTTTTTGGGGCAAAAGCTCCCAAGGGCCAGGAAATGGAAGATCACTACTACGGGAGCATAAAACAGCGTGTTTCAGCCTTCATGAAGGATCTTGATGAAGAGTTATGGAAGTTGGGCATCTCTGCCAAAACAGAACATAATGAAGTTGCTCCTGCACAGCATGAGCTTGCTCCTATTTTTACCACTGCAAACATAGCTACCGACCACAATCAGCTCACCATGGAGCTGTTAAAAACCGTAGCCCTGAGACACGGCCTGGTTTGCCTGCTTCATGAGAAGCCCTTTGCAGGAGTTAACGGTTCAGGGAAACACAATAACTGGTCACTGTGCACCAATGACGGTCAAAATCTGCTGGATCCCGGCAAAACACCCCATGAGAATACCCAGTTCCTTATTTTCTTATGTGCTGTAATCAAGGCAGTTGACGAATATGCCGACCTTTTGAGACTTGCCGCGGGCAACCCCGGAAATGACCATAGACTGGGTGCAAATGAAGCACCTCCTGACATAATATCTATCTTCCTGGGTGACGAGCTTACAAAAATTTTGGATCAGATTGCTTCAGGCGGTCATATAAGTACCAACAAGGCAGGCAAATTAACCGTTGGTGTATCCACTCTCCCTGCCTTTCCAAGGGATACAACCGACAGAAACAGAACCTCTCCGTTTGCTTTCACAGGCAATAAATTTGAATTCAGAATGGTTGGCTCCTCTGCCTCCATTGCGTCCTCAAATTTCTTCCTGAATACAACCGTTGCCGAGGTTCTGGATAACTTTGCCGACAGGCTGGAAAAGGCCTCAGATATTAATGCTGAGGTCAGTAACATTATTAAAGATGTTGTTAAGCATAACGGCCGGGTTATATTCAACGGAAACGGTTATTCGGAGGATTGGGTGGCAGAAGCAGAAAAAAGAGGGCTGCCCAATATCAAGAGTTATGTTGAATCCATAAAGTGTCTGCTGGAGGAAAAAAACATCTCTGTTATGGAAAAGCATAAGGTATTCAGCAGAGTGGAAATGCATTCCAGATACGAAATATCCCTCGAAAAATATATAAAGACAATAAACATCGAAGCGCTGACCATGCTGGAAATGTCCAGACGGCAAATCCTCCCGGCGGCGATAAGCTTTGGCACTCAATTGGCCAACTCCATAAACCAGATAAAAAGCTGCGGAGTGGATGCCGATATCAGTGCCAACGCCGAGCTCCTGAAAGAAGTGACTTCACTGACAGCACAGTTAAGCAGGGAAATCGCCCTGCTTGACAAAAAGGTTGCCGAGGCCCAGGAAGCAACCCACGACAGATATGCACAGGCTATGCTTTATAGAACCGGAGTATTTGTACAAATGGGCAATCTAAGGGCCGTAGCTGACAAACTCGAGTGCATTGTGGATTCAAAGTTGTGGCCCTTCCCAACCTATGCCGATATATTGTTTAACATTTAGCATTTACCAGAAGCATTTTAAATTCAAAGAGCTGACTAAAAAGTTGTTAACATTTTAGTCAGCTCTTTTGTTTTCCGGCATTTTCGTCTTTACACTTAAAATTCTCATATGTCAATATATAATACAATATATAGTAATAAAAACTTTTTAATAGTCATGTCCAAGATTCAGGGCCTTCATTTCCTCCGGAATCATGTAGTGCTTCTTGGCAGGCAGTACTTTTTTCAGGGCGGTTTCAAAGCTTTCCCTGGACACTATGCCTGTTTTGGCAAGCAATTTCCCTAAAATAATAATATTGGCGTATGTGAGATTCCCCATATCCGATGCAATTTGGGTTGCAGGAACTCCGGAAAAGTCGATATCTGTTCTCTTCGGCTTTGCTTCTACCAACGAGCTGTCGGAAATGATCAAACCATCCGGTTCAACCACTTTCTCAAATTTCTCAAGTGAAGGGCCGTTCATAACCACCAGAACATTTGCCGTGTCAAGTATGGGTGAACCCACAGGCTCATCTGATATTACGACACTGCAGTTTGCCGTTCCGCCTCTCATTTCAGGGCCGTAGGAAGGAAGCCATGAAACGTATTTCCCTTCCAGCATACCCGCATATGCAAGCAATCTGCCCGCCGACAGTATGCCCTGCCCGCCGAAGCCGGCAATGATCAACTCCAACTGTTTCATAATCACACCTCCAAATCCTTTCCTTTAAAATTTCCCAAAGGATAGAACGGCATCATATTCTGCTCAAGCCATTTTAATGAATCAACTGGATTTATGCCCCAGTTTGTAGGACAGGTTGAGAGAACTTCAACTATGGAGAAGCCCTTTTTGGCCTTCTGCACCTGGAATGCCTTCTTTATTGCCGCTTTTGTCTTGTTTATATTTTTAACGTCATGAACTGAAGTTCTTTCAACATAAACAGCCCCCTCCAGAGTGGAGAGCATTTCACAGACCTTAACGGGGAAACCGTGTATTTCAGGCTTCCTGCCGTACGGTGATGTAGTTGTAACCTGATTTAACAGGGTTGTAGGCGCCATCTGACCCGAGGTCATGCCATAGATAGCGTTGTTGACAAAAACTGTTGTAATATTTTCTCCCCTGGTAGCTGCGTGAACAATTTCAGCCGTACCTATTGCAGCAAGGTCTCCGTCCCCCTGATATGTGAATACAAAATTGCCGGGATGCACTCTCTTTATACCGGTAGCAACTGCCGGAGCTCTGCCATGAGCGGCCTGAACGAAATCGCAGTTGAAATATTCATAGTTATTGTAAGCGCAGCCAACCGGTGATACACCTATTGTAGTACCTTCTATTTCAAGCTCGTCTATTACTTCCGCTATTAATCTGTGAATAATTCCGTGTGTACATCCGGGACAATAGTGAAGTGACAGATCTTTTAAAGCATGCGGTTTTTTAAACACTGTTGCCATATGACCTCCATTCCGCTGCTGTGCAGCGATACAATAGTAAGTATTGAAAACCCGCTTGAGGGTTTTATTTTAAAATTTCCCTGATCTTGTTAAGAATTTCCTTCTGGCTGGGAACCATACCGCCCATACGTCCGTAGAAATGTACCGGACATTTGCCGTTTACTGCAAGACGGACATCTTCCACCATTTGGCCGGCGCTTAGTTCGACACTGAGGAATGCTTTTGGCGTCCCGGCATATTTTTCAAAGGCAGCTGTCGGGAAGGGCCAGAGTGTGACCGGACGGATAAGTCCAACCTTTATGCCTTCCTTTTCGGCTGACTTTATAACATTCTTGATAATACGTGCAATAGTACCGTAGGCAGTTACTATTATATCGGCATTTTCGCAGTTGTAGGTCTCAACGCGGACTTCCTTCTGCTCTATTTGCCTGTATTTGGCCTGAAGCTTCAGATTGTGTTTTTCAAGCACTTCGGGATTGATATATATAGAAGTTATATCATTGCTTTCCCTCTGCATTTTTGTTCCGGTGGTAGCCCACTTCTTGTCATCGCGATATATTTCTTCCTCAGCTTTAAATTCCACAGCTTCCATCATCTGTCCCAGCATGCCGTCACCCATGATCATGGTGCATATCCTGTATCTGTCGGCAATGTTAAAGGACTCGACTGTCAATTCATACAATTCCTGAACACTTGAAGGAGCCAGTACTACCATTTTGTAATCCCCATGTCCCCCTCCCTTGACTGCCTGGAAATAGTCGCACTGTGCCGGTAATATACCTCCCAGTCCGGGCCCGCAGCGCACTATATTGACAATAACGCAGGGAAGCTCGGCACCTGCTATATATGAGATGCCTTCCTGTTTAAGGCTGATCCCGGGGCTTGATGAGGATGTAAGCACACGTGCACCTGCCGCTGCGGCTCCGTATACCATATTTATGGCAGCTACTTCACTCTCGGCCTGAACAAATGTACCATTGATTTCAGGCATTTTTTTTGCCATGTAATGCGCTACTTCGGTTTGTGGTGTTATGGGATATCCGAAATAGTGTTTGCAGCCGGCTCTTAAGGCGGCTTCTGCAATAACTTCGTTACCCTTCATTAATAATTTTTCAGACATTT
>JAFABO010000019.1 GCA_023426005.1 Bacillota bacterium | reverse complement strand
CAAAAAAGATATTATTGTATAATTTTCACCCCCAAAACCTGCTGAACTGCATGAAATCCGCTCTATTCCGGGCTTCCCCCGAATACGCCTACATACTGCTCCATTAGATAAAACTTTCTGCCATTCCATTTCAGCACACTTTGCACATAGCCCAGAGAATCCGCATGATACCTGCCGGCTATACTCTGATATCCAAGTAATTCATAAACTCCGTTGCCGTCAAAGTCAACGGGATACAGACCGCCCAGCGGATCAACCCAGCCTTCTATGGGCTGTTTCAAAATGCCTTCCGGAGTATATATCTCATCGAGATATTCCTTTCCTTTATAGCTTATGTCTATTACAAATACTACATTCTTCTCCACGTTTGTAACAGTTACCTTATAGTAATCTGCAAATTCAACTTTATAGCTGTAGCGCAGATTATACTCCTCATAGTCAAAAAGCTGGGTAAGCTGGTTGTTTACATCGGAAAACACATAGTAAAACATTATGCCTCCGCTTCCGCCGGAGGCTATACCAATCATGATATCCTTTATTTTATCTCCGGTGAAATCCTGTAAAGTAACTGTGGGAGAATAGCCCGAATCGGATTTCAGCCGGGCTCTCTGCTTAATCCCGGTCCTGCCGTCCCGTATTACAAGCGTAATATTTTGAATATATCCGCTGTTGGGTGTTCTGGTACCGGTAAGATAAACATAATCACTAATGTTGTCCCCATTGACATCCCCATATGCTCCTGCAATTATATCAGTATCATTATTCAGCTGATCAAATCTTCCGGTATAATACATAATTGACCTCCAAAATCTTTCAAGCCAATCCCCAACTTACTGCAAACATGAAAACACTTGAAAAAATCTGTTATAAAAATACTATGATATATAATATGGAAACCTTATGCATTGGTGAATGGAAATACAATACATAATCATTTATAATATTTAAATAAGCCGTCATTTTTAGGAGGAGATATCCCATGGAAGTCCATCATCAAATAACCAAAAACAAGTATACCGGACACTTGCCTGTCAATGTCTTTAATACCGACGTGCAGGTTTTTCCTCCTCATTGGCATGAAAGCATTGAAATAGTTTATGTACTCGGAGATGAACTTAATATTGGCTTGAACAATTCTGTTTACACCTTGCACAACAGGGATATCTTCATTATTAACATGGGAGAAGTACACTATTTTCTGAAGCAGCCTCAAAAATGCGACAGAATCATAATACATTTTGATTTATCTCTGTTTGAAGAAATCGCCAACAGTATCTCAGGCAGAAGGTTGACAGATCCCCTGATAGCCTGTGCTGTCTCTGGAAAAAGCAAGGTTTCCCCGGTTCATGAATATTTTGAGCGCAATATTTTAGATATTAATAACGAAATCAAAAGCAAGGAGCCCGGCTTTGAATTTTTTGTCGCCGCAAGGCTGTGTGAGCTGGCCGCGGGTATGATCAGGTATATTCCAAATGAAAAACCGTGCCCTGCCGATAAGAATAAGCAGATAAAAAAGCTGGAGCTGCTGGAAAAGGTAACAAAGTATATCGACAAAAACCTGCACAGGGAAATCAGCCTGTCGGAGGCCGCAAAATATGTTAATTTCAGCAAGTACCATTTCACCAGATTCTTCAAGGATACCACCGGCATGACCTTTTGGAAATACTTAAACAATTATAAGGTATCAAAAGCCGCCAACCTGTTAATAAATTCATCGGATTCTATTCTTGAGATAGCCTTCGATTCAGGCTTTAACAGTATTAAAACTTTTAACCGTGTCTTTAAGCAGGTAAGAGGCTGTTCACCTTCCGCCTTTAAAAAAGCAATAATTGAGTAGCAACCAGCAAACTTTGGCGAGAAATTTGTCTGAATATTGCTTAAAATTAATCTCATAAAATACCTTTTTCGAAAAGATGGTAAATGAGGCCTATTGGAGGTTTTTATGTCCTACAAAAATTTTTCGGTGTCCATATTCTTTAATGCTCATGACCTGGAAGTACTCAACAGGGATAATTTACTTGAGGAGAGCTATGAGTTCTTTTCAAAGCACATCGATATTGATAAGGTTTATCTGGAAACTTACCGCGGCAGTACATATTTATCAAAGGAAGACATGCTGGCCTGCAAAAACTTTTTCAACAAAAGGGGAGTCAAGGTTTCAGGCGCTATTACCACTACCCAAAAATGCGATATCATCTGGGATTTCCGCTCCTTCTGCTACAGTGATCCACAGCAGAGAAAACAATTATGCGATATAGTGGCCTACACTGCAGGTATTTTTGATGAGATCATCCTTGATGATTTTTACTTTACAAATTGTAAATGCGATTTGTGCATTGAAACCAAGGGCAGCAGCAGCTGGTCCGATTTCAGGACAGCACAGATGGCAGAAGTATCCAGAGAAATCATGAGTTCGGCAAAACAAATAAATCCTGATATAAATATGATCATAAAGTATCCCAACTGGTATGATCACCACCAGTTTACAGGTTATACACCCGGGGATCAGGTCAATATTTTCGACTCCTTTTACACCGGAACCGAAACCAGGGATCCACAGCACACACAGCAGGTCCTTCAAAGATACCTGGGCTATTTTATAATGAGATATTTCGAGAGCATCAATCCGGGAAAAAATCTCGGGGGCTGGTTTGATACCTTTGACTGCTCTCTGAACGCGTATGTGGAACAGCTGAATATGACCGTTTTTGCCAAAGCAAGGGAAATCACTCTTTTCTGCGCAGGCCTGCTGGCAAACGACTACCGTATATGCGTTCCCGTTGCAGGACATGTTTTCAGTGAGTTGGACAGGTTTGTGGGAGAGTTGGGAGAGCCTGTGGGTATTCCCTGCTACAAGCCTTTTAAATCCGGCGGTGAAGATTATATCCATGGCTACCTGGGAATGCTGGGGCTGCCTTTACAACCCACTCCCGTATATCCCTCGGACAGCAAACTCCTTTTGCTCACCGAAAGTGCCAAAAAGGATCCCTCTATTGTAAGCAAAATCAAGTCCAGCCTGGCAGCCGGCAACCAGGTAATCATTACGTCAGGTCTTTTAAGAGCACTGAACGATCAGCTGTCCGACATAGCTGAAATTTATTTCACAAACAGGAAGGCATTGATCAAAGCCTATGCTGCCACTACGGAGACCTGCTCCTTTAAGGACTATTATTATTCGGACAGGGAAATAATAATCCCCCATATAGATTTCAAAACCAACGACTCCTGGCAAAGAGCGGTGGGAGTGGACAACTTTAATAACCATCCTGTTCTGCTTGAGAACAAATACAGTAAAGGCAAGCTCTATGTTCTGACAATACCTGATAACCCGGGGGATCTTTACAGCTATCCGGCAGGAGTGCTCAATGTTATAAGGGAGACGGCATCAAGGGAACTGCCTCTTCATATTGAAGCACCTTCACAAATAGGCTTGTTTTTATATGACAACAATACCTTTATAATTGAATCCTTCAGGGAAACAAATACAGAAGTTACTATCACAGTTCACAGGGAAAATGCAATGCTCCGCCAGATTTCCACCAACAGGCACAAACTGGGGGCAAAAGCCGAAAGAATTCCGGGTAATGGTGTAACCTATTTCAAGGTGTTCCTGCGCCCGGGTACTTATAAGATACTTGCGATAGATTA
>JAFABO010000129.1 GCA_023426005.1 Bacillota bacterium | reverse complement strand
CCCCCCCCCCCCCCCCCCCCCCCCCCCCCCCCCCCCCCCCCCCCCCCCCCCCCCCCCCCCCCCCCCCCCCCCCCCCCCCCCCGCTCAGAAACACGAACCTTTGATAAACATTCTGGTTCTCTCGTTTTTGGGATTTGTAAACAGTTCTTCGGGTACTCCTTCTTCCACAATAACTCCATTATCCATAAATATGACTCTGTCGGCCACCTCCCGGGCAAATCCCATCTCATGGGTAACCACCACCATGGTCATATGCTCTTCTGCAAGCTTTCTGATAACTTTCATAACCTCCAGTGTAAGTTCCGGATCAAGTGCCGAGGTGGGTTCATCGAAAAACAGTACCTGGGGCTTTAAAGCAAGCGCCCTTGCTATGGCGACACGCTGGCTCTGCCCTCCCGACAGCTCGAAGGGATATGCGCCGGCCTTGTCCTCCAGTCCCATCTTCTCCAAAAGCCGTATGGCCGTCTGCCTCGCTTCCTCTTTGCCGGCACCTGCCACACTTACAGGAGCTTGCGTTATGTTCTTCAGGACATCGAAATGCGGAAAAAGGTTAAAGTTCTGAAATACCAGACCGATTTTCAGCCTTATTGCCCGCAGTTTTTTATTGTCGGCATATTCCGCCTTTCCGTGACTGTTGGTGCTGACCATTATCTCGTCTTCAACAGCTATCCGTCCCCTGTCTATTCTCTCCAAAAGATTGATGCACCTGAGAAACGTACTTTTGCCCGAACCGGAAGGCCCTATTACGGCCACCACCTCTCCCCTGTTTACCTCCATGGAGATTCCCGACAGCACTGCTTTTCCGCCAAAACTCTTATATATATTTGAAGCTTCAATCATTTTCATTGTCTGTTAAACCATCCTTTCAGCTAAGGGACTGTTAATTTATCTGTAGTAGCTTAATTTTTTCTCGGTAAATTTGAAAACCTGCGCGACAACAAGGTTCATTATATAATAAAACACGCCGGCAACAAACAAAGGCTGAATTGAGGCTATTCTGCTCATTTCATTATTTGCAGCTCTGAACATTTCAGCTACCCCGATGGTGGTTACCAGAGCCGTATCCTTTACAAGAGTGATAACTTCATTGCTTATGGCGGGAAGTATTCTCTTGATAACCTGAGGCAATATTATCCTAAAAAACACCTGGGCTTTTGTGAAGCCTAAAACTTCTCCTGCTTCGTATTGGCCCCTGGGAATGGATTCTATCCCACCCCTGTATATTTCCGCAAAGTAAGCGGCATAATTTAGGGAAAAGGCTATAATAGCGGCGGTAAACCTGTCTATTTTCCCTCCGAAAACATAATAGGGCCCAAAATATACCGCAACCAACTGAAGTATTAACGGAGTCCCCCTCATTATGGAAATATAAATTCCTGTCAAGCCATTTATGATAAAGTTTCCTGACCGTCTCCCAAAGGATACCACAAGACCCAGCGGAAGTGCAAAAATCAGAGTGAGTAAAAATAATTGAATGGTTACCACCATTCCCTTGCCCAGCAGCAATAAAAGATCCACAGAAAATCTCCTCCCGTAAAACTCAATACATGTAAATAATTATATAGAATAATTTCATCATAATCTACATAATATTTCTTTTTTAATTGAAAGGCTAAGTAAGGCTGATACCGATCGGTATCAGCCTGGATTGATATATGTTAACAAAACCCGCACAACCTGATTTATTTGATTATTGAAATATCCTTGCCAATCCATTTGTTTGATATTTCAGCCATCTTACCGTCTTTAGCAATTTCCTTCAATGTATCGTTTACTTTTGTCATGAGCTGTACATCAGCCTTTCTGAAGCCTATACCATATTGCTCGTAGGAAAGGCCTTCATCGAGAACCCTGTATTTTTCATTCTTCATTTTAATATAGTACCTTGCAACAACTTCATCCATTACAACAGCATCCACATTGCCTGTCTTCAAATCCATCAAACAAAGGTTATTATCCTTTAATTCCACCACTTCCCTGAGAGTTGACTTAAAGTCCGGCTTGCCGTTTAAAGCATCGGCAGCACTGGAGGTCGCCTGCAATGCAACAGATTTGTCTTTCAGATCGGCCAGGGTTTTGTATTTCGAGTCTGCCAAAACGACGAGGATCTGCTGATTATTCATATATGGATCAGAGAAAAGTACGTTTTCCTCCCTCTCCGCTGTTATGGTAAAGCCATTCCAAATGCAGTCTATATTGCCTGTATTGAGTTCCTGCTCCTTGGTGTCCCAGTTGATGGGCTGAATCTTCAATTTAACACCCAGCCTGTTTGCAACCTCCTGAGCCAGATCAATGTCATAGCCCACAATATTGTTCTTGTCATCTCTGTAGCCCATGGGCGGGAAGCTTTCATCCAGTCCTAAAACAAATTCGCCTTTTTCCTTGACCTTGTCCCATGACAAATCAACGGCCGGGGTTGATTCGGCGGCGGTGCCTTCTGCTACTGATGTGCCGGCTGCTGCAGTCGACTGCGAAGCAGTTGATGTTGCGGCTGACGTGGCTTCCGGCAATACTCCGTTGCTTACTCCGCAGCCTGCAAATGTAAATACAGCTGCTATTACACAAGCTAGAACTTTAGTTAATGATCTCTTTTTCAAAATAATCCATCCCTTCACAATTGACCGGACCCCACAAGTAGTCTGAAACATCTAACCACATTTTGTACCGGGGAAATTTCCGATAAGTATTTTTTAGATTTGCGCCATGTTGTTGCATGGTCTATTCTCTCTATAAGCTGCAGATAATTTACCAGGGTAAATTACTCTCATTGGTATTTTACTTCATAACTTTAATAAAGTAAATCACTAATTAATTGAAAAATATTACAGACGACTTTTTAGTCTCAACAAGGATATGTTTTGATGAAACAGCATAAATTTTATAGTAGTTAATTAATTATATTTATATTGGAAAGGTGGCCCTAAATTGGATAATTTCCCAAATAGAAATATATACAAAATTTTAATCGCTTTTGTATTGATAATAGCTCTCCTTGCTACCTCAACTCTGGTAATTTATAACGACAGCAGTAAGGTTTTCTCCGTAGTAGCGGTGGATTCCAAAGGTGATAAAAAATTCATCAAGTGGGTGGAATTCAATGCCTGTTATGAGGCCATGGAAAAGGCTCTGACCCTTGATGTGAAATCCCATAACAAGGATATACAGCTAAACTGGGTGGAACTGCTTGCATATCTGGGAGCCAGGTACGGAGGAGATTTTAAGAAATACAAGTCGAAAGATATGGAGGAACTGGTCTCAAAACTTAATAAGGGACAGACAATTCAGCAGCTGACCGAAAATATGAAATATTATAATTACTACTATGAAGCCTATGATGCAATCCTTGGAAACTTTGTAGGCGAATATGAAATCCAGGTCAAGGACCAGGACAGCAATGGCGATTTAAAATGGGAAAAAAAATACGGTCTGAAGGTTTTTTCTCCCATTGCCAGGGGCTATAGCTTCAGCCATTATGACGATTTTGGTACCGGCCGCAGCTTTGGCTATGCCAGAAAACATCTGGGAAATGATCTTATGGGCTCCATCGGAACCCCCATTATGGCTGTGGAATCGGGTATTGTGGAAGCTATGGGCTGGAACATGTACGGCGGTTGGAGAATAGGTATCAGAAGCTTTGACCAGAAGAGATATTATTATTACGCCCATTTGAGAAAGGATAAGCCCTTCCATTCTGACCTGTATGAAGGGAAGGTAGTCAAAGCAGGAGAGGTCATCGGTTACCTGGGTATGACCGGCTACAGCACAAGGGAGAATGTCAATAATATAACTACTCCCCATCTCCATTTCGGCATGCAGATAATTTTTGACGAATCTCAGAAGGAATGCGTAAACGAATTATGGATCAACGTTTATGAGATTGTAAATCTGCTTCAGAAAAACCGTTCTGCTGTTGTAAAAGATGAAGAGACCCGTGACTATTACAGAGTTTACGACATCATGGAACAAAACAGCGGCTATGATTTTTAATATGATACTATGAGGTGTTATTGATGAAGCTTTTTTCAAATAATAAGCTAACAAGATATATTTCACTTATTATTGCGGTCTCTTTCACTCTGGCCATTTGTTCAATTCTGATTTTGTCTTCGGCAACTAAAGCCTTTACCGACGTTGAAGGCGGCCAGATCACAGAGGATGGCATTGCCGTACCCATTATAATGTACCACAGCATATTAAAAAATTCGCATCTGGGCAAGTATGTGATCACACCTGCTGAATTTGAAGATGACATCAGGTATCTGAGTGAACACAACTATAATTCTATTACCATGACGGATCTTATTAATTACGTATACAACAATGGTGATATTCCCCTTAAGCCGGTTATAATCACCTTTGATGACGGGAACCTGAATAATTATTTATATGGGCAGCCCATACTGGAAAAGTATAATATGAAGGCGGTGATATCGGTTATAGGTTCCTATACCGAAGCCTTTTCAAAAGAGCCATATCCCACAAACGACCCTCCCTATGCGCATGTATCCTGGCATCAGATAAAAACTATGCATGATTCCGGTTTTTTTGAAATACAAAATCATTCCTACAGCCTCCACTCCATCAATAAAAGAAACGGAGCCAAACGGAAAAAAGGTGAATCCCTGGAAAGCTACAGGAGTATGCTCACTGCCGATATTATGACACTGCAGAACAAATTGAAGGATACTTGTGGCATTACCCCAAATACATTTACCTACCCCTTTGGCGCAATAAGCAGCGAATCCAAGGAAATAATCAAGGAATTGGGCTTTAAAGCCTCCCTGTCCTGCCTGGAGGGTGTCAACCTCATAAATAAGGACAAGGAAGACGTCTTATTCGGCCTCAAGCGCAAAAACCGTCCACATGGCGTATCCTCCGAAAAATTTTTTAAAAGATTTTGTCCGTAAATTGGTGTATTTACCTCCTGAAGGTGTATAATTATTAAGTCTGCAAGCCGTACCCTTCATATTATGATATATGATATTTACAGCATTTTGCAGATGATTTTATGCCGGGAGGGAAATGACATGAGCATATTTGAAGCACTTATGCTGCTGAGTTTCGGTGCCGCGTGGCCCACACAGATTTTTAAATCCTATACCTCCAAAAGTACAAAGGGTAAAAGCGTACTGTTCCTTTACATAGTTATTTTTGGTTATCTTTCAGGTATAGTCCATAAAATATTGTACAGCAGAGATATAGTAATGGTATTGTATATTATCAATCTCCTGATGGTTTCGGCCGATATAGTTTTATACTACCGCAACAGAGCCCTGGAGAAAAAAGCGGAAACATATTGTGCTAATTGAAATATTGTTTTGCTTTACAGATAGATTTAATCAGAATCAAATGGTACGCGGGGACAACTTGATGAAATAGGATGCACGATTAAAAATAATTGCGATAAATTGTCGCTTTATAATGAGGCGATACAATTTTCGTAATTGTTTTGGTGCGTCCCTATTTTATAAAGTCAGTACGGAAGTTACCAGTTGATATACAAAATTACACAGGCAAAGCAAAATCAAGTCCTTTCATATCCCAAAAACAAATCCAAAAGCTTTAACCAAATCCGCCTGCCGTCTATATACTATATTAGAAATAATTTAGCGTTCAATTCGTGGCAGGAGATGTTATACGTTGTCTTACATAGTTGAAGTTAATAATATCGTTATGAACTATCAGTCACCCAATGGCGAGATACCTGCCATCACCAATGTCAATTTTCAGATAGTAAAAGGTGAGTTTATTTGTATTGTGGGGCCAAGCGGATGCGGAAAATCCACCTTGTTATCCATAATTGCAGGGCTTTTGAAGCCATCGGACGGCAGCATCGCCATAAACGGGAAAGAAACATCAGGTACCTGCGGAAAAGTTGGGTACATGCTGCAGAAGGATTACCTCTTTGAATGGAGGACAATTCTTCAGAATGTTATGCTGGGCCTTGAGATACGAAAAATAGAGACAATTGACAATATGGAGTATGTTAATAATCTGTTGAAGACCTATGGCTTATATGAATTCAGAAACAAGTATCCCTCACAGCTCTCGGGAGGTATGAGGCAAAGGGCGGCTCTTATAAGAACTCTGGCTCTCAAACCTGAAATCCTTCTTCTGGACGAAGCTTTTTCGGCTCTGGATTATCAAACCAGACTTGCAGTTGCAGACGATATTTATTCAATCATCAAAAAGGAAAACAAAACCGCCATTCTCGTTACCCATGACATTGCCGAAAGTATCAGCATGGCCGACCGGGTAATTGTTTTGTCCGGCAGGCCGGCAACTGTAAAAAGCATACACCATATAAAACTGACCTGTGTAAAAAGAACCCCTTTTTGCAGCAGGGAAGCTCCCGAATTCAGGCATTATTTCAATACCATATGGAAGGAGCTGGATGTACATGTCTAAACATATGGAGATTAATCCTTCAAAGGAGAGAATCCAATACTTAAAAGCCCGCAAAAGAAAAAAAGCTTTAATCAGCCTTACACAAATAATGCTCCTGATTGTTTTTATAGCCCAGTGGGAAATTTGCGCCCGTCTGAAAATAATCGATCCCTTTATAATGAGCCAGCCATCCAGGATTGTTAATACAATTGCACGATTGTACAATGAAGGACAGCTTTTCCAGCATATAGGCGTTACCTGTTTTGAAACAATTGTTGGCTTTATTTCAGGCACCCTGCTGGGGACAGTCATAGCCATTGTCCTGTGGTGGTCCGAGTTTCTGTCAAAGGTTCTGGAACCCTATCTGGTCATTTTGAACAGTCTGCCTAAAATAGCACTGGGCCCCATATTTATTGTCTGGTTTGGTGCAGGAACCACATCAATTATTGTAATAGCTCTGGCAATTTCTTTGATAGTATCCATCCTTGAGGTGCTTAACGGCTTTCTGGCAACTGATGAAGAGCAGATAAAGCTTGTCAAAACTTTTGGTGCCGGAAGGCTTCAAATCTTTACAAAAGTTGTCTTACCGGCAAACCTGCCCGTCATAATCAGTTCACTCAAGATCAATGTGGGGCTCTCATGGGTGGGCGTTATTGTGGGTGAATTCCTGGTGTCAAAATCGGGTCTGGGCTACCTTATAGTTTATGGCGGGCAGGTTTTCCAGCTGGATCTGGTCATGGCAAGTGTAATAATACTCTGTATTGCGGCAGGAATAATGTACAAAGCTGTAGTTCTCCTTCAGCAGCTTTTTGTAAAGAGCCATATATAAAATAAGCAGTAATGTCACTTGGTGGAAGCATGCCGCAAAGGCATGCAGATTGGAGGTCAGTTTGAGAAAGTTATGCCTTGTTACGGCAGTTCTCCTATGCACAGCATTTATATTATGTGCGTGCGGAACCGATAAGCAGAAGACAAAGATAGTATTAAGCGAGGTGACTCATTCAGTATTTTATGCACCCCAATACATTGCAATCAACAAAGGTTTTTTCAATGACGCAGGTCTTGATGTGGAATTACAGAACGGTCAGGGAGCCGACAAAGTCATGACTGCAATTTTGTCGGGCCAGTGCCAAATCGGCCTGGCAGGCCCCGAAGCAAGCATATACGTCTATAATGAAGGCAAGGAAGATTACTCTGTGGTCTTTGCACAATTGACCAAAAGGGACGGTTCCTTCCTTGTAGGAAGAAATCCCGATGCAGGTTTTAAATGGAGCAATCTGAAGGGCAAGAACATAATCGGAGGCCGCAAGGGCGGTGTGCCCGAAATGACGGTTGAATATGTCCTCAACAAAAACCTGCTTGTGCCGGGAAAGGATGTGGAGGTTGATACCAGCATACAGTTTGCATTGATGGCCGGAGCCTTCACAGGCGGCAAGGGTGACTTTGTAACACTTTTTGAGCCCACAGCCTCCATGCTTGAAAAAGAAGGAAGGGGCTATATTCTGGCTTCAGTGGGCCAGGAAAGCGGTGAAATCCCCTATACTGCATACTTTGCAAAGAAAAGCTACATAGAAGAAAACAATGACACCGTCCAGAAGTTTACCGAAGCCATATACAAAGGCCAGCAATGGGCTGATACCCATTCTCCGAAGGAAATAGCCGAGACCATAAAATCTTCGTTCCCGGATACCGATCTTTCCATATTGGAGACAGTTGCAAAGAGATACAAGGATATTGACGCCTGGTCCAAAGACCCTGTTATGAAGGAATCCTCTTTTGAACTGCTGCAGACGGTAATGGATAAAGCGGGACAGTTAAAGCAAAAGGCACCTTATGACAAAGTAGTTGACAATTCTTTCGCTGAGAAAGCAATGAAGTGAACAGCATAATTCTGATAAATAGAAAGGACTTTACCCGCAGTCTTTTTAACCGGGATAAAGTCCTTCTTTAATCATTTTTATCTTTATACTAATCTTAATGTTTCCAATAAGTATTCTGGTACATGGAGAAATACGGCAACTGAACAGTCCTCCTGTCAGGGGTTGGAAATAACTGCTGCCGAAGAGAATACTTCAAAACAAAAACTTTAGTATCGCCGGTAAAAGAAATGCACCGGATAACATAAACAGTACGTTAGTAATTTTTGTATTGGAGCTTTTTGTGAATTTGTCCAGATAAAAATTGGCACGGGTATCTTGAGCACTATTTAGAGTTCTATCCAATATTGCACATATTAATAACAATAAAAATCCAATAATAAAATACACGGTGGACAAATTTATTCCCAATCGGATACATATGAAAAATACTCCGGATGTAAATAAGTACCACAAGAGATACCACAAAAATATTTTTTTCAAATGCGATTTTCTACCTTTCTTAATTCATTATGCCTGTGATAAGTTCACCGGTTAATTATATGCAATAAAACCCCATAATAGTTCTATATTAACATCCCTTATGGCCTTTAGCAATACTAATACCGAAATTGGCTTTGAGTTTCAGCAAAACAAAAAAGAGCAAGGCTAACCTTTAAAACAATTAGCAAGCTCTTTTCAGATATTATCGGGTCAGTTAAAATATTGCAACAACTGAACCCTTGTATTTTTCTTCAATAAACTTCTGTACCTTGTCACTGTGCAGAGCTTCTATCAAAGCCTTGATGTCTTCTCTGTTCTCGTCGCCCTTGCGCACGGCTATTATATTGGCAAAAGTCTTGGCCGCAACGGAATCGGCATTTTCCTTTGCCAGAGCATCCGTTGCCACACTGAAGCCGGCTTCTATGGCATAGTTTCCGTTTATGACCGCCAGATCTACATCAGGCAATGCTCTTGAGATCTGAGCAGCTTCAAGTTCCTTTATCTGGATGTTCTTGGGGTTTTCTGTTATATCCTTTACAGTGGCATTGAGGCCCGCATCCGGTTTTACCTTGATTAAACCTGCTGTTTCCAGCAGCAGAAGCGCTCTTGCTTCATTTGTGGTATCATTAGGCACGGCAATTGTTGCTCCGTCTGGTATGGCATCAAGAGATTTAATTTTTCCCGGATACAAACCGAAGGGTTCGTAGTGGATATTGCCTGCCGATACCAGATCTGTCTTGTTCTTTGAGTTAAAGTCCTCAAGATATGGCAGGTGCTGGAAGTAGTTTGCATCAAGACTCTTATCCTGCAAAGCCAGATTTGGCTGAACATAGTCTGTAAATTCCTTGATTTCAAGCTCTATCCCCTTTTCCTTCAGTACATCCACCACCTGCTTAAGGATTTCTGCATGCGGAGCAACTGACGCTCCCACTACCAGCTTTTTGGTTTGTGAACCGCAGCCTGATAAAACTCCGGCTGCTATAAAACTTAATGTTAAAACCAGAGCCAATAATTTTCTCTTCATTTTGTTGTCCCCCTAATTTTTATATTTTATTTTTTATGCCAATGCAATTTTGTTTATTGCTTTGTCTATCACTTCCGCTTGTCGCGCTTCCTGGCAATCAGCATCCCAACTTCCTGCGCCACCTGTACAACAACTACAAGCAGTGCGACAGTGACTATCATAATATCCTTCTGATATCTGTAGTAACCGAACCGGATGGATATATCACCCAGACCGCCTCCTCCGACTATACCTGCCATGGCACTGTAACCCAGTATTGTGGTTGTGGCTATGGCTGCCCCTACTATCAGGGAGGGCACTGCTTCAGGTATCATCACCTTGTATATTATCTGAAAAGGACTGCAGCCCATTGAAACGGCCGCTTCTATAACTCCCTTGTCAACTTCCTTTATGGAGGACTCAACCAATCTGGCTATAAACGGCGCTGCCGCTATTACAAGCGGAACCACAGTGGCTGTTGAACCGATCGTTGTCCCGATGATGAACCGTGTAAAAGGTATAACAGCTATAAGTAAAATAAGAAAAGGCACCGAACGTAAAATATTTACCATAAAATTCAGGACTTTATTCAGTTTCGGCAGCGGCAATATTCCGTCTTTCTCACTGGTCACCAGCAATACTCCCAGAGGAAGCCCGAGCACATAAGCAAGCAAAGTGGAAAATAGGGTCATATATAGTGTTTCCAGAAGACCCATTAAAATCATTGTGACCGTTGAACTATCCCACATATCCGTTTACCTCCTCAACTGATAAATCCTGGGACTGCAGGTAACGGATTATCCTGTCGGATACTTCGTCCTCCTGGGGCAGCTGTAATACCAGCTGTCCGAATGCCTTCCCGTCAATATCCTTCATATCGGCAAACAATATATTCACCTGGGCCTTACATTCAAGGATCATCCTTGATATAACCGGGTCAAAGGAGGAACTGCCTTCAAATACAATTCTGCAGCAGCGCCTTCCTATAAGCTGGCTAATCCTTTTTCCGTCCGGAAATACAAGTCTTTGAGCAGCGGCAGTCTTTGGATGTGAAAACACTTCCGAAACCGCTCCTGTTTCAGCAATACCACTTTCGTCGATTATGGCCACATGTGTACAGATCTGCTCTATAACACTCATCTCATGAGTTATTATCACTATTGTGATTCCCAACCTTTTATTTATATCCCTCAAAAGTTCAAGAATCGATTTGGTGGTTGAAGGATCCAGTGCCGAAGTGGCCTCATCACACAGCAACACCTTGGGATTTGTAGCTAATGCCCTGGCTATTGCTATTCTCTGCTTCTGTCCGCCTGAAAGCTGGGAGGGATATGCAGCCGCTTTGTCGGATAACCCAACTATTTCCAGAAGCTCTTTTGCCCTCATCCTCGCTTCATCCTTTTTCATACCTGAAACTTCAAGCGGAAAAGTAATGTTTTCCTCAGCCGTTCTCTGCATGAGCAGATTAAACTGCTGAAAGATCATTCCCATAGAGCGCCTGACTTCTCTTAACTCCCTTTCATTTAACTGGGACAGGTCTTTCCCGTCCACTACTATTGTTCCGCTTGTGGGCCGTTCAATGTAATTTATGCACCGTACAAGGGTACTTTTGCCGGCCCCGCTCATTCCAATGATTCCATAAACCGCACCTTCCCCTATGGAAAGGTCGATATTCTCCAGGGCTTTTACTTCTCTTTCCTTTGTATAGAATATCTTTGTCAGCGATTTGATTTCTATGATATTGTTTTTTGTATGCATACAACCTCCAGTACTCATAAGCACACCAAAACCGCCATATAAAACGATAGATGACTGGTTTTGAAGTAGCAGGATAAGCAAACATATTATAAATTACCACAAGCTCAAAGTATTCATATAATTCATATATGTTTTCTGTCGGCTTTCTTTAGTATAGATTACCAACAAATATTTGTCAACACATTTTCCACAAATCATATATGAATACTAGGATATATGTAAATTCCCCAAATAAAAGTATATTTGGGATGAACCAGTTTGTCAATGTAATCAGTTTAAAAGGAGTTGACACATATAATTATATATGATTTAATAAAACATATATAATTACTATGACATAATATTCCATAATTATGAGCATACTTAATAATAAATATTAC
>JAFABO010000128.1 GCA_023426005.1 Bacillota bacterium | reverse complement strand
AATATGGAGGTGTAAATATATTGTTACTTGGTGATTTGATTAAGGGATTGAATACAAGAAATATACAGGGCAAGCTTGATATGGAAATAGACGGTGTGGCATATGATTCAAGAAAAACCAGACAGGGCGTTCTGTTTGTCTGTATAGAGGGTACTGTTGTCGATGGCCACGAGTATATCAATGACGCCATAGAAAACGGCACAAGGGCCTTTTTGGTCCAAAGGCCTGTACAGGTGCCGGAGGGTATAACTGTTATAGAAACAGAGGACACCCGGTACGGACTTGCGTATGTATCTGATGCATTTTTCGGACATCCGTCACAAAAGTTAAATCTGATAGGCATAACAGGAACTAAGGGAAAAACTACTACAACATATATGGTTAAGTCTATTTTGGAAGCTGCCAGCCACAAAATAGGCTTGATCGGCACAGTAGCAAATCTGATTGGGGATGAAATACTTTATACCTCCAGGACAACACCCGAATCCTATGATCTTCAGAGCCTTTTCAGTGATATGGTGGAAAAAAAGGTTGACACAACCGTAATGGAGGTATCCTCTCAGGGGCTTGAGCTCCACAGGGTTGCGGGATGTGACTTTGATGTGGGAGTATTTACAAACTTTTCAAGAGACCACATAGGCCCCAAGGAGCACGCAACGCTGGAAGAATATTTCAATGCAAAGTCCAAGCTTTTCAAGATGTGCAAACAGGCCATTATAAACATAGATAATGAACATGGCAGGAAAATGGCCGACCTTGCGGAATGCAAGGTATATACCTATGGCTTGGGGGAAAATGCCGACATCAGGGCGGTAGATATAGTCAAAAAGACTGCCTATACCTATTTCAAGCTGTTGTCTCCATGGGGAACCACAGAGGTGGAAACGAATCTGCAGGGGGAGTTCAATGTTTACAATGCTCTTGCTGCTATCGGCTCCTGCTGTCTTATATCGGGAGTGACTCTTGAACATGTTAAAACCGGTCTTACGAACGTAGTAGTGCCCGGCAGAATGGAACCTGTGGCAACCGGAGGTAACTACTCGGTTCTGATCGACTATGCCCACACTCCCGACAGCCTTGAAAAAGTGTTGTCAACGGTCAGGGAGTTTGCTCACGGAAGAGTCATAAGTCTCTTTGGCTGCGGAGGTGACCGCGACAGGGGAAAGAGGCCCGAAATGGGGGCTGTTTCAGGAAATATTGCAGACTTCACTGTCATTACTTCCGATAATCCGAGAACAGAAGAGCCTGAGAGAATAATAAACGACATAGAAGTGGGTGTACAGAAAACCAGCGGTAAATATATAAAAATTACAGACAGAAGACAGGCAATAAAATTTGCACTTGAAAATGCCCGGGATGGAGATATAATTATTTTGGCGGGTAAAGGTCACGAAACCTACCAGCAATTCAAAGACAAAACTATTCACTTTGATGAAAGGGAAGTAGTTGCCGAACTGCTGGAAGAGCTGAAGGGAACCAAAGCCTGATAGAGTATCAATATTGTATGGCGTTGCGTATTATTAAACAGCAGGTCCCGACAGGACCTGGAAGGAGACTGTAAATGGTATCTTTTGGCTGTGCCGAGCTTATTGAGGCAGTTGAAGGAAAACTGCTCTGGGGTAGTTTGGAAAGAATTTTTTCCGGTATCACTACCGATTCGAGAAAGGTTGCAAAGGATAATTTATTTATACCTCTGGTTGGAGAAAAATTTGACGGGCATGATTATATACAGCAGTGCTTTGACAGCGGCGCAGCAGTGTGTCTCACTCAAAAACCAATACCCGAGAGAGCGGGCTGCAGCGCCATAATAGTAAATGATACTGCCAAAGCACTAAAAGATATTGCTGCCTGGCACAGAAACAAATATGATATTCCTGTTGTCGGAATAACCGGAAGTGTTGGGAAAACAAGCACCAAGGACATGATTGCATGTGTTTTGTCAAAGAAATTTGAGGTTCTGAAAACACAGGGGAATTTTAATAATGAAATTGGCCTTCCCCTGACGCTGCTGAACCTTGAAGAGAAACATGAAGCGGCGGTTATCGAAATGGGGATGAGCGGTTTTGGAGAGATAAGCAGGCTGACAGCTGTCACACAGCCTGATGTTGCCGTTATAACCAACATTGGCGTTTCCCATATAGAAAAGTTGGGTTCGCAGCAGGGTATACTCAGGGCCAAGCTGGAAATACTTGAGGGCCTTAAGCCGGAAGGTCTTGCTGTGCTTAACGGAGATGATCCTCTGCTGAAGGAACAAAGGGGAAAGCTGGGTTTCAGAACGGTATTCTATGGTATGGATACAGCGCTTGATTACGGCGCTGAAAATTATGAGTCACTGGGTGAGGAGGGCACAAGCTTCAATATTACCCGGAATAAAGATACCTACAGGGTAAAAGTACCGGTTCCGGGAGTACATAACGTATATAATGCCCTGGCGGCAATAGCTGTGGGTGTTGAAATGAATATCCCGATGGATACCATTATAGATGGTATAGCAGAGTACAGTCCCGGAAATATGCGGCAGAATATAATATCCTGCAAAGGTATAAAAATTATTAATGATGCCTATAATGCCAGTCCTCAATCCATGCAGGCAGCTATAAATGTACTGGAAGAGCTGTCGGCAAAATCAAGAGGGATAGCCGTTTTAGGAGATATGCTTGAGATGGGGGAAATGACAGAAGAACTGCATTACTCGGTGGGTAATTTTATAAGGGACAAAAAAATAAAGCATCTGATAACAGTGGGAAGAGATTCCGAGAATATCTCCCGGGCTGTTGCAGATTCAGATAATACTGCTATACAAACAAGTCATTTTAAAAATAATTCTGACGCTCTGGAATATATTTTAAACATCGTCAGACAGGGAGATTACATCCTGATAAAAGGTTCAAGAGGAATGAAAATGGAACAGATTGCCGAAGGCTTAATGCAAATGCAGGCAGTTCCGGAATAATAAACAGGGGGAAGTTCTATTGCTTACTTTTTCGTTAACA
>JAFABO010000162.1 GCA_023426005.1 Bacillota bacterium | reverse complement strand
AATCTCTCACATCTCCGATATAAAATTTAACCTTCTCATTGTTCAGTTCACGGCGCATGTCATACTGCTTTTTCTCGTCTCTGCTGAATATACGGATTTCTTTAATATCGGTATTAATAAATCTATTTAGTACGGCATTGCCGAAGGAACCGGTCCCTCCGGTGATAAGCAAAGTTTTTCCGGTAAACATACAATCTCCCATCCCGCCAGATTGTGCAAAATAATTGCTATATGGCGTAACAAACCGTTTCGTGCAGGCCATTTGCATAATGTCTGATATAAATATTATAGGAGGCCGGCAGGGTCCGAATAAGCAAGGGCAGCTCCCATAAATCGGCAGCCTTATGATAAATTGATATGGCAAGTTTTGGATGATATTCCGCGATTGTGTTTTGCATTCCATAAAGAGCTTCTTTTTCAGCCCCTTCAATATCCAGTTTTATATATGTCGGTTTATGCTCCCCCACCACATCATCAAGCCTGACCAGTGAGATCTTATCCCTGCCGGTAACGGAAATGGCCGAGGCACTGTTGCCATGGCTGTCAAAGCTTATTTCTCCCGTCTTCGAGTACAGGCCCGCATTAAACAGCTTCAGATGGTCGCAATCCATATACGCAACTCTCTTTGTTAAATTGCTGAAATTTTGTTTATCAGGTTCAAAACCATATATGTAATCAAATTTATTATGAACACTGTCAACAAAATCAGCTATGGTCTCTCCGTTGTATACTCCTCCGTCAACAAAGCACTCCCTGTCGTTCAAGGCAAATATATCGGAAGGAAAATACTGTTTCTGACTTATAATATTATCAAAGATTGAAAAATCCATCGTAAACCTGTGTCTCAGAATATCCCCAAACACTGATTTGGAAAGACTGTCGGCCAAAAGCCCATATACGGCGTCAATTTTATCCCGGTTCTCTTTAAGCAGGGAGATATTATAAAAATTCTTTTCCCACATCATTACAGGGAAGTATTGAACCCTCTTATAACCCAGGCTTATGAGCCTATGATAAACATCCATTGGGTTCGGAAGACATATGAGTATAATATATCCCGCATCCCGGCCCAGCTCTTCCAGAGCTTTGACCTTTATTCCGTTGACATATGTTCCCTGTTTGGTTTTGTTATCATCAACAAAGCAGCATATATTACAAGCTTTTTCTTTTAAAATACAGCTTGTAATATATCCGATGCCTCCGGCACCATATAACACCAGATTACCGCTCTGAAAGGCTTCAATTAAGTCAGCGTATATTTTATCTTTTTCTCCGGTTTCCATGCCGCATATCTGTTCCATCATTTCCATCATATTGATTATCCTTTACGATCCATTCAGAAGATTTTTATACTCTGCTTCCAGCTCAACCAATTCATTTCGTAAAGTATCTCCCTGTGTCAGCCCCCGGTGAATATACAGCATTCCTTCGTCTATAAATATACGCATGCATTCCTTTATTTTCTCTCCACTGACAGTGTGTTTTAAATGGCGGGGCATTCCCTCCAATTTCATATATTCTGTTATTTTTTTATAAAAATGTGAAGCGATTGAATAGCTCTTAAGCTGTTCCCTGTTTTCGGAACTGCTCCACGCTATGGCAGGCAAATATGCAGCTTCATTAAAATTTTTGATGATATAGTCATAAACTGCCAAGGATGACTTGATTCTTTCCTCCAGGTTATGAGAGCAGTTGTTTTGGTGCAGTCTGTAATAAATCAGGTTTTCATTTATCATGCCATATTTCATGCCATTCCTGATAAAATCAAGTGAGTTTATGGTGTCGCAGGAATGGTCATTGTTCCTGTATATGTTCCAGGTAATACCGTTTCTCCGGAAAAAATCAATTCTGTACAAACCGTTCATAGGAATGACCCCTGAGGCATTTGCAAATATCCTGCGGACCATATCATTAAGTGCAGGATGAGAATAATTCCAGCAGGATGTAACTTCATTGTTTTCATTTATGATTTTAAAATTGCAATAAACATAATCATTATTGGTTTTTTCCAAATAATCCACGAATTTTTCAATGGCATCAATCTCAACATAGTCGTCGGATGCAATCCATTGAAAATACTTTCCTCCCGCCTGCTGAACAATTTCCTGAATGGCTTTCGAAGGACCTCCGCTGTTTTTTTCATGATAGATACACCTTATGTTTCCATTGCATTGTTCCAATTCCTTAAGCATTTCAATGGAGCCATCTGTGGAGCAGTCATCAACAATAATTATTTCTAAATTCCAGTACGACTGGTTAAGATATGACTCAACACAATTTTCTAAAAATTTGATGCAATTATAATTAATGATTCCGACAGTAACCAATGGCAAACACAAAATACTTTCCTCCCGCGCCCTCTTATTTGTATCAAGCCGGTTTTCAATATACCAGGCGTAAAGCATATTTATTTAGTAATAAGTTATGGATTGGAAGTAGATTTTGTTACAGAAATTTATACTTTCTTAAGTCAATTACTTTCCCCTCGTTGTAAAATACAGTCCATCCCTATTTTAAAAACAGCAAAATAAAAGCAAGGTGTTATAACCTTGCTGCGCATTAACTATTTTATCTTTTTAAGGTTACTTTCGGCATATGTCCTAAATTCCATCAAGTCGGCAACCGCATCATTGATGCTTGCTATTTTACTATCCAGTTCATTAAAACGCTTCATTGTCTGCTTCTCAAAGGCGTCCAGCTTATCGGACAATTTAACTTGAGATACTTCCAAGGCTTTTTGTCCTTGAAATAATTCTGATTGCCCTCGAAATAATTCTTCCTGCCCTTTAAATAATTGTTTTTGTCCTTTAAATAATTCTTCTTGACCCTGGAATAATTCTTTTTGTCCTTGAGATAATTCCCCTTGTCCCAGTTTCAATTCCTTTATATCTGACTCCATACCGTTTAACTTCTCAAGAATGAGTTTTAATGTTTCTTCCATATGCACACTCCTTCAGAAAATAATTATATCATGAGTGGAAAGTTATATCTATACATTTTCAAAGTTTATACCACATATTTACTTATGTTCTTATATCTTCCTTGAACTGTGCAATAATGCAATAAATATCATTGAAAACTTGCACCATCAATTTCGTAGAGCATCTATTAATCTTCTTAGCACCGGTTTTCTAAGTACAAAAAAGAGGAAACAAAAATATTTCCTCTTCATAATTTCTATCTTTTATTTGATTTCCAGATGCTGGTTATTTATTCTATAAGACGAAAAAATCATCCTAAAAGAATTTCTTCCCTTTCCCTGAAATATTTCGCGGACTGCATCACAAGGCTGTCAAGAGATGCTTTGTCCGGTTTTCCATACATTGCAGGATAAGGTGCTCCTCCAGGGCCAAGGGGTTCGGGAGTTACATACCGCCCTTCGGTGTTATAACCAATCAGATATAATGCCATAATTATTGTATCAAGATCCATGGCTCCTTCTCCTAATGCACACCTGTTACTGTCGGCCATATGGAGATTAACCAGCTTCTCCCCCGCCTCAATTATCGCCTCTCCAATATGGCTTTCCTCCGACTGCATATGATATACATCTCCGTTAATGTGAGCTATACCGGGATGATTTACCGCTTTTATATACTTTATGGCATCATCCACCGTATGTATAAAACTGATTTCGGCGGAACGCACAGGTTCAATTGCAGCTTTCACATCATACTTAACAAATATGTCAGCGATGCTCCTTATAGTCTCTACACTTCTCTCGAATTCCATATTGTCATACGCCAAGGGCCTGCCGCAATCACCTGGCAATACCAGCATATATGAACCTCCTACAGCGGCAGTGAATGGGACTTCCCGTCTTATATAATCTATCGCTCCCTGCCTTTGTACCGCTCTGTTGCTTGACAGGTCATTGTCGTCGGAAAACATGCCGCAAACTCCCGCAACCTTTATGTCAAATTTGCCAAGAACCTCTAAAACCTCATCGGCATTATATCCAATATCCGGACTGTAGTGGTTGCCATGGAGTTCTATATACTTGATGCCCGCCTTAAAAAGACGTTCAGCCGATTCTTCCAGATTTTCAACGCCGAAACCCCAATTGCTCCAGGACAGATTCAGCCTTCTCTTCAATTTTTCAGGGTTATTTTCCTTTAATTCAAGAAAGGCCCTCTTTATTTTCTCATTCTTAACTTCATAGTTTTGCTTCTTCATCATCTTCCACTTCCCTTCATTACTGCTTATTCTTACCGCAGATTTGTTTTACCAATGTTCAAATGACCGGCATTTAAAATAGGCTTTACAGTAAAAAGTCTTCTTGTACAAATCCAATTTCCAGGGTATTTAGTGCAGTGTCAAGCTGCTCTATGCTGTCGGAGCTTATCAGAGCCAGCATTTGAGGTTCACGCGTCAGGATATAACCCAGCAGTACCTGCGTAATATCCGTATTGTACTTTGATATTAGCTTTTTGATATGTATCATCAACTCCAGGTTGCCTTTTGTGTAATAAGGACTGTCCTTGACCGCCTGTTCTCCTTTTGCGTTCAGAATGTGGAAGAAGGCACTGCAAAGACTCATATATGCCGTCAGCACATTACCTGTATTCTGAGTATGGTACCCGAGCATTCCGGCATCTGCGGTAACCATTGTTGGGTCCGGAAAAGGCTTCATACTGCCTGAACCATAGTTGTAAAGCGCCTGATTCATCACAAAGCCCCTATAGCCCATTTTTGTGCAATACTCGTCGGCCTGTCTCATACGCTCGGTTGTCCAGTTCGAGCAGGCATAATATCTGATTTTGCCCGCTTTCACAAGGCTCTCCATTGTTTCGATCAGCTCCGGTACCGGACGGTTTATGTCGTCTCTATGATAACAGTAGATGTCGATGCAATCCACCGACAGTGCCTTTAAACTGAGCGATATGTCATATTCGATATCCTTTTTTGAAAGGCGGCTGATGTTCATCGTTTTCATAGATGGATGGCCGCCTTTTGTTATGATCACAATATCGTCACTATGGCCGCGATGACGGATCCAGTCTCCCACAACGCGCTCTGCCCTGCCGGTCTCAGGCTCCACCCAATCCGAATATACCCGGGCGCAGTCGATCAGATTGCCTCCCTTTTCAACATAACTCTCAAGTATTTTGAACGCGTCCTTTCCATCCCAGGAAAGCCCGGCGTTGACAGTTCCAAGGCCTATACGGCTGACTGTCAGATCTGTGCCTTTTATTTTTAAATATTTATTCATCCGAACATATCCTCCACTTAAATAATATCTTCAAACCAATTATAGGTTTTTACGCTGTGCTTTTCGCAGTACATATCCCATACAAAGCCGAACGGATAGGATTTAAGTTCTTCAAAAAGTGCCAGGCGGTCTGTGAAATTTCCCTCATGCTCGTACTTCACAAGCTTTTCCCTCGGTTCAAGCAAAGCCAAGAGCATGGCTTTTTTCGCATTTCGTGCGCCAATTGCCGTTGCTGCGATGCGGTTGATGCTCGCATCGAAGAAATCAAGCCCAATATGAACACGATCCAGAGCATTGCAGTATACAATCTCCCTCATAATTGCCTTTGTCTCATCATCCAGCATTACCACATGGTCGCTGTCCCATCTCACCGGCCTGCTGACATGCAGCAGGATCTCCTGATTGAAAGCCAGATATGAAGATAACTTCGACGATACCTCTTCAGTGGGATGAAAATGTCCTGTATCCATGCAAATCACGCAGTTTTTCCTGTGTGCTGCATAATTGCTGTAAAATTCATGCGAACCGGTTACGTAGCTTTCACTGCCCAAACCGAACAATTTACTTTCCACCGAATCAATATTATATTTCGGATCAATACTGCGGGCGAATATTTCATCCAGCGACTGCTTCAGGCGCAAACGCGGCGAGAGCTTGTCGACAGTATAATCTTTATAGCCGTCGGGTATCCAGTGATTGGTGATACAGGTCTGTCCCAATTCCTTCCCGAAATACTCCCCAATCTCCCGGCAGCATATTCCATGCTCCACCCAAAATTTCCTTATTTCCTCATTGGAACTTGACAGGGTAAAGCCGTCTTCGGCTTTTGGATGACTGAAATAAGTCGGGTTGAAGTCCAGTCCTATATTTCTGTATTTGGCGAAATCCACCCAGAATTTGAAATGCTTCGGCTCCAAGCTGTCCCGCGGTACATCATCAGCTCCCTGCTTATCAAGATAAACCGCATGAAGAGCGAGCTTTTTTCTTCCGGGGATAAGTCCAAGCGCTCTGTCAATCTGCTCAATGTACTGCTCGCGGCTTTCAGGTTTTCCCGGTGCACCTCCAAAAGCGGCAATACCTCCGCTCAAAACGGCATCCGGGTTCTCAAAGCCTTTTAAATCATCTATCTGCCAGCAGTGCACCGAAAGTGAAATGCCGTCAAGGCGCTCCATGGCTTTGTCGGTGTCCACTCCCAATTCGGCATAAACCGACTTTGCAGCCTCATAGTTTTGCAAAATACTGCCCATTATAAAAAATCCTCCCTTTCTACTCCGCTTTAACCATAGCAGTCATGATAGCCATTTCGGGCTGTGAGGTATCCATCCGGGTGTACTGCACTGTCAGCGGAACGTCGGATTTTATTACGATAGCATAAGGCGTGTCCATTGGCACTGTTTGCCCGGCATTGTTTTTTTGCCTATCCATTCTTATATGTGCGGTTCTTTCCGGCTCGACAACCGAGTTAAAGCCTTCCTGCTTTTCCCTGTCCTCAAAATACAAGGTCATGGATAGATGTGCCGGCTTTCGGCCGGCATTCAGTACACAAACCGACTCGTGACTGGGAAAACATCCATTGCTTTTTGAATGCCAGTAAGCATCCGGGATTGTATAAGTGTACATCAATCATTACCACCTGTTTTTAATATTAAGCCATTAAACCGGCTTGCCCTCAACTTTTTCACGATACAAAGGCAGATATACCTCCTGATCCCTGATGACACAGCCTGACTTCGTGTGCCCTTT
>JAFABO010000004.1 GCA_023426005.1 Bacillota bacterium | reverse complement strand
ACCAGCTGCAATCTCTCTTTGGCTACATCCTTTGACGGTTTAGATCTGCCAAAGATCTTTGAAAAATCAATCAGCATACCCTATTCCTCCTTATGTAGTTTTAAATCCTAACATTTTTTTGAATTTGCTAAAAATGCTGTCGTCTGTTTCAAGGTTAAGAATAGGAACCTCTTCTCCCTGAATTCGTTTTGTAATGTTTCTATAAGCTTGTCCAGCCAGGGACTTATCATCGATAACCGCAGGCTCGCCTCTGTTTGTAGAAATAACTATTTTCTCATCATCCGGGACAACACCTATCAAATCAATTGCTAAGATATCAATAATATCGTCAATACTCATCATATCCCCGCGCTTTACCATGTCAATCCTTACTCTGTTGATAAGCAATTTGGGATTTCTCAATTCATTGGCTTCCAGGAGCCCCACTATACGGTCGGCATCTCTGACTGCGGAAACCTCGGGTGTTGTAATAACAATAGCTCTGTTGGCACCGGCTATGGCATTCTTAAAGCCCTGCTCAATACCTGCCGGGCAGTCAACGATTATGTAATCATATTCTGCTTTTAATTCATTGATAAGATTAATCATCTGTTCCGGAGTCACGGATGACTTGTCCCTTGTCTGAGCTGCAGGAAGCAGATATAGACCTTCGAATCTTTTATCCTTTATCAATGCTTGTTTTACTCTGCAAACACCTTCAACAACATCAACAAGATCATATACTATCCTGTTTTCCAACCCCATTACAACGTCGAGATTCCGAAGTCCTATGTCAGTGTCTATCAGTACAACCTTATGACCTGCCACTGCCAGGCCTGTACCAATATTGGCAGTTGTTGTTGTTTTTCCAACGCCGCCTTTCCCAGATGTAATTACAATTACCTCGCCCATACAGCTTGCCTCCAATTCTTATCCAAGAAAAATGATATTTACAAATATTTACTTATTATTAATTTAAAGTTATACACATAAAACTATATATTTGTTTTAAAGTTTTGTCAACTTATCTTAACGTCAATCCGTATAGTTTATAACGTTTATATGTTACGGATTGACGTAGGTAAAAATCGCTCTACAAAGAGCATATCACCCTTAACGTAAGCCAACTCCGGAACCTGATTGGCACCTGTGCCCTTTTCATCGGGAGGTCTGGTTATTATATCGGCAATCCTCAGTTGTGTGGGGTTAAGTCCAAGTGCTGCAACGATTGCTTCTTTATTTCCGTCACTCCCTGCGTGGACGACACCTCTCAGCAAACCCATAATCACAATATTTCCCGTAGCTTCAATTACTGCGCCCGGATTGACATCCCCAAGGATAACAAGGTTGCCGTCAAAGGTAATGAGCTGTCCGGACCTCACTGTTCCGCGGTAAAACTTTGTCCGCCCCTCTTCTATTCCTTTGAAAAACATATACTTTTTTATTTGATTGTTTCTTTCCGAGCCTGGCGGATTGCTTTTCGGACTCACACTGCTGTTGTCAACTATCTCTTCTTCGAAGGATAATATTGTCGCACCGCTCTCTCTTTTTAACAGTTCATGCAGCTGACTTTTTTCAGTCTCATTCAGTACTCTGCCCCTATATCTGACAGCCAGCTTTGCCCCTCTGAAAAATTTCCCTGCGCTTTCAATTTTCAGACGCATGCTGTCAACAACCTCTTCAAAACCGGCTTCCGGCTTTATTATAATTGTAAGGCCGTTAACCGTTCCCTTGAAAGTTACCGTATTTTCAGACATATGATTTTAATCTCCCAATTGAATTATTTAGTCAATTCCACTATATCACTCTTTATTGTAATATCGTCAATATTTGAACCGTTATTTTCAAAATATGCTTTTAATATATCTTTGGCAATGGGCGCAGTATACGCTCCGAGAACACCTCTTTCAACAACAACCGCAACGGCAATCTCGGGCTTGTCTGCCGGAGCATAGCATATAAATAAAGCATTTGATGAACGGGTCTGATTTGTTGATTCGGTCTCGGCTGTCCCCGTTTTACCTGCAACCTTTATAGGAAGTAATTCTTTGAATGCATTGGCAGCAGTTCCTCCCCTGTCTTCGGAGTTGGCAACGGCAATCATGCCTTCCTGTATTATTTTCATATTTTCCTTTTTCACAGGCAGCAGCTCATATTCCGGTTTTGTCTCTGTTACTATGGAACCGTCATACTTTACAACTCTTTTTATGACATGAGGTTTAAAGTGTTTACCTCCATTTGCAATTGTTGCACAGTAATTAGCCAGCTGGATAGGTGTAAAACTGTTATCAAACTGACCGATGGATGACTGCGCCGTATCGGCTTTTCCGAACATATATGGACTGTAGGTCTTCTTATATGCCTTTGACGCAAGGGTTCCCTTAATTTCGCCCACCACATCGATTCCTGTCAGTTGTCCCAGACCAAACTTTGTGGCCCATTTGTCAATATTGTCTATGCCGACTTTTACACCAAGATTATAAAAATACGGGTTACAGGATTTTTGAATTGCCTGTATCATGTTGACCGATCCCAGGCCGGCTCTATAAGTACGGTACTCAATAGACCCCAGAAGCAATCCGTCATAGATTTCATAACCTTTATCAAAATACTTTTCGTACGGGTTTACCTTTTTCTCCTCCAGACCGGCAATACCCACCAGTGGCTTGAAGGTAGACCCCGGAGTATACGCGCCTGCTATGGCACGGTTAAGTTCAGAAGTAGTTGTACTTTTCCCGGAATACAACTCGCTAATTGCATCCTGCGCAGCTTTATCTTCTGGCCCGGCCAGGAAAATGGAAGGGTCATAGCTGGGATAACTGGCCAGTGCCAGAACTTCTCCTGTATTGACATCAAGGGCTACAACAGCACCTGCAAACGCATCCTTAAAATTTCTGGTGTTTTTAATACCTTTTATAGTATCGATATTCTTTTGAAGTGACTCCATTGCTACCTTCTGCAATCTCATATCAATGGTAAGGACGACATCGCTGCCCGGCTTGACAGCCTCTTCACTCATGGTCTTTGTTTTTCCGTCTTCGTCTATTTGAATTCTTCTATAGCCATTGGTGCCTCTCAAGTATCCCTCGGCAGTGAGCTCAATACCGGATTTTCCGATTATGTCATTAGGTTTATAGCCCTCATCGGCACGATTGGCCAATTCCTTTTCATCTATGGTTCTGACATAACCGATCAGGTGTGCGGCATACTCGGCATCAATATATTTTCTGCTGGGAACCAAATCCACTATTGCCCCTGGAAATTCATCGGTTCTTTCTTCAATTTCCGCCACTGTTTTTTCGCTGATGGACTCGGCAATAACCGGATTGCTGCTGAGAACCAGGAACCTCAGCGCCATTATTTTATATATCTCAGGTTCCTTGTACTTATCAGTGTCTATTTTAAATATAGTATCGCGGAAATACTCATAAAATTCTTCCGGATCCGAATTCTGATCCAGATCTGGAAACTTATACCCTGTGGCATTTTTCAGCACCTTGATCCTATCCTTGCTGTTGGCAAGCATGGACCCGAATTTAACAGGTTTTTCACTTAAATACTTGGAAAAAAGATTGTTGTACTTATCACCATTTTTCTCAAGTATCTTTAACAGCTTGGACATCATATCATTCAGCTCATCGGAAGGTTTTCCGGTATTCATCAGCATGAGATAGTAACTCGTGGAGTTAACGGCTATCGGCACTCCATATCTGTCAACTATATTCCCTCTTTCAGCGAGAATCGTCCGCGACCTCAGGTTAAAGACCTGAGACTGCGTGAAGTAATTTTCGCCTTGAACCAGCTGTAGATTAGCAAGCTGATAAACAATCACGGCAAAGACCAATACCAGCACTATACTTACAATATTATGCCTGTCCTTAAAAAAACGTTTCATTCTTCAACCACCACTCAACAATTTCAATATTTTAAATTTCCTTAATATTTGTTTTTGGCATCCATACCTATAAATTTTCTGCTTATCCTTACAATAAGTAAAAATATTATTGCCCCTAATACAGTATTTATTGCAGCTTCAGGCAGGATAATATCCTTCAGGCTTTCTATGTAGTTCATTCTGAGTCCCAGGATATATGATACCAGAATAACCGCAGACTCGAAGAATATAGTTGAGATAAAAGTACATATCCCCATTACAAAGATATTCTCTTTAAAAAACCTCTTGTTTATATTTCCCAGCAATATACCAAGCAGCATGCCTATCAAGGCATGATAGCCAAGGGCAACTCCGATAACTGCGTCCAGGCAGAGTCCCGCAAAAAAGCCCACGGTCCCGCCCTGATTTCTCCCTTCCAGCAGTGAAATACTTACTATCAGTATGATTATCAGGTTGGGTCTTACCCCGAATATCTCAATGAAGTTCAAAAAGGTGACCTGAGTAGTAACAAATATGAATATAAGTAAGGTGTATATAATTATTCTGGCTCTCATTTATCGGTAATCTCCATTTCTGAAGATATGGCAGGCATGTTCTTTTTCAGAATAACTACCTGGCTGAGCCGTCTTAAATCAACAGCCGGCTGAATTATAGCATACCTGTCCAGATCGCTCTCACCGGTTCTCACTTCTTTTACCGTTCCTATTATTATACCCTTGGGATAAATCCCCCCCAGTCCCGAGGTCTCTATTATATCACCCTGGGTAAGGTCAAGGTCGTTGGGAATATACAACAGTTTACAAAGGCCTTCCTTCCCCAGTTTCAAATCTCCTTTAACCACAACCAGGTCTCCGCTTTTGGCAACAATTGCACTGGCTGCACTGCCATCCTCAATAATACTTGTTATTTTTGAGGAAAACGGCTGGGAAGAGGATACCTTTCCAACCAGACCCTTGCTTGTAACCACCGGCATATTATAGGAAATTCCGTTTGTTACTCCCTTATCCACCAGGAAGATGTTAAAAAGGTTTCCGGAATCCTTTGCTATAACATTGGCCCCTACCATATCGATGCCGTCAAGGTGATCCTTCAGCTTCAGGACATTCTTCAGATCCTCATTTTCGGTTTTAAGTCTGACATACTCGATCCGCTCATTGTTCAGTTTGTCAATTTCCTCTTTCAACGCCTTATTTTCGGCTCTCAAAACCTCTACATTGTTAAACAGGCCCACACCTGCCTCAATTTCCTGTCCTGCATAGGTAAATACCTTTTCTATTGAGGTAAATGGAACCGAAATAAGATTTCCCAACCAGTTTACACTGCTCAGCGGATTTATTGTCAGACCTATGGTTACAATAAGCACCAGGGTCACTATCAATACTATCAATGCCCTACTTTTAAAATACTTCAAGGAATACTTCTCCTCTCTAACCCCTTAAAGCTTCCACAAAATTATTTCAATCTTTTTGGTGAAAGCAATACCTTTTTTAAGGTTTCTATTTCTTCCAGAACCTTGCCTGTCCCCAGAACAACACAATCAATCGGTCTTTCGGCAATTGAAACCGGCATTCCTGTCTCCTGTTTGATCAATTTGTCCAGGCCGTCCAGAAGAGCACCTCCGCCTGTAAGCATAATACCTCTGTCCATTATATCCGAAGCAAGTTCGGGAGGAGTTTTCTCAAGTGTATATTTTATTGAGTCTATAATGGCGTTGACAGGTTCCTTCAATGCTTCGTTTATTTCGGAAGAAGTTATTTCAATGTTTTTTGGAAGTCCTGTAATCAGATCCCTTCCCCTGATATTCATTCTTTCCTCTTTGGTCTTCGGGAAGGCACCGCCTATTGTCACCTTTATCTCTTCGGCAGTTCTTTCACCTATCATCAGACTGTATTCTTTTTTGATATAGTGGACTATTGCTTCATCCAGCTCATCTCCTGCTACTCTCAAGGATTTGCTGGTCACTATCCCGCCCAGTGAAATAACTGCAACCTCACTTGTGCCCCCTCCGATGTCGACCACCATACTGCCCGAAGGCTCCTCTACCGGCAACTCGGCACCTATTGCTGCCGCCATGGGTTCCTCAATCAGGTAAGCTTCCTTGGCTCCGGCCTGAAGAGTGGCATCTTCAACAGCTCTTTTTTCCACCTCGGTCACTCCCGAGGGGACACATACAACTACCCGTGGTTTGCTGAACACGCCGTTTGACATGGCCTTTTTTATAAAATATTTTATCATGTTCTGGGTAATGTCAAAATCTGCAATAACACCATCTTTCATAGGCCTTATGGCAACAATGTTACCCGGAGTACGTCCGATCATTTCCTTGGCTGCCTCACCTACAGCCAGAACTTCATTATTTATTATATTAACAGCAACCACCGAAGGCTCTCTTACAACTATGCCCTTTCCTTTAACATGTACCAAAGTATTTGCTGTCCCCAGATCTATTCCAATATCCTTTGCAAATAAACTCATTCCAGTCTCCTATCTGCGTACCAACGCCATTTTTTAGTTAAGAAAAAGTCAACTATATGTATCCCTTTTCCTTGAAGCTGACAAATTTGCCGTCACCCACCACTATGTGGTCCAATACTTTGATCCCCAATATGCTGCCGGCTTTCTCAAGCCTTTGGGTAGTCTGCAAATCCTCCGCACTTGGCGTCGGATCCCCGCTGGGGTGGTTATGGACAAATATTATGCTGTTGCTTCCGTATTTTACTGCTTCACTGAATACTTCCCTTGGATGAACAATGGAGGAATTCAGGCTGCCCATTGAAACATCCACAATTTTTATTATCTGGTTTTTAGTATCAAGTAATAATGCTTTAAATATTTCTTTTTTTAAATACCGCATTTCTTCCATCATTAGATTATTGACATCATTAGCATTTTTTATAGTATGGTGAAGCAGTCCGTCATTTGTGGCCACTCTCTTGGACAATTCCAGAGCAGCTTTTATCTGGATAGCTTTAACTCTGCCTATTCCCTTTATCTTTTTCAGTTGTTCAATGGACAAGTTATTTAAAGAAGACAGCCGTCCGTCATGAGACAGCCTTAACACATGCTGTGCCAGTTCAACCGCAGTATAGGACCTTGTTCCGGTCTTAATTATTACTGCAAGCAATTCCGCATTTGATAAATGCTCCGCACCCACAACTTCAAGTTTTTCGTATGGCCTTTCACCTATCGGAAGTTCCTTTATCTTCAGTCTTTCCATACTTTACTCCCATATGCATACAAATAAGTAATTTTATCACCTGAATTTTATATACTCAGATTTTTTAAATTTATGCCATGACCTAATTGTTCAAACATACATGATAATCTGTAAACCGGGAGACCCATAACGTTAAAATAATCTCCTTCTATTTTTTCCACCAGCAGGGAGCCATAGCCTTGAATGCCATAAGCACCGGCCTTATCAAAAGGTTCTTTTGTAGCAATATATGCCAGGAGAAACTCTTCCGATTTTTCAGCTATTTTTACCCTTGTAGTTTCAAATTCGCATAGGGTTTTCATATCGCTTGTTCTGCACAGGCAAACTCCGGTAACGACTTCATGCCATTTACCGTTAAGGTTTTTAAGCATTTCAAAAGCTTCCTGCCCGTCCTTTGGTTTACCCAAAAGTTTATTGTCCTTAACAACGATTGTGTCAGCCCCGATCACTAAACTGTCATGTTTTGTCTGTGTAGCAATATCGATGCATTTTTGTCTTGCCAGAGATACTGCTACCTGATGGGATTCCAGGTTCTGATCCATTACTTCAACTACATTTGAAGGGGACACCGTAAACCCAAGTCCCATCTGGGTCAATAACTGCTGCCTTCTTGGAGACGCTGAAGCTAATATAATTTTATCCATTTTTTCACCATATTTTATTTTTTCATATCTTTACACTAAGCGACAAACGCAGCCATATTTATTATATATTTTTATAGCCGATTTTTCAAATAAAAAGCTAGGTAAAAATTTATATATATTATCTGTAAAAAG
>JAFABO010000089.1 GCA_023426005.1 Bacillota bacterium | reverse complement strand
TATTGATTTTTGTACCGGAATTGAAAATGGGAGCATCAAAGTGATAGACCCCTTTAATGAGTATATCGACACTATTATCAATATGATAGACATGGAGGCCATAAAGGGAAGAAACCTTAAGATACTGTTGGATCCAATGTTCGGAGTATCAAAGACCTCACTTCAGACAATCCTTATAACCGCAAGGTGTGAAGTGGATATAATAAATGACAGGCATGATACACTGTTTGGAGGCAGACTGCCGTCTCCCAGCTCCCATACCCTGCAGCGCCTGAGAGAAATGGTGGTGGAAAAGGGCTATGATCTCGGGATAGGCACTGACGGCGATGCCGACAGGCTCGGGATAATTGACGAAAAGGGCAACTTTATCCACCCCAACAGTATTCTGGCGCTGCTTTACTATTACCTGCTCAAATACAAAAAGTGGGCCGGCGGAGTTGTACGCAACGTTGCAACCACACATTTGCTGGACAGGATAGCAAAAGGGTTCGGGGAGGTCTGTTATGAGGTTCCGGTGGGATTCAAGCACATCAGCTCCAACATGGAAAAGTACGACTGTCTCATAGGAGGGGAAAGCAGCGGGGGCTTGACCATAAGAGGACATATCAGCGGAAAGGATGGAATATTCGCCGCCAGCCTGCTCATTGAATTGCTGAGTGTGACAGACAAGAGCCTGTCACAGCTGCTTGAGGAGATACACGGAAGCTTCGGCTGCTCCTATATGACAGAGAAGGATTTCAAGTTCAGCTATGCTGAAAAGGACCGCCTGATGAAGCTGCTTTTTGACCGGAAGGAGTTACCTGAGTTCAATTACGAGGTGGAAAGGGTCAGCTATATGGACGGCGTAAAGGTGTATTTTAAAAACGGCGGCTGGATCATAACCCGCTTCTCGGGCACAGAGCCCCTTCTAAGGATTTTCTGTGAAATGGAGGATGAGGGGATGGCAGTTGAAGTGAGCAATATTATGAAGGAGTTTTTGAATATTGCGTGAGCTGCTGGCTTAAAGAAATTCCAGGGCTGATAAAATGGGGAAAGACAATTAGCTTAAATTAACCGGTAAATTTAAAGAAACCCATAAAAGAGGTGTCTGGGGAACCTCTTTTATGGGTTTAGCTTTTTATAATCACATTTGTTTTATATATCATTAGATTTTCTGCTCAGGGTAGGGATTATGGGATTTTTTTAAAATTCGGGTGTAATTCCTGTTCCCAAATTTACGAAGGTGGTGTGGTACAGAAGGGAACTTTTCAGGCTGAATCCACCCAGAAGAAAGAAGGGATTACTCAAAGGAAGGATGCTCAATCCTCCACAAACAACAGACCTGAAAGGCAAACAGGCAAAGTTAAACTATACGCGCCTTTTACGGGTTCACAAACAGAAGTCGATGCAGGTAATGCGGAATAATAAATTATTTAAAGAGTCAGGGGTATTCAGAAAATCCTTCAGCAGTGAAAACCGGTAAAGCAGAATGGGCACTTAAGGTTGGAGAAAACAATAATACCAGTGATGTTATTGTACTGCAAAAGGTACTGGTATTATGTGAATATCTTGATGTGCCTATGGATACTGCCACTAAAAAGCATGTACAATTTGGTGCATACGGTGAATTAACAAGACAGGCAGTAATTAAAATGCAAAGGGAAAATGGATTGAAGCAGGACGGTGCAGTTGGTCCAATGGCATGGAAAGCTTTTCCTTTGCCGCAGGATGATGCAAATAACCAGCCAAACAGGTATTCCAATAAATATCAGGCAATACTGAAAAATAATAATATTTATCTTAATGGGAATAAGGATACCGATAATCCGGACATCAGATATTCCAAACTGCATGATCAGGGACTTAAAAGTATTAAGGAGGCGACCGGCAGAGAAGAAAAGTCTGATAGTACGAGTTCGACTCCGGCAGTTGGTGAATTCCGCGCTTACGAAGGAGGGCGATATGTACTATATCTTTATAAATATAAAGATAAAATCCTGCCGCAAAAGTCTACTGTGCGTGGAATGCTACACAGCCTCAACTGAGGATAGCTGTTCTTAAACTAGACGAAAGTACTTATTTTGCCTCAGACTTCTTGATACAGTTGGATTATTTATATTACAGGAAACAGGTTGATGTAACAAAGCTGGGAGTCTGGCAACTGGATAAGATATATGAGACTGTACATTTCGAAAAAATCGGTATGATTTCAGCCGGTGTTGATGCAGCAGCAGCGATAGCATATAATATTGCTAAGGGAGCAATTAAATACGGTGATGATATTGTCAGGCTTATAGACAAGGGAACGCCTAAGACTGTTGAATTACCTAACACATCATTTACTGCAAGTAAATTGCAACATGAATTTAAACATGCGAGTGACTTTGGTGTAACCGGTAATTGGAATAAAGCAACTGGAGAAGCGTATCAGAAAGCGATTCAAAATCACATTGACACTGCAACTGATGTTTATAAGTCAACTTATAGAGGACAGGATGTTAATGTATTCATCAATAAAAATACTGGTGTTGGAACTTATACAGACTTGTCAGGTAATTATATAGGTGGATGGAAATTTAGTTCTGACCAAATGAATTTCCATTTGACGAATGGTACAAAAATAAAATAACTTGAGGTGAACATGCTATGGGAAGTTATATAGGAATCGGACTTATTTATGACGATATACCAAGAGATAGATTAGAAGGGGAATTAAGAAATGTAGTAAACTACTTGATTTCTTATGATGGAAGTATCAACAGTATTAAGTTTAGCAAGGATGAGAATGGAAATGAATGGGTAGAAGATAGCCTAAACAATAAAAGTGTTGAGGATTTCTATTCTTCTTTGTGTAAAGGCTACTTCGGGCAACTTCATATGATATGCAATATACTTGGTATACAGAAACTCAATGTTTGTATACGTGTAGAAAAAGCAAAAAATTATTTCGGATTATTATTGGATATAAGCGAGGAAGAATTGATAGGAGTAAGTTCAAGTGAAAACATTAATAGAATAACAAATAAAATTATTGAATTTTTACATGAACTATATGAAGCTTCTGTTTTTGAGTATGCCTTTTGTGATAACGAGGCAGAAATTCAGTATTCTCCGATAGAGTTTCAATCGCTTAGTGAAAAAGTCTATTCTATTGTGGCTTTACCAGATGAAGATAAGAAGAACTTAAAAATTATTAAAAGTAGCTGGCATATAGACGGTCTTACAACTCGTAGAGTATAAAACTATAAGGTCACGCAGTTCGGCTGATGTGGCCTTTCTTATTGTGTAACGAATACCACACGTTCTATGTGCGGTTCCGGAAAGATTATAGCTTTGAGTGGAAAATAAAAAGTCTCCTTGTTAAAATGATTGCAGGTTCGCCAACTGCAACTATAATAATAAGGAGGTTATCCAGATGGATAGTGAAAGTTCAGCACACAGCAAATACAATTGCAAATATCATATAGTGTTTGGTGACTTGTCCAGAAGCCTGATTTTAGACTTTCAGGGGTTTGAATAAAAAACTTTCGACAACAGGCAACAAAAAATAAGTAAACCTACTTTACTCTTTGTATTAAAGCAAGGTTAAAAAAGTTAAATTGATGTTTAACCCATAAGATTTTTTGCTGATATCTGTCTAAATTCTTTTAAGATTATTCCCAGGAAGTGACAAAAAAATTTTGATTGCTGAATTATAATCATTCTGCATGCTAAACGACACTGCAGTTGTCACTTAAGATAAACACGGGGGTCAAGGTTTAAAGAAAATATAAAAATAACTGAAGGAGGTACCGAGCCCATGCCATTTCTATCATTAAGTTTTGTGCGAAAGGCTGGGCATGGGCATACATATGATGAAAACAGAATCGCTTCCATACAAAAGTTTTGGAGGACACGGATCGGCAACACATCAAAAGGGTAAAACCGGTAAAGCAGCAGCTATTCTGGAATATCTGAATAAAACAAATCTTATTATAATACCTGCAGCTTTTCTACTGGGTAGAATATCACTGTTGGGGGGATTGATGCCGTTTGGGATTGCCCTTTATGCAGCCACTCTGGGTCTCAATATAAACAGGATAATGATATCAATCGCAATTTTTGCGGGAATGCTGACATCAGGAGCTACTGTTCAGTTGTATACTGCAGTTGTAGCCATGCTGCTGTTTAATGCCATTAACATTCCCTTTAAAAAAAGCATGGGATCGCATTTAAGGGTAGGAATAATTGCTTTTATCGGTGTTCTTATACCTGAAATGTTATTGACATATCTGCAGGGCTTCTTAATGTATGATGTTTTGAAATCCATCATAAACGGCTTTATAATCTTTGCGCTGGTGTTTGTTTTTAAAAATGTATTGGAGGTCCTGGGGAATCCATCCAGAAGATATTCCCTTACAAACGAGGAAATACTGAGCATTGCCATAGCCTGTGCACTGGCGGTAGGAGGGCTGGGCGGGTGGAACATTTTCGGCGTCAGTCTCAAGAATATTTTGTGCATCATAATAATCCTGGTTTTCAGCTTTAAAACAGGTGCGGGAAACGGAGCGGCCATAGGGGTAATTGTAGGGACTGTAATAAGTATTTCATCCAATTCTTCCCCAATTATCATAGCTTCTTATGCATTTTGCGGATTACTTGCAGGAATTTTAAAGAATATGGGGAAAATCGGCTCATGTGTGGGGGTTTTAATGGGCAATGCGCTCCTTACCTTTTATACCAACGGGTCTACCGAGGTTCTTCTATTTCTGTATGAGATTATTGTTTCAATCGTCATATTTATGCTAATACCTGAAAAAGTCATGGATGCGGTTGTAACAAAATTTGATAAAAGTCTGATTGCAAGGGGGGACAAGAAAGGCTACAGCACAAGAATCAAGGAGATAACAGTTGATAAATTAAACAAGTTTTCCAAAGCATTTTCTGAAATGTCCAAGACTTTTGATGAGATTTCGGAGACCAAGGCAGTGACGGAAAAACATGACATCACCGCCATATTTGACAGGGTAGCCGACAAGGTCTGCAAGGACTGCAGCCTGTGTACCCATTGCTGGGAGCATAACTTCTGCAACACATATCAGATCATGTTCAAGATAGTTGAAAAGCTGGATGGAAGAGGCTGGATAGAGCAAAATGACATTCCTCAATATTTTCTTGAGAGGTGCGAGAGGGTTGATGACTTTGTGAAGGCGGTAAATAATGTTTTTGAGCTTTTCAAGGTTGACATGGTATGGCGGAGTAAAATCGGTGAAAGCAGGGGCTTGGTTTCCCAGCAGCTTAAAAGCATGTCTACGATAATATCTAACCTGGCAAATGAATTAAATACCGATATCTGTTTCAAAGAAGATTTGGAAAACCAGATCGTACTGGAATTGACCAAAGCCGGAATAAAACATGCGGATGCCGTAGTATACGAAAACAAATTCGGCAAGTATGAAATGGCCCTGACTTACAAGGGCTGCGGAGGAAAGCGAAGCTGTATAGGCTGCGTTGAAAAAACCGTTACAGAGGTTGTAGGGCGAAAAATGATAAAGGACGGAAGTGATTGTGCCCTTAATTCAAAAACAAATACCTGTACCATTAAGCTGGTGGAGGAGGAAACCTATAAAGTTATAACCGGTGTGGCGAGGATGTCAAAGAATGAAAAATATGTTTCAGGGGATAATTATACTTTTTTAAATACAGGCGACGGCAAATACATAGCGGCGTTGAGTGACGGTATGGGAACAGGGCATAAAGCCTGTATGCAGAGCAAGGCCACTGTAAACCTCATAGAACAGTTTATGGAATCGGGTTTTGACAAGGATACAACTGTTAAGCTGATTAATTCAATACTTGTTTTAAGATCCACAGACGATTCCTTTGCAACAATAGATATATCAGTTGTAGACCTGTACGAAGGAGAGGTTGAATTCTGCAAGGTAGGTGCGGCTCCTACTTTCATAAAAAGGGAGGAATATGTTGAAACAATACGCGCTGCTTCTCTTCCGGCAGGTATTTTAAGTGATGTTGAAGTGGAGATGATACATAAGAAAGTTGGCAACGGAGACTTTTTAATAATGTTATCCGATGGAATAATTGATTCCTTCAAGAACTGTCAGGACAGTGTAAAGGAAGTTCAAAGCATTTTGCAGGGAATGGATACCAGAAATCCGCAGAAAATGGCTGATGATCTGATGGATGAAGCCATAGGCCGCTGTCAGAATAATGAGCCTGTTGACGATATGCTGGTACTGGTATCAAAAGTGTGGAGGTCCAAATAAATTTGTTATTATATCTATGCGATGCATAAAAATGCTAAAATTCCACAAACTACCCATAATCAGAGTTCTTTGGAGGATGCTATGTTTTATGGAAAATCTAAGAAAGTAATAATTATCAAAGATATTCATTCAAATTTATTTGAGGAGGCTATTCTGGTGTTGAAAGAAGATAAGGAGCTGGAAAAAGAAGCGGGCAGTAAGTTGTCCTCCGCCAAAAATCCTGATGAAAAGAACGATTTTATTCTGAAGGAGGCAGAATTAATTATTAATAATTATATTAAGGATAACAAGGGGAAATTCAGTCCCCCAAAAAGAAAGGAGCAGTTAAAATCCAAATCCAGGTTCATGAAAAACCTTTTGATCAATTCTGCTTTGTTCGGAAGTATAGCAGTAGTAATTTTTATTTTAATAAAGTTATTTTTATAAGGTTTGCTCTATTGATTTTCCTTTACCAAATAAGATATATTATTATAAGTAATTCATTTTGTGTTAAGGAGCAAATGATGAAATTTAAAACTAGTAAAATAATAGACTTTTTTCTGCTGCAAAAAGATTTTTATTCAAAGTTGACTGATAAGAATATGTGGCTGTACATAGGCATTGCTCTGGTAGGCATACGGGATGTGGGTCTGGGAGTGCTGGGAGTTAACCTTGATACCTCCGACAAAGTCAGCGTTGTATTCAATATCAAAACAGGTGCATTTCTCTTTTTAGCCGCTTTGATAATTGGACTTGTAGATGTAATTTGTTTTTCATATCCGGTCTTTGATATTATAAAGCATTTCAAGAAGAGAAGCGACAGCAATTCAATGTCCATGGGAGTGTCTTACTCCAGCCTGCTGACAAAGGTTATGAAAGTATACATAGTCGTAAATATCATTGTCACTCCCATAAATCTGTTAGGGTATTACACTTTACAAATGAGCAGTAATTATAAGTCTTTGACGCTGTTATATATTACTGCGGTATTGGATATTTTGGCATACTTCTGGTTTAACGGAGCTATTACACGTGGTTTATGCGTATTATTCAAACTTCCTACAGGTGTAAGGAGTCTGGTATTTATGCTGGTATTCCTGTGGAATGCGCTTCTGAGCGAAGCAGTGGGGCTTCTATTTGCACAGGTCATTATCAGGCTGTAATTAAATCCGACCAATACGGTAGATACATAAACAAACGGGATGCCTGCTGAGAAAGATTGCACAAAGTGATTTTTTGCAGGAGCAATGTGGTAATAATACATTAGCTTATTTGGACACTTTGTGTTGTAATGTGCATAAGAATAGTCTATAATATATCAGTAAATAAAAATGTCTCGGTAGTCTAATGGATAGGACGGTGGATTCCGGTTCCACTGATACGGGTTCGATTCCTGTCCGGGACGCCAAACGCCAGAATTTAACAGGTTCTGGCGTTTTTATTTAGAAAATACTTCTTTAGAATATTTGTATACTGATTAAATTATGTAAGTGATTACATGGCTTGTGTTGCTGAATTTGGTGATAAAGATTACTCTGACTGTGAATCTGAGAAATACAACTGAGCAGATAAAGTATACAGGACTTGGGAATTACTGTCGGTACAGCAAAATGCGGAACTAATTTAAACTTAGATAAAAACGAAGTACAAAATACAGCATGCTTTTAAGATGTTGGGCAGATGGAAGAAATAATAATATTGATGTATTTTAGATGCTTTATAAAAAAATCTTCAACATGGAGTTTAACAAAATCTAATTAAAGATATTGTAGATGTGGTCGACACATTGGTAAATTCTATTAAAGCAAATTATATGCGTAAGTAAAAAGACCTTCATAACTTGAGGGTCTTTTTACAAGCCCAAAACAGTGCCGCTTAATATTAGCCATTAGCGGCACTGTTATATGAGGCAATATTCCGGATATTACTGCAGCTGCTTTATACCAGGTCTTCGGGCTGTTTGCCCGGCTCTATCAAAACCCTTGATCTGCGGGCTTGCCGCAGGGCGCTGGTCTGAAAAACAGGAAGTACAACATTGATATTATTAACAGGTATGAATATGGGAGTATTGCCCTCAGCATCTGATAATACGATTAGCCCGTATTCATTTTTATATATGGTTCCCGAAGCGGTGATG
>JAFABO010000079.1 GCA_023426005.1 Bacillota bacterium | reverse complement strand
GCGAAAAAGTAACAAAATTAATTGAAGATGTAAAGGCTTTAACAGTATTGGAATTATCAGAACTCGTAAAGGCTCTTGAAGAAGAGTTTGGAGTATCAGCAGCAGCTCCTGTAGCAGTTGCAGCAGCTCCCGCAGCAGGTGGAGCAGCAGCTCCTGCTGAAGAAAAGACTGAATTCGATGTAATATTGAAGGAAGTTGGAGCAGACAAGATCAAGGTTATCAAAGTTGTTAGAGAAGCAACCGGCCTTGGTTTGAAAGAAGCTAAGGATCTCGTTGACGGAGCTCCTAAGACTATCAAAGAAAACGTTTCAAAGGACGAAGCTGCAGCAATCGAAGCTAAGTTCAAAGAAGTTGGAGCAACTGTTGAAATTAAATAATATTGATTTCAAACCGGATTTGGCTGTTTAACCGCTAATCCGGCAGTAAAAAGAGGCCTCTCGATATTTAAGAGCGGCCTCTTTTTTGAATTGTCTCAATGGAATTGGCCAGATGAAATTCCAGCTTTCCGCCGTTTGTAATTTCCTCATAGGTGACATAATTCCTATTCAGCAAATTGCTGTTGAGATAAACTTTATTAATAAACATATTGGCTTCAGGGTCCTTATCGGTGATAATTTCCAGAGTATCCGCAACTTTTCGTCCATGGTACCTGGAATCCAGTGTCAGTACTGCTCTCTTAAAAAGAGGAGTGTTTAAATCAAATCTGTCCCTGCCCGGGGCTGTCTGATGAAAACCCAATGCCGTCATCACATACCATGCCGACATTTGTCCCACATCTTCATTTCCGCAGAAGCCGTCATAGCCTGTCTGGTAAGCTTCATTCTGTATGCGCCTTACCCAATACTGTGTTCTTTCAGGCAGATTCACATAGTTGAACATATGGGCTATGTGATGGCAGGGTTCGTTTGAGTGGTTGTAATTATCATTCCACAACGCTGACAGGTTGGCACCTGAGAAAAGGCTTTCAAGCTCCTGAATAAAACGTTCTTTTCCGAAGATTTCCGCCAGCCCGTCGATATCATGGGGCACAAAAAAGGTCTGCTGGAAAATGTTACTCTCGGTACAGCCGTTCTCATCATATTTTGAGCTCCATTCACACCAGTTTCCTTCAGAATCCTTTCTACGCATCCAGCCAATGGCACTGTCAAAAATGTTCTTGTAATTTTGGGCCCGTTTTTTAAATAATTTTGCAGTTTCCTCATCGCCCAGCATAGAGGCGAAACGGTAAATTGCCCAGTCGGCAAAGGTGTTTTCAAGTGTACTGGAAATATCACAGGGAACATATCCAAGTCTTAAATACTCTTCTGCATTTCTTCTGGTTGTTTCACCGCCGCTGCCAAGAGCAGTTTTTTTGCATAATTCATAGGATTTCTGAGCATCATAGCTCCGGATATTTTTCATATAGGCGTCTGCGGCTATTATAACCCCCGGATCGCCTATCATGCAGCCGGTCTCATTGCCCAGTAGTTCCCAGCGCGGGAAGGTACCGCCTGTTTGAAGCGCAATATCTATAAGGGTATTTAACATGTCATTTACAACACCGGGTTCAGTAAGTGTCAATAATGGGAACTGGCTTCTGAAAACGTCCCAGCCGCTGAAGATGGTTCTGTTTTGATAATTGGTGCAGGTACTTATATTTTTTGCTGCGTTTATGTATCTCCTGTCGCAATCATAATTCATGCGCGGGTCCAGCTTTGTGTGATACAGGGTAGTGTAGAATATCTTTTTGCGCTCTTCGCTGCTGCCTTCCACAATAATATTCCCGAGTGTTCTTTCCCATTCATCACCGGCTTCTGAAACAACCAGATCAAAGTCCCAATGCTTCAGCTCTTTCTGCAGGTTCTTATATGCACCCTCGGAGTCCACATAAGAAATGCCTGTCTTAAATAACAGCTGCTGAGTATCGGCGGGAAATTCCGCATAAAACCCAAGATCTTCTCCTTCGTAGGAATTGGATTTTTCTAAGAAATTTCCAAGGCTGTAGGCTCCGCAAACACTCCAGGGCAGGTTGAATTTGGCATAGAAATGGAGACAGTAGCTCACATTGCCCTGCCCGTGTCCAAAACCGCCGCCTTCCGGGGTGCAGAGTATTTCGCCCGACAGGGTGTCGTTTCCTATAAGCCTTAGCTTTTGCCTGACAGAACGGCCTCCGATACGGCGGGAAAGACTTACCTGAACTCTTTTGCAGCCGGCTTTCCCGTAATTTATTCTGAGAAAGCCGCAGCGGGCGGTTGCCGTGGCTTCGACATTTATATCATATGTGTCAAGCTTTACGGAATAATATCCGGCCCGGGTTATTTCGCTGTCATGGCTGAAGGATGAGGCATAGCCTTCACCGTCACTTTGAAAAAGAGAATGCTCATTGGTTCCTGAGTGGAATCTGATTTCGCCTGTCGAAGGCATTACCTGAAAATTTCCAAGATCCCCGTACCAGCCTATACCGGAAAGGTGATTTATGCTGAAGCCCTCAATGGTTTTGTGGTGGCTGCTGTATCCGGCGCCGTTATCGCCTCCTGTACAGGTGTCAGGACTGAATTGTACCATGCCGAAGGGTCTTGCCGCTCCGGGATAAGTTTTACCTCCGCCATGATAACTTGTAGTTTGATCATCACCCAACGTACCTATTTTTGTGTCTACATATTGGCTTAATTTCATGTATCGACCATCCTTTACGTATTTGTCATTTGAATACTAGCAATATGAAAGATAAATAACAAGTAGAAAAGTTTAAGAAAGAGTGACTTTATAAAAATAGTTAAAATAGTTTAGTTATATTAAAACATTACAGTTGAAAACTTTACGCTATATGTATATTATTTTAAGTGTTTTGTAGAATGCCGTATACCTCATGAATTAAAAACAGGAAAAAGGTGGTTTGAAAAATGGGCGGGAAAATGTTTCAATTAATTGATAAGGGCGGCAATAACCTATTTTGCGGAAAACTTGTTTCACTCCCCATTAAGGAAAGTCTTATAATCAAAAAAAGCATACATTTCTTTGACGACGAAGAGCCTTGCTTTATACACCGGTCGGCAGTCGTAAAAAGGCTGCACGGTGAGCTGCAGGCTTTTATTGATAAAAATATGACCGACGAAGGGATAAGCTGGGAAAAGGTTACACCTGAGATATGTGAAATACTGGAGTGCTTTAAAGGCATAAGCCTGATAAAACTTGGTTGAATATTTGCAGCAGTTGGATTAACAATAATTCGTTACAAATTGGGTTAGTATAGATGAGGTGTAAGCGTGAAAACAAAAATATATCTGAGTATATTGTTGTCTTATTTGTTTATATTTTTATATCCGTTATGTTTTAGTATGTTTTCGTATAACCAGGCCATAGAAGTAGTAAAAGATGACTCTCAGGAGTCGACCCTCTCCTCTCTGAAAAGATGCTGTGATATGATTGACGGAAGGCTTATGGAAACCAAAGTACTCACAGATCAGATTTCGAATGCGGCAAGCACCGACAATTTGGTTTATAGCGAAAACCCGGATATTGATCCCCGTACAATTGTTAAAATGATGGATTTCAGTGATAAGCTTAAAGCCAGCCTTTATCCGAATAATTTTGTAAATGATGTATTTGTTTATTTTAAAGGTCCTAAGCTTGTCGTGGGAAGTAACGAGACTTATTTCAATTACAGCCAGTTTTATGATGCTTTTTTTCATTATGCCGATATGACACCGGATTCCTGGAACCAATTGATTGAAGGCATTCGCGGCGACAGCAGGTTTTTACCTTCGGCCACAATAATGAGATATCAAAAGGCAGATCGAATGCTCGTTTATCTGAAGGGCTTTCCTGACTATACAGGATCAAAGGGAACCATTGTCACCCTGATTCCGGAATCCAAAATTATCTCTGCCATAAAGGATACATACCTTGAAGAATATGGCTGGTTCAGAATTACAGATGCAAAAGGGAAAACGGTACTTTCCTATAAAAACGGCATAGAGGTGGAATTGCCCCCGGATATTGAGCTGGAGGAGGGAAGCGGAAGCCGGGATATAACCATTGACGGGCGGAAATATCTGCTGTCCTCGATTACTTCGCCGTACAACGGCTGGAATTATATCGGGATGCTGCCGTACTCCGCCGTTATGAAAAAAGCCGACGGCTTGTACAATACCACTTTGATGACTACCAGCTTATGCCTTATGACAGGATTGGCCGGTGTTATTATACTCACTTCAAAAAAGAGCAAGCATGTTAAAAATCTTGCAAATATACTAACTAATAAACTAAATATACAGTACATGGGGCGGAACAAAGATATTAAATTGATTGATAAATCCCTGTCGGGCTTGCTTGATGCCAATGCCAGCATGAAAAATAATTTTCAGTTCCTGCTGCCCATGCTGCGCAACACTTTTGTTGAAAAGCTGCTTAAGGGGGAACTGTCAAGTGACGAAGAGATTGAATGGACTCTGTCCCAATTCAATCTCCCGGAACTTGCCGGCAGTAAAACGGTTGTATGTGCCAAAATACAATCAGGAGATCAGCCCGATATGCAAAATGATCTGGTGAGATTCAATTCTGCCAAGCTAATGCTGGAAGACGTTTTCAGCAGACTATTCGGGAGCTTCTATTCATATAATGCAAATTTCAACTCAAATGTATATGTAATAAAGCTTGGGAACCGGGATACCGACTTTCCGAATAAATACCTGGATGAAGAGTTGAACAGAATCTGCCAATCCATGTATGCCGCATATGACATTTCCATTATATTGTCGATCGGAATGGTCTTTGAAAATCTGTCAGATGCTGCACTGTCGTATAATTCCGCAAATGAGGCTATGGATAATAATATTTTGCTCAATAATAAAAATGTGTTGTGGTATAACGATGTAAAAACGGGAGAAGACAGTTTTTTTTATCCTATAGAATATGAAGTACAGCTTTTAAATAATTTGAAGGAAGGTAATTTTAAGAAAGTTGAATATATACTGGACTATATTTATAAAGAAAATTATGACAGGCGGAAGCTTTCGCACTTTATGGCCAAAAGCCTGATAAATGAAATATACAGTACTTTGGTCAAAACAAACACCATTCTGAAGCTTGAGTCCGATCCGGAGGGAAAGCTTGTAGGCGAATTGATCCTGAAAATAGAGAGACAGCATAATTCGGTAGAAAAAATATTTAAAGAATACAACAGTATTTGCAGGAATATTTGCGAAATAGTCGGCAGAGCCAAAAACAGCAATATAACTTCACATAAAGTGGATATAATAGTCAGGTATGTAGAAGCAAATTTTTCAAATCTGGATCTGAATCTCACAACCCTGGCCGACAAATTCGGTTTTGCCCCGCCATACCTTTCTAAAATATTTAAGGAGAATACAGGCGAGAATTTTTCCGCATATCTTGAAAACCTGAGAATCAAGAAGGGCTGTGAGCTTCTTATTCAGTGCGAAAACATTGAGGAGGTCTCCAGAAAAGCCGGTTATAACAGTATTAACGCCTTCAGGAAAGCCTTTAAAAGTAATATGGGGATAACTCCAAGTGACTACAGGTTTCAGCAGCGCAGGGATGAAAGCATGAGGCTGATGGAATAAATGCTTCCAAAACCTGGCGAATCAAGGTTCTATGAAGCCGCATATTAAAATAGTTACTTTTTATATAAAAAAATATGTGCTGTTTTCTTATAAAAATCCCCTTATCTTAATATTGTATTCTTGTTATGCCGGGGTTTTGCTGTTATCATTCACATGTTGATTCCGAAACCCCGGGAGGAGTCATGATATATTAGAGAAAAAATGTAAAGGGTGATATTTAATTGGATATTCAATCTATACCAGCAGCAGTTGAAAAAACAGGCGGTTATAAATCTTTATCATATGGAAGTAAATTGGCTGCCAGCATAAAGAAGCATTGGGAAGTATACTTAATGATAATTCCTCCGCTTGTTTTACTTATTCTCTTTGCTTATTGGCCTATGGCCGGTATTATAATTTCCTTCAAGGATTATTCTGTAAGACGGGGTATGTTTGCAAGCCAATGGGTAGGGCTTAAGTATTATATTGATTTTGTCACATCACCTGCCTTTAGCCAGCTGCTTTCAAATACTTTACTGCTCAGCCTTTATAATCTGGTTGCAAGCTTTCCTGTTCCAATAATTCTGGCTGTTGCAATCAATGAGGTAAACAGTCTTAAATTTAAAAAACTGGTTCAAACGGTCACATATGCGCCATATTTCATATCGACAGTGGTTCTTGTAGGTATGATGATGCAATTTTTGGATTTGCACAACGGCTTTATCAATCACATTATTACCGCGTTAGGCGGTGACCCGGTTAATTTTATGGGGACTCCGTCCATGTTCAGGTCTATCTATGTGTGGTCGGGCATATGGCAGACTGCCGGATATTCGGCAATTATATATATAGCTGCTCTGGCTTCGGTTGATCCCAGTCTGGTGGAAGCAGCCATAATAGATGGAGCAAACAGGCTGCAAAAAATCATAAATGTTGATATCCCCACAATAGCACCAACAATAATAATTCTCCTGATCATGGCCATAGGCAATATGCTGGGTATTGGCTTTGAGAAGGTTTATGTAATGCAGAATCCATTAAATATAGGTCAGTCTGAAATAATATCAACGTTTGTTTATAAACGGGGCTTGCAGAACATTCAGTATTCTTACGCCACAGCTGTCGGTGTATTTAATTCGGTAGTAAATTTAATACTGCTGCTTGCCGCAAACTGGAGTGCTAAAAGAGCGGGTGACACCACATTGTTTTGATGCAGGATCCGGTAATTATTACAATCAGGGGGCAAGTAAAACATGACTCGGTTAAAACATTTTAATTCGGTTCAAGACAAAATAATTATGTTTATTATATCTGTAGTTCTATGGGTTTCTGTTATTCTAATCTTAATACCCATAGTATTTATAATCGCCAGTTCTTTCAGCTCGGCAGATGCCATAGCCAGCGGATTGGTCTATTTCTGGCCTGTGAATTTTACATTGCTTGGCTATAAAACAATATTATCCTCGGATTACATCATTAAGGGCTTTATGAATACATGTATTTATACTTTTCTGGGAACACTGGTAAGCGTCATTTTTACAATCCTGGCGGCTTATCCGCTATCCAGAAAAGATATAGTGGGCAGAAATTTCTTAATGTTCCTGTTTGCATTTACAATGCTCTTTAATGGGGGAATGATTCCAACCTATCTGGTGGTCAGGCAGCTTGGAATGATAAACACCGTTTGGGCCATGGTTCTGCCCAATGCGCTGTCGGTCTGGAATGTTATCATAACAAGAACCTATTTTCAGTCTACGATTCCGGTAGATCTATATGAAAGTGCGAGCCTGGACGGCTGCCGGGATTATAAATTTGTACTGAAAATAGTGATGCCTCTTTCAAAGCCGATAATTGCAGTTAATGTGCTGCTTTATGCAGTGGGGCAGTGGAATTCATATTTTCCGGCACTGCTTTATCTCGATAACCCGGATATGAGACCCCTTCAGATTGTTTTGCGGGATATATTGATAAGCGGGCTTAATATGCCGAACCTGACGGATGTAAAAGCGGTTGTGGATCAGCAGTACTTGAAAAATCTGCTTCAATTTTCTTTGATAATAGTATCCAGCTTACCTGTAATGCTTCTCTATCCGTTTATTCAGAAATATTTCGTCAAAGGAATCATGATAGGAGCCATTAAGGGTTAAGGGCAATATACATATTTGGTTTTTAAAGTCGACTTTAAAATATATAAAAACAGCTTACAGCAAATAATTAAAGGAGGATTTTAAGGTGAAGTTAAAAAGATTACTCAGTTCGGTTGCCGCATTTGCTTTGATAATGTCAATTGCCGGCGGATGCGGAAGTTCAGGCGGAAATGGCCCGGCTGATTCAACGGCGGCAGGCTCTGCCGCTTCTGCAGGTGCTGACGGGGCCTCGGGGGTTTTGGAGGCAGGACAGTTTCCCATCACTAAAGAAAAGGTTACAATTACGTGCTATGCGGATGTTGATCCAAAATCAGATGTGGAAAACAATGCGTTCCTCAAATACCTGGAAGAAAAAACAAATGTTACTTTGAAGGTCACTAAAAGACCAAGCAATCAGTCCGATACATCAACTATCAAAAACTTATTGCTGGCAAGCAATGATTATCCCGAAATGTTCCTTATGAATGCCACATCGGCGTTCTCAATGTCTGAAATGCTCAAATACGGACAGCAGGATAAGATATTTATCCCCCTCAATAATTTGATTGACAAATATGGATATGAGTTAAAAAAGCTGTATGATGAATTCCCGCAGTTAAAACAAATAATGGTTGCAACAGACGGCAACATCTACGGTTTAAATCAGGGCAGCCAGTGCCAGCACTGTGGTTCGTATCCCAAGATGTGGGTAAATATGGATTGGCTGGAAAAGCTTAATATGCCGGTGCCTACCACCACGGATGAATTTGAAAAAATGCTGATGGCATTCAAAACAAAGGATCCGGGCAACGTTGGTTCTGAAAACGTAATACCATTGACAGCCGATCTTGATGAAACCATAGATTACTGGCTTGTAAACTCATTCATTCCTTATTCGGCTCACACTGCCAAGTGGCTGACAGGTTCAAACGAATGCTATGTGGATGACAACGGAAAGGTTGTTTTCTCGGCAGATAAGCCTGAATTCAAGGATGCATTGAATTACATGCACAGGCTGTATTCGCAGGGACTCATTGATAAGGCTGCATTTTCACAGACTATGGAACAGGCAAGAGCAACCACCCAGAAAAAACCTATGAGAGTCGGAGCCTTTGTCGCAATGCACCTTGGCTGTACAATCGATTTGAACGATAAGGAAACATATGGCGCATATCACGCCATTCCGCCGCTTAAGGGACCGGATGGAGTACAATATCAGCCCAACATATTCGGGGTTTCCTCTGTAAACCAAAACACATCGGCGCAGGGTGTTATAACAGACAAATGCAAGAATCCCGAAGCAGCCTTCCGCGTACTTGACTATTTTATGAATCCTGAGGTATCCATGCTGAAATCCCGCGGACAGGAAGGTGTGGATTGGAATAAAGCACAGCCCGGGACAGCTTCCATGCTGGGTCCGGATATACAATACACCCTGGTAAATCACGAAACCAATTCCGAGCCGGCAAACACCCTCATGAACAGGACCTTCTACTGCGGTTTATTCCTGGATACCATCAAGTTCAGAAACCTGTATACTCCGGCACAGACCGACGATGTTCTCAACTCTGACCCGGCCTATTATGAATCAAGACTTCAGAAAGAGACCATCCCGCTTGAAAAGTATTATTATCCTCATGACCTCCCCAATATGATATTTATGTCGGATGAGGATGCCGCAAGCTTTAATGAGATGGCCACAAACATAAATACAAATGTAGGAAAGTCGGTTGCGGAGTTTGTAATAGGCAGCAAAAGCCTTGACAGTGATTGGGATAATTATCTTAAGGATCTTCAGAAGTTTAAACTGGATGAATTTTTGAAGCTGTACCAGAAGGCCTACGATTCCTATTCCAAAAGTGCAAAATAAGTTCTATGCTACAATAATAAAGGTGGGTTGGTACTCACCTTTATTATTGTAACCTGAATTTTTGATTAATTAACATTTATATAAGCACAGAGGAGTTGAATAATAAGTGCCCAAACTTAGAAATGCCGTTATATTCGCAATAATACTTTGCATTATTATTCCCGTTGGAGCTGTTTTCAAGAAACATATAAATCGGGCGGAGGAAAATTCAACTTATCTTGACATATATTATTTTCACAACAACCCATGTGAGGCTTGTCATGAGGACAGGAAGTTCATAGACAAATTCAACGGGATTGTTGGGGATGACAGTAAGGGCATTAATATCAATATACATGTTGAGGACATCTTTAAACAGAAGTCGGGCGATTTATATGAATATTTATGTGATAAATATGAAATCCCCCGGGAAAAGAGAAGAGCGCCGGCGGTTTTTATAGGCAAAAGCTATATACAGGGCAATTCTGACATTGAAGCTTTACTCGGAACCACTTTTTTGAAGGAAAAGGCAGATTTTCTGAGTAAAAACTCAAACGCCTATTTAAAGAGTCCTGCTGTAGGCAGCGGCAAGAACACACAGGACAGGGACACACAGACTGACATCGGCATTGACGGTCATACTCCGGCCGGCTATACCGGATTGGCTGAGGGCCGGCTGGAGCCGGACGGCGGAACCGGCAGCACAATCGTATTTTTCCATGTCACAGCCTGTGAGGATTGCAGTAAAATAAAGAATATGCTGGAAAAGCTGAAAACAGATTATTCTGTCAATAAAAGCGGAAAAACAATTAATTCCAAGGTGAAGATTCTGAGCTACAACGTTACCGACCCTCAAAATCTTCAGCTTTCAAAGCTGTATTTCGAGGTGTACGGTGTGCCTGATGAAAATCAGGTCATTCCATTGCTGTTTATAGGAAATAAATATTTTCCAGGCGGAGGAACAAGCCTGGAAGAAATTGAAAGTGCCCTAAAGGACGGCAAGGGTCTTGAGACGCCTGTGCTTACAGGCAAAAAGAGCTTGCAGGTCAGGGCTGTAAGCCTTAAAAACTACAGTTATGCAGGGATTGCTGCGACAGGTTTTATTAATGGGCTCAATCCATGCTCGGTGTCAATGCTGCTCTTCTTCTTTTCCATGCTGCTGGCAAGGGGTGCTGGGATATTAAGATACGGCCTTGCATTTATTGCCGGAAAGTTTATAGCATATCTGGCGTTGGGGACGGTGGCCTATGAAGTATTTGCAAATATGGAGGACAGCTGGCTTCAGAATTTTCAGTTATATGTAAAAGTGCTGCTGCTGGCTGTGGTTGTGATTCTGGCAGCCCTGAACATCAGGGATTTCTTTGCCGCCAGGAAGGAAAACTATGGAGATATTGCCCTCCAGCTTCCGGCAGTGCTGAGGAAGGCAAATCACAAATGGATTAAAAAATTTACATCCCTGGGCGATTCAAATTCAAGAGTATTGGTTCTTATCTGCTTCATACTTGGGATGGTAATCTCAGCAGGTGAATTTTTTTGTACCGGGCAGATATATCTGACTACAATACTTTATGTACTGAAGAGCGGAAGTAACAATATACTCCAGGCGGGCTCCTGCTTTGCGGTATATGTCCTGGCGATGCTTGTTCCTCTGATTGCTATTATGATCCTGCTTCAGAAAGGCAGGGAATTGCTGGAGCTTTCCGAGGCCATAAGAGTACGCCTGCCATTGATAAAACTGGTCAATGCATCAGTATTTGTAATTTTTGCCGTATTGGCGTTCATCTTCTTTTAATCGGGAACTCAGGACTTTATAAAATACCAAAATTCATTGTAAAGCAGGAATTTTTAAGCTTCATATCGAATTTAACGTTATAAGATTAAATATTAAAGTACAATTCAAAGTACGCGGATTTTTTCTATGAATATTTGTTAAAAGGATTAATATGAATCTAAAAAAACTCCTGAGGGCCAAAAAATACCGGACAAGAATTTTCATATGGATAACATCGGTCATGATTATTTTGATAATCATGTTTTCTGCGCTTATTTATTTAAATGTTGAAAAAACAGTCCTGAGCAGTGAATACGAAACCAGCCAGAAAATACTGAATCAAATGAAATATAACATTGATTTCCTTGATCAGATGGTCAAAAATCTCTGCTTGTCCACATACTATAGCAATGACATAAAGACTCTTATGAATTTCACCGAGGAAGAGACCTATGAGCAGATGAATATTATAAACAAGCTGAGTAATTCGGTGGTTGCCAGTAATCCATATATTCAGTCGATTTATGTATATAACAACGGAAAAAAGGTGTTCTATTCAACATATAATACCTTTAAATACCAAGACCCGGATTTATTAAAGCTAATAGAGTCAAACCCGAATATTCCGATTCTGAAGCCTATTTTCAGGAGGACCGAGAGCTATCATTCCGGTGATGTAATCAAGTATAGCAACGTATTGTCCTATTTCATGTATGAAATGAAGGACAAACAGAATAATATGCAGGGCGCGGTTATTATCAATATAAAATTGGACTGGCTTATCGAAAACATAAATATTATAAATATGTTTAACAACAGCAGGCAGGATAGGATATTCATTATAAACGATGAGGGAGAGTTTATCAGGGACGGGGTAAACAGTAATCCCGGCAGCACCCAATTTGAAGATTATTTAAGAAAGCTTTATTTTTCAAAGAAAATAAACGTGGAAAGAATCAAGCAAACTGAATTACTCAAAGACAGTATAAACGGTAAAAATTACTTTATATCAATAATCCCCATTGAGCAGGCTGGCTGGGTCATGTACAAGGTTCAGCCCTACAGCATCGTATTTGATTATATCAATAAATTGAAGATAACCATCCTTGTTATAACCGGCATTGTTTTAATTCTTATTTTTATTGCATCCTACTCAATATCAAAAGGTATTTACAGACCCTTTGAAGGACTTTTGAAACTGGTGGGCTTTAACAGTCAAAACGATGTTAAGGCCAGGCAGAATGTTGATGAATTCTCTTACCTTCACGAGGTATATAAAAACTCCATAGATCAAATAGAGAAGTTCAGCACCGAACGGAGAAACAACGAGAAGATAATAAAGACGTATTTTCTGAGAAAGCTGATACTGCAAAGCGGCTCAATCTCTGATGAAGAATTTGAAATAAATAAGGCCGAACACGACCTTTTGCTGGACCGGAACCAGCCATTCCGGGTTATTTTACTGATTATGGACAGGCATAAGGAATTTGAAGAAAAAAATGATTTAAAGACAAGGGAACTGACAAAGTTCGCTGTTGTCAATATTACCACGGAGATACTGGCAGCCGGCTTTTATTGTGAAGCTGTAGAAATGAAGAATGATGAGATAGCAATAATACTTAATTCAGCAAGTAAAACCCAATCCGATATGGATTTGAACAGTGACCGGCGGGAAATATCAGCCGCTGATGCTTATGACAAACTTATACAAAAAATCCGTGAGGCTCAGGAAATAGTGTTCCGGTACTATAATATTTCTTTTACGGCGGTTTTCAGTGAAGAAATGCCGGAAGCCGGCAATATAACCCGTCTGTATAATCAGGCTGTCGACTGCTCGGTATACAGATTTGTATTTGGCCTGTCCTCGGTCATACTGCCCGAAATGCTGAACAAAAATTCCTTTAAAACCGACTTTAAATATGAAAATCAAAACAAGCTGCTAGGAGAACTGAAGCAGGCAAACCTGAAAAATGCAGAAAGCTGTCTGGAGAGTATTATAGAAGATATCAGAAAATTGGAATACAATAATATGATGCTTTCGATAGCCCACCTGGTGAACTCCTTGAAAAATACGGTTTATGATATGAATCAGACAAACAGGGAGCCGATAATTGTAAGTCCAATTCTATCCAGCAATGAGATATTTGAGCTTGAAACCATTGATGAATTCAAGGAAATAATACTGATGATACTGCGGCAGATTGCAGTTAAGGTTGAAACCAAAACAGGTAACCGGGATATGGAACTGGCCGAAAGTATTCAGCATATCATTATGAAGAATTACACGGATTATGATCTGAGTATTGCCGGTATATCCGAAAAACTGCGGCTGCCGGCTGCCAGAATAAGCAAAGTATTCAAAGAGAATTACAATATGTCGGTGGTGGAATATATAAATATGGTAAGGCTTGAAAAGGCTGTGGAGTGGATGGAGAATTCACGGTTAAGCATAGGAGAGATAATGAACAAGGTCGGAATTGAAAATGAAAGCTACTTTTACAAGATATTCAAAGCCAAATATGGCACAACCCCGCGGGGATATATATCCAATAATTATAAAAAGCAATAAATTTTATCCCTCATAGGGAGGAGGATGACTATGAAAATAATGCCGTACAAATCAAAGCTGTGTCACCTTCTTTTATATTTGGTTGTAATTTCCTGTGTTATACTTCCGGCCTGTTCAAATCCTTTAAACAGCTTGCTTGGAAGTGATACCGGCGGCAGCCTGCAAGGCGCCGTTCCCTATGAAATAAAATGGTACCTTCCAAACAGTATACAGCCGGATATGCAGCTGGTCAATGCTGAAATGAGCCGGATAACCGTGGAAAAAATCAATGCCTCGTTAAATGTGGAATTCATAGATTGGGGCAGCTACGATCAGAAAATGAGAGTTAAAATGGCTTCGGCTGAACCCATGGATTTAATATTTACCTCAAACTGGTCAAATGATTATATTACAGCTGCCAATAAAGGCGCCTATCTTGAAATTGATCCTGAGAAGCTAAAAGCCCTGGCTCCCAATGTTCTTGAAAGTATCCCGGAGAAATGCTGGAAGTCGGTTTACGTAAAGGGTAAGCTTTATTCCTTCATAAATACGCAAATCCAGGGCAGAACGCCCGGAATTCTTGGATATAAGAAGTACTTTGACAAATATTCCATAGACATAACAAAAATTAAAAAAATGGAGGAGCTTACGCCTTTTCTGGAAAGGGTAAAGGAAGGTGAACCGGGGATCATACCCATCGGCATTGATGGAATTGATACGGGCTTTAATGATATTGCCCTGACCTACGGAATTGAGATTTTTTCAAGAGAAAATCCCGCCGCAATTTATATTGACGATGACTCAATAAAAGTTATGAACTATTTTGAAGCCCCTGAAACAAAAGCATACCTGAAGCTGATACGTGATTGGTATACAAAAGGCTTTATCAGGAGTGATGCCGTAACGGTAAAAGACCACAGGGCAGATCTGAAGTCGGGCAAAATAGCATTGATGACAACCGTTATAAATCCTGATACAATGGCCAATCAGGCCGAATTGTGGGGAGTTAAGGTATCCGACATGGCTGGGCAGTCTTTTATGAATACCTACATGGGCAATGGAGGTATTCTTTCAAGCCTGACAGCTATCAGCAAAACCTCAAAAGATCCTGATAAAAGCTACATGTTATATAATCTGTTATATGACAAACAGGATACAAAGTTATTCAACATGCTGAATTACGGAATTGAGGACAGGCATTATACGCGCAGGGGGGACGTAGTAAAGCAGATACCCAACTCAGGCTACTGGATTTCCTGCGGATGGGAAAACGGAAGTATGTTCAATTCCTACCGCCAGAGCGGGGACCAGCCCGACTGGTATCCCATAGGTCCTGATATGAATAACAATGCCAAAACCTCAAAGGTGCTGGGCTTCTCCTTTAATCCCGAACCGGTGACCATAGAGCTTATGCAATGTGCCGCTGTGGTAAATGAATATTATAACGCACTTTTTACAGGGTCAGTGGACCCTGATAAAAATCTGCCCTTATTCTTAAATAAATTGAAAAAAGCCGGAGCCGACAGAATTATAAAAGAAATGCAAAGTCAGATTGATGAGTGGAGACAAAAATAGAATATAATCATGGAATATAATTTAAATCCATTTGCAGCAATCAATTAATAGAGTAAATGCAAATAGCATTACATGCATGGCATTCAGAAACCTTAACAGGTTACCGAGTGCTTTTTTTTGTACTTTTCAAGTTTGGGATTAAATGCTTAAATGCCTTAATGGTAAGGTTTATAGCTTATCCATATCAAAAAAAGTACAGTAGTTTTCAGTTAATTGATAATAAAAGTACAGCCCCTCAAGCAGCTCAAAAAAAATGTACAGTTCATATAAAAGTAAATCTTGAAATAGACAGTATTTTTCATTTCTATAAGGCTATACAATAAAGCCACAGCAAACATTAACCATTAATCACACATTAAGTCACATTAGTTATGTAAACAACTTAAAAAGGAAAGGTAGTGAATGAATGAATTCTATTTCTAAGGAATTAAAGGAATTTAAGAAGAATAAGGATTTATTTTTCATCGGATTACCGGGAATGCTGGCTTTATTTATAGTTTGTTATCTTCCCATGTTTGGTTTGATAATAGCATTTAAAAGGTTTAATTTTGATGACGGTATACTGGGAAGCCCCTGGGCGGGATTGGATAATTTCAAGTTTTTCTTTACTTCGCAGGACGCTTTCAGGGTTACCAGAAATACGCTTCTTCTCAATGGCACATTTATAATTCTGAGTTTTGCTGCCGCTGTTTTTGTGGCGCTTATGCTCAATGAACTGAATAAAAGAAGTGTCAATGTATTCCAGACGGTTTTATTTGTCCCTTATTTCATATCCTGGATCGTTGTAGGATATCTTGTCTATGGGTTTTTAAGCTTTGACTTCGGAGTGATCAATTCAATTTTAAAAGGCTTGAATATGGCTCCTGTGGATTGGTATTCAGATCCTAAATATTGGCCGGTCATATTGACGGTTTCATACCTGTGGAAAAACGTGGGATATCTGACCATTATATTTTATACCGGAATGCTGGGGATTGATGCGTCATTCTATGAGGCGGCATCCATAGACGGAGCCTCAAAGTTCCAGCAGGCCAAAGCTATAACGATACCCCTTATAAAGCCTTTAGTGATCCTTATGCTGATTCTCAGCATCGGTAAGATATTTTACTCGGATTTTGGATTGTTTTTCTTTGTACCCAGGGAGGTGGGAGCTCTTCTCCCGACGACGGATGTTATTGATACATATGTCTACAGATCCCTCCGGGTTATAGGTGACCTGGGAATGGCTTCTGCTGCGGGTTTCTATCAGTCGATCGTGGGGTTCCTGCTGGTGCTCGGTTCTAATTTGTTTATCAGAAAGGTCAGTAAGGAAAATGCAGTATTTTAATGATGCCTGGAGGGGGACCTATTATGCAAAAGCTTCAAAGTAATAAGTTATCAAATTTAATTATGATATGCATATTGACAATCATATCTGTTTTAACATTACTGCCTTTGGTTTATCTGGTTTCGGTTTCATTCTCAACTGATGCGGGAATAGCCAGTTATGGATATACACTTATCCCAAAATCCTTCACCCTGGAAGGGTACAAGTATATTTTCAAAGTGCCCGGGCCCATAATCACTGGATATATGGTTTCTGTCACAGTGACGGTCTTAGGTACTGTCCTTGGACTGGCATTGTCGTCCACCCTGGCCTACGTAATGGCCAGAAAGGACTACAGGTACAGCAAAGCCACTTCATTTTACGTGTTTTTTACAATGCTTTTCAATGGCGGGCTGGTTCCCACATACATAGTCATGACAAAACTGCTGCATGTTCAAAATACAATTTGGGGTCTTATCATACCCTACAGTATCAGCCCCTGGTTTACCATGATAATGAAGGGGTTTATGGAAACTCTTCCATTTGAGATAGTGGAGTCAGCAAAAATAGACGGGGCAGGGGAGTTCAAAACCTTTGTCAGAATAATACTTCCTGTGGCAAAGCCCGCCATAGCGACGGTAGGTCTGTTCTACGCCTTTGCCTACTGGAACGACTGGTGGCTTGCAATGCTTTATATCAGCAAGGAAAGTCTCATTCCGCTCCAGTTCCTTCTGTACAGGACCCTAAGTAATTTAAGCTACATCCTCAATAATATGTCATCTCTCTTAAATGTGAATATGAGCAATATTCCAAGTGAGTCGGTAAGAATGGGAATGGCGGTTATTGCAGCGGGACCCATGCTGATACTCTTTCCGTTTTTCCAAAAACACTTTGTCAAGGGGCTTACCGTGGGAAGTGTCAAAGGCTAGGGAAATTCAAGCCTGTTAATGCGATTGTCAACCCTGAAAGGGTTACGATAAAAAAATTAAAGGAGGAAATAAAATGTTAAGCAAAAAAATTAAATCGTTATCACTGATTCTGTCGGCCGCTTTGATTCTGAGTATGGGTTTATCAGCATGCGGGTCGTCAGATAAATCTGCGGAGGCTCCGGGTACTTCCCAGGCGGCTTCCGGTACGGAAACTGCCGCCGCTTCACCCGATACCCAGCTTGAAGCCTATGAAATCAACTGGTTTTTCCCTAATGGGGCCCAGGCGGATGTAAATCTTGTCGCAGAGGAAATGAGTAATATAACAAAAGAGAAAATAAATGCCACTTTGAAGCTGACAATCCTTGACTGGGGGAGCTATGCACAGAATATGCAGATAAAAATGGCCGCATCGGAACCTATGGATCTGGTGTGGACTGACGGAGGAACACTTCCTTACCTGCCATTGGTAAATAAAGGGGCATTTACCGAAATAACTGATGATATGCTTAAGCAGTACGGGCCCAATATTTTAGCAGGTGTGCCTGAGACTGCATGGCCGGCGGCAAAGGTCAACGGCAAGCTATATGCAATAATAAATACCCAGGTATTGGGAAGAACCCCGGGCATATTGTTCCAGAAGAAATATGTGGATCAGTTCGGACTTGATTTGAGTAGTGTAAAGAAGCTTGAGGATCTGACAGCCTTCTACGAAAAGGTTCATGCGGCAGATCCGGGACTGGTGCCTTTTGAGGTGGCACAGAGCAACAGCGGCGGTATTTTTTTCAATGAATACTCAAGCACACTGGGCATAGAGCTGCTTGGCAGACAAAATCCCGCGGCGGTATACATCAGTGATGATTCAACAAAGGTAATGAACTATTTTGAAGCCCCGGAAACAAAGGAGTACCTGAAACTGATGCATGAATGGTATCAAAAAGGAATTATAAAGAAGGAAGCTCCAATGCTCAAGGATGTTACCCCCGATCAGAAGGCAGGGAAAACAGTGTCAATTCCCACAGTTGTAAATCCTGACACAGCGGCCAATGTTTCCAGCAAATTGGGGCTCAAGGCGGAAGAAATGGCAGCCCTGACCCTGTCAAAAACCTTTATGAATACAGCGTCCATCATTGCAACAATGACAGGCATCAGCAAGACTTCAAAAAATCCCGAAAGATGCATCATGTTATACAATCTGCTTTACGATGAGAAGGATACAAAGCTTTTCAATATGATGAATTACGGCATCGAGGGCAAGCACTATACTTTAGCCGGTGATGTGGCAACCTTTACGCAAAACAGCGGCTATATGCTTGCAAGCGGCTGGGAAAACGGAAATATGTTCAATTCCTACAGACAGAGCGAAGCTCAGCCGGAATGGTATCCTGTAGGACCTGATATGAACAAAAATGCAACAGTTTCCAAGCTTCTGGGATTCAATCTTGACCCTGAGCCTATAAAGAATGAACTGGCACAGGTGGCGTCAGTTGTTGATGAATTCTACGGAGGGTTGTTTACAGGCGCTATGGATCCGGAGGCTACATTGCCGAAGTTCCTTGAGAAACTCAAAGGTGCGGGTTCGGAAAAGATCATAGCAGAAGTTCAGAAGCAGATAGACGGGTGGAAAACGACCAGATAAAAATATAGAACTAATATTGGAGCAGTATTGAGTGCCAACTCATATCATTGAACAGCCCGGATCAATTACCTGAAAGAAACCGCAATTTGTTGTTTCCGGGCCAGCCAGTGGTATGAGTTGCACTTACATTGGCTTTAAAATACCTGTCTTTATTAAATAAGGAGCATACAATGGAGAAAAACCATAGGAAACAAATAATTTCCGGACTGGGGGAAGTAAGTGAGGAAACGGGCTTTATATTTTTGGATGCATGCAGTGACGGTTTCTATAGTGTCAATAAGGATGGGGTGGTAAATATTATTTCAACCGGAGACAAAAAGGTTGAATTCATAGCCTTTGAAGACCGGACTATGGCATATGTCGTATCCGGCATGGGCTATCCTGCATATTATCCTGTCCTGCCCGTAGAATACCGGAAGCCTGTAAAGGCTGTGCTTATGGATTTGGACGGAACAACGGTCAGAAGTGAGGAATTCTGGATATGGATCATATCAAAGACTGTTTCGAGTCTGTTGGACAAGCCTGGATTTGAACTTGAAAATCAGGATATTCCTTTTGTATCAGGGCACAGTGTATCGGAACATCTCAAATATTGCATAGGCAAATACTGTCCTGAAAAGAGCCTGGAGGAGGCAAGGGCTTATTACTTTGAACATACTCACCATGAGATGGATGAGATAATGAAGGGCGGGGGCAAAAAAGGTGCTTTTACACCTTCTCCCGGTATAAAGGATTTTCTGTATGAATTGAAAGCTATGAAGGTCAAATTGGGACTGGTAACCTCGGGGCTTTATGAAAAGGCTTATCCTGAAATACTTTCGGCTTTTGATACCCTGGGAATTGGTGACCCCTCGGACTTCTATGATTGCATAATCACCGCAGGCTATCCCTTGAGAAAAGGCAGCCCGGGCACTCTGGGTGAGCTGTCCCCGAAACCGCATCCCTGGCTTTATGCTGAAACCTGCAGGGTTGGATTGGGTATTGATTTTTCGGAAAGAAACAGTGTAATCGGTATCGAAGACAGCGGTGCCGGCGTCAGTTCAATAAGGTTGGCCGGTTTCACCGCAATAGGCATATCGGGCGGAAATATCATTGAAAGCGGAACAAAAGGGCTTTGCAGCCACTACTGCAAGTCCTTTGAAGAAATAATGAAATTAATAAAATAGTTTTGGAAGTAATATATGCCGCAAAAGCAAATCAGAACTCAAAGCCTGATTTATCAAATAGAAACTGTAGGAGGATACCAGGATGAAGAAAAAAGAACAGAATATCGGCTATATAATACCTCATACCCATTGGGACAGGGAATGGCGGTATCCTATCTGGAAAAACAGGATGCTGCTTGTGGAATTTATGGAGGAATTAATTGAAATTCTGGATAACGATGAGGATTATCATTGTTTTTTACTGGACGGACAGGTGGCGCCCATCGAGGATTATCTGGAGGTCAGGCCTGAGGATGGGGAAAAAGTAAAAAAGTATATCCGGGATGGGCGTATTGCAGTGGGACCCTGGTATACGCTTCCCGACCTGTATCCTCTGGACGGGGAAAGCCTTGTAAGAAATCTTCTCAAAGGTATCAGAGTATCAAAAAAATACGGCGATCCTTTAAAGGTTGGCTACAACTCCTTCGGCTGGGGACAGACGGCACAATTTCCCCAGATATACAAGGGCTTTGGTATGGATTTCATAATTTGCGCCAAAAAGGTATCCGAAGAAAGAGCTCCGGAAAGTGAATTCCTGTGGGAGGCACCCGACGGCACCAAGGTTTTGACAAGCAGGCTTGGAAAACATGCAAGGGGGAACTTCTATTTCAACACATATCTGTATGCAAAATATGGCATAAACTGCCTCAGCAGCGAATACAAGTATAGTCCGGGCCTGTCGGGGCTTGCAGTACACAATGCCGACCCGGGGAATTGCGACGAAGATTTTTTCATGCTTGAATCCAAAAAGGACTTTGATCCGGCATTGCTGAAAAAAGGGCTTGAGGATGCCTGGGAAGCGACAGAAGAAACTGTACTTAAAACACACAGGCTGTTTTTGAACGGCACCGACTTCTCCACTCCCCACCCCGAAATGACAGAGATGATAAAAGCTTTAAATAAAATAGACGGGAATGTGCAGTTCATAAACACCCGCTTGGAGGAGTATGCCCAAAAGCTTCACGAGCTGGTGGATTTAAAACAGCTTCGTACAATAAAAGGTGAGCTGAGAGACGGACCGGCCTGTGATTGTTCGGGCAATGCGCTTGCGTCAAGGATCTACCTCAAGCAGCTCAATAAAAAAGTTCAAAATGTACTGATACACAAGGCGGAGCCGCTTTCGGCCATTGCCGGCATAATGGGAGGGAATTATCCCAAAGGCTTCCTTGATACGGCATGGAAGTACGCACTTGAAGCCCATCCTCATGATTCCATTAACGGGGTGACTCAGGATAAGACTGCAGATGACGTTGAATACAGACTGAATCAGGCCCTTGAACTGGGGAATGTGGTCTATGAAAAGGCGGCTTCAGAGATTATCAAGCTGATAGACCTGTCACGGCAGGATGAAAAGGCGGCTCTGTTAGTTGTTTTCAATCCTCATCCAAGGCCGGTAAGTGATATTGTAAAAGCCTGTATCTGTACCCCCCAAAGTGAAAGCAGCTGGAGTCTGAGAGCCATTGACAGTGATGGCAGCGACGTGGGAATACAGGAAATTTCAAGGGATGAAAAAGCTTATCCCGTACATGATGTTGAAGCCAGACCATGGCCATATTTTACAGACCGGCACATATGCTACGTCAATACAGGTGTTATACCAGCTATGGGCTATAAGGTCATTAAATTTATTCCTGAGAGCAATTTTAAAAGAAATCATTTTTATTGGCTGGAAATGAGAAAGAGTACAGGAGAGTATATATCCCATACCGATAATGTAATTGAGAATGAATATCTCAGAGTTGAAATAAATACAAACGGAACATTAAAGGTAAAGGATAAAAAAAGCGGAAGAGAATACGATGGGCTCCATTACTTTGAGGATTCAGGGGACGTTGGAAACTATTGGGCCTATTATGCTCCCTATAACGACAAAACCTATACAAGCCTTACAGGCAGGGTTAAAACCTGGTGTGAGGACAACGGCCCCCTGTCCGCAACCATTGCTGTGGAATATTCAATGGAGCTGCCTGCCTTTGGTCATGAAGCCCTTTATGGCATCAGGGGGGAAAGTAAACGCAGTGAAGAGACTGAAATATTAAAGATAGTATCCCGTATAACTCTCAGGAAAGACTCAAAGAGGGTGGATATAAAGACGACTATAAAGAATAATGTGAAAAATCACAGGCTGAGGGTGGCGTTCCCGACAGGGATTAAAGCGGAATATGCGGCTGCCGCAGGGCATTTTGCCGTAGATCACAGGCCGGGTGCTCCAGTGAGGGGAAAGGACGGTAGATATTGGCCTGAAATGCAGACCTTGCCCATGCAGTCCTTTGTGGATGTAAATGATGGTGTAAAGGGTATAGCCTTGCTGAATAATTCTCTTACCGAATATGAGCTCAGAGAGGATGAAAGAAATACCCTGTACCTGACCTTGTTCAGGGCAATGGGGAATATGATAGTCACCTGGTGGGAAGCAGTTGGAGTCTTCCCCGGCAAGGATGGAAGCCAGCTGCTCAGAACCATGGAGTTTGAATATTCAATCTACCCCCATGAAGGTGATTGGAAGCAGGCCAATGTATACAGTGAGGCGGAGAAGCTCAATGTTCCTGTCGCAATGTATCAGATTTCGGGAAGTACCGGAGGTACTTTACCGGAAAAACTCAGTTTTCTTTCAGTTGAACCTGAAAATCTGATATTATCAGCCTTTAAGAAAGCTGAGGACAGAAATTCATATATTCTTCGGCTATTTAATCCCACTTCTGAAGTACTGCCGGGAAAAATAAAGTTTGCGGCAGAGATAAAAGAAGCCTTTATAACCAACCTCAATGAGGAACGTATAACCGGCCTGGGGCTCAAAGCAGGTGAACTGCTCATAGAAGCAGAGAGCAATAAAATAATTACTGTTGAAGTGGTTATCTAGTTTTAACAGCTATTATTGGAGGTTTCTAAATTGATAAATTAAAGCAATGTCCAAAAACCCATGGCTGCCCCGCACATGGGTTTTTAGGCAAAGTAACGTTAACGGGAGGAAACGGGATGTTATCGCTGCATAATGGGTATGCAAAAGTAATTAGCGGCTGGCTTGCAGGTCAAAAACTGAAAAGCGGTGTGAAGGTTTTTAAGGGCATCCCCTATGCCGCAGCTCCGACAGGGAAGCTTCGCTGGAGGGCCCCTGAACCGCCGGAGGAATGGAGCGGGATCAGGAAAGCATATGAATTCGGCCCCGAGGCGGTACAGGAGGGTGTGCTGAGGAGCCTGGGAATACAGGCTGTCAGTGAGGATTGTCTCTATTTAAACATATGGACGCCTGCCGAAAATATCACTGATAAATTGGCCGTACTTGTATGGATTCACGGCGGATCATTGCTGGAAGGTGCCGGATCAAACTTTTTATATGAAGGTTCAGAGCTGGCCGGGACAGGCATTGTCATAGTGACAATAAATTACCGCCTCGGTATTTTCGGCTTTCTGGCCCATCCCGAGCTTACGGCCGAGAGCGGTGATAATTCATCCGGCAACTATGGACTGCTTGACCAACTGATGGCAATAAAATGGGTTAAGGAGAATATCGGACAGTTCGGAGGAGATCCGGAAAGGATCACAGTAGGAGGCCAATCGGCCGGAGCGCTTTGCGCAGGCGCATTGTTGGCAGCACAAAAAGCCGGGGGATTATTTCAGCGGGCAATCCTTCAAAGCGGACCGCCGTTTGGACTCAACGAATTTTACTCACGGCTGGCCCAAGAGGAGAGAACAGGTGTGGATTTTTTAAAGGCCATGGGGGTAAAAAGTATTGCCGAACTGAGGTTAAAACCAACCGCCGGGATATTCGAAAAAAGCCGGGAGCTCTCCTTTATGGCAAGGATAACGGTGGGTGGACGGCTGCTTTCGGATTATCCCGGCAGGCTCATATGTGCGGGAAAATATCAAAAAGTACCTGTTTTGCTGGGCGGAGTCTCGCATGAATTCTCCGACAAATATTCACCTGTTGAGGGGCTGCCTGAAAATAAATATGCCGATATTGTAGGAAAACAGTACGGTAGCTATTCGGAGAAGCTTTTGGAGTTATATCCTCCGGCAGATGATATCAGCAATGCCCGGACTGCCATCAGAATGGAGGCACATAAACTTCTGACAGGCGCGGAAATAATTGCAAAGGCGGTAGCCCAAGGAGGGGGTGACGCATACCTGTATTATTTCTGCAGGACGGTGTCCAGGGAAGAGAAGGGTTTCTATGGTGCAAATCATTCTTCGGAGCTTCCGTTTTTATTCAGCCTGGCAGACAGGGGAAATATTTTCCCGTGGGATGTGAGGCCCTGGGAGAAAGCAGACTATGAATATTCAAAATCCGTGATGGCCTTTTGGTCGAATTTTATCCGCACGGGTGACCCCAACGGCAAAAATCTACCGGTTTGGAGCAAATATGACGCGGACAATCCAAAGCTTTTGGCATTGGGAGACGTGATAAGGGAAATACGGGACCTGGAAGGCTTTAATTTTGCCGCTTTTGAGAATATATTACTATGAAATAAAAGACTAAAAAACCTTAACGTTTTTTAGTCTTTGCTTCATTAATAATTATATTTATATTGTCCATTTTAACGATTGACAAGCAATATTAACTATGGTATCATTATACACTGCATTAAAATTATGTTATTAGACCCAAATGGGAAATTTCTTGTTTTACATATACAATATTATAGCATGAGCTGTAATAAAAATGCAATAATACGAATAAACAAGACAATAATTGTTAATAATATTTTAATGTCTGCGAATCCTGAATATTATTCATTATAACTACAGGTTCAGTATGCGTATTTTTGAAAATTATATACAACCTAAATTACTGGTATATTATTGTTTTTAATACGGTATTTGGGTGCGGTACAAATAGCGGTACCTTTTCTTGCAGGGCTGTTATTGGTACTCACAGCTTAAGTGTTTTGATTTATGATTTCCCATAATATAATTCTAATTATGTGAAATTTTAAAATATTCCCAAAGAGTCTGACGACTAAATAATTCATGAATACGTTATGGAGGCGGCAATTGAATAATATATTCATAAAATTTTGTGGTCGGGTTCTTGCAAAGTCATAAGTTTATGAGGTGATATAAATATGGTACAACCCGTAAAGTTGGGTAGAAACACCAGGATGAGTTACTCTAAAATCCAAGAAGTCGTTGAAATGCCAAACCTGATTGAGGTCCAGAAGAATTCATATCAGTGGTTTTTGGACGAAGGTCTCAGAGAAGTTTTCAGAGATATATCTCCAATCATGGATTATACCGGAAACCTGATCTTGGATTTTGTTGATTACTCACTTGATGACACACCAAAGTATAGTGTCGAAGAATGCAAGGAGAGAGACACTACATACTCTGCTCCCCTCAAGGCGAAGGTCAGATTAATCAACAAGGAATCCGGAGAAGTTAAGGAACAGGAAATCTTTATGGGTGATTTCCCGCTGATGACAGATAACGGTACCTTTATAATTAATGGTGCAGAGCGTGTAATTGTAAGTCAGCTCGTCAGATCACCTGGTATTTACTATTCAATGAAGTTTGACCGTGTGGGTAAGAAGTTGTACTCTAATACAGTAATCCCGAACAGGGGTGCATGGCTTGAATATGAGACAGATTCCAATGATATCCTGTCGGTAAGAATCGACAGAACAAGGAAGCTGCCTCTTACAGTGCTGTTAAGGGCTTTGGGCTATGGTACTGATTACGAGATTAC
>JAFABO010000189.1 GCA_023426005.1 Bacillota bacterium | reverse complement strand
CCAGCATGGGAATATAGTGATAAATTAATGTTATGATGACCCCTGGTATAACCATGATATGCAGAGGTAGTTGCCTCAGCTTTTTTGCGCTGATCATAATTGCCTCCTCCTTTTATGTAGAGCTTATGTTATTTAATAGAGCAGTACCTACATTAAATTATAAAGGCGGCAATATCACCGAACAATATTCATATCTTTACTTTCAAATCATCTCTTTACTTGATGAGTTTTGAGTCTCTGTACTCCTGAGGAGTCATTGAAGTAACTTTTTTAAAGAAGCGTGCAAAATTTGTAGCACTCAAGTAACCAACCGCTCCCGAAATCTCATGAATCCTGAAATCAGGGTTCTCCAGCAGTTTTTTTGCTTTTCTTATCCTGCAGTCGCTGATATAGTCCGACAGGTTGGTTCCTGTTACCTGCTTAAACAAACGGGAGAGATAGGACGGGTTGAAATATACTATTTCAGCGAGCCTTATAAGGGATACTTCATCCTGCAGATGAAGATTGTCATTAATATGCTTCTGAACAATCCCGATAACATCCTGTGCTCTTTTTTCCTCTTCGCCTTCCTGTATCTCAAGCAAAATGCCTCCGAGCTGTTTTAGATACTCAACGGCATATTTCCAGGATTCATGATATTCCAGGTTCATCAGCTGGTATATGCTTATTTTGAAGGCAATCTTTTCTGTCAGATTCCACTTGTTGATATAGGACAGAATAACCAATGCTATGGCAAAATATTGTTCAACGGCCACTATATCATGCATGCTCTGTGCTTTCAAAAGCTTTTCTGTCAGTTTTCCAAGACATGCCAGGAAATCCTCTTTTGTCCCATTTTCAAGTATTTCAGCCAGGTCATCGGTTCTGTACCGGTTTGGCAGGCCGCCTTTTCCCATCACAGAGGAATTCTGAAAATTCTTCTCAAGCAAAGCAGTATCAGAGAGAAGCCGGCCTTCACCCTTGCCTATTTTATAGTTTAAGAGCATCTTTAAAGTAAAATACCTGTCCCGCAGCTCCTTCCAGCCCACATGTGTATCATCGAGAACAAAGGATATGGATTTGCCTGTGGAATTCCAAAAGGATTCCTGCATTAATTCCGCAACACCCTTTACAAATGTGAGCATATCATTCCAGGCCCCCTCGCCGGGCTGTCCGTCTCCATCTGCCGCAGGCTGTATAAACCATATGAGAGTGGAATTGTCATGGTTCAGATACGCAAAACGTGTTTTTGAAGACAAATATTTTTCTGCGATATACTTTATGTTCAAAAACCATTCGGATTTTACCGAGTAGGGAGTCCCCTTCGGAATATCGTCAATCCTTCCGGCCAGCATAACCACCTGTTTCCTCACAGATAAAGGGATCTCCAGCTCATCAAACTGCTGCTGCCTGATTTCCGGCAGGCTCAATTCGTCATTGAGCATCCCTCTCAAATATATTGTCTGCAAAAGGCTCTTTGTGGTTACAATCTGTTCCTGAGCCTGCTTTATCAGAGCGGATTTCTTCAAATCCTCCTCAATTTTCCCGGCCGCATTTATGACGGTTTCAATTATTTTATTATAGCCTTCAGTTTTAAGGATATAGCTCACCCCATCGTTTTGGATGGCGGTATAAACATATTCAAACTCACTGTGTCCGGTCAGAAATATCACCTTGCATTCAGGCCATTTGCTGCGGATGGTTTCCAAAAGCTGCAGGCCTGTTATCTCCGGCATGCAAATATCGGTGAGCACAATGTCAATTCTTGTGCGGTTGAGTAAGTTCAGGGCTTCCTGGCCTGAATATGCCTTGTATACATCCAGCTCAACCTCCCTGATATTGCCCAAAACCTCACAAAGACCATCTGCAATTATCGCTTCGTCATCCACTATCAGCAGTCTATACATTCTGCTCCTCCTTTTCAATAAAGATTGTAATTGTAGCCATAAGGCCTCCAAGCCGGCCTTTTTCCAGCTGCAAACCGCTGGAGGAACCAAACTTGAGTTTCAATCTCTGATGAATATTTTGCAGTGCGGTAACCTCCGCACTTTCTGAATTTTCCTCCAGGGAGTCTCTCATAGAGTTGAGTATTTGTTCATCCATATTGTTTCCGTTGTCTTCAACAATTATTTTGTACTGGTTTTCATTATTCTCAAAACTGATTACCAGAAGTCCCTGCCCGTTAGACATTGTCAGGCCGTGCTCAAAGGCATTTTCAATGACAGGCTGCAAAATAAGCCTTGGTACAACCAGGTCCTTGAATTCCTCGGGGAGCTGGTCAAATCTGACTTTTATCTGATTAGAAAAACGCATGGCCTGAATTTCCGAGTAAACCCTCGCATGATTGATCTCCTTTTCAATAGGAACTTCATCGGCGGCGTTTCTTGTAATAAATTGAAAGTACTGGCCCAGCTGCTCGGTAAATACCTCCAGGTTGTCATAATCACCTACCCGGGCCATGGTGTTCAAAATAAAAAAGCTGTTATACAGGAAGTGGGGCCTGATTTGAGATTGAAGCTGCTTCATTTCAGCCCTCTGAACCAATATTTTTTGCTTGTAGACCTGGTCCACAAGAGCTTTTATATTTTCAATCATCACATTGAAACGGTGATAAATATATCTGAATTCATCATCGTGCCTGTGCTCAATATTTATTTCAAAATCTCCCTTTTCAACTTTTTTAAAGGATGCGGCCAGCTTGCTGATAGGCTTATGGATGAAGTTATACATGTAGATTGAGAAAAGTACTATAATAACCACAGCCGACACTGTCAGCAGCAGAAACCAACTGCTGTACTTTTTCAGGGCATAAAATACCGAATCCTCCGGAAGGTATTTGCACAGTGTGGAATCAAATACGCTGGAATTCAAGGATACCGCCAGATACCTGTTATTATTGACAACGATTTCCTCCGCATTATTTTTTTGGGTTATCTTATTAAACACCTGTTGGTTTAAATCATTATTATCAGCTGCAATTATTGACTTGTTTGAGTTCTTTACGAACATAACTCCTGCGGCGGGATTTTGTATCATTGACTGCAAAGCTTCAACTACTCTGCTCTTTGATATTTCTATGACAATAATAAAAAGCTTTTCTCTCTTATTGGTCATATAGGCGTAGGGATATGAAACCGTCATATATTTGATAACGTTTTTATCCAGTTCGGCTTCAGGATGGGAATCTATATATTTCATTTTGTCGAACAAATCACTGTCGAATTCCGATACCGATGTGGAGGACACAGTCCGCTGCAGCGCCGGAATCATAACATACATATCCCCTATATATTTACTGCTGCTTTTAATGGCATACAGCCTTTGCTGAACCCGGAGTATTCTCTCCATCTGTTCTATCCGGTCCATTGATTCCGGGATGGCAGCCAGCCTGTTCAGGTCCTTGTCGTTGACCAGTTCAATCTCAAGATTCCCCACTCTGTTTATATCATTCTCAAGGCTGTCTTTGTAAAAGGAAAGCTGTGAGACCATAGAATTGGAAATCTCATTTCTCAGAGTGCTGATACCCAGATCGTATATAATTATACTGAGGATATATATGGGCATAAGAATTAAAATAAATGATATGATCAGCCTCTTCAGAACGGATTTCCGCCACAATTCCTTTTTCATATTTCAACCTCCACCCCGATATTAAGCTTTGTTTTCACATTTCCACATTATAACGAGGCAATAGATGTCAATTAGGACACCATTGCCTCGTTGAAACGCACAAATGTAAGAAAATTTTTCTACAACCGAAAAATTTTCTGCTGAATTTATGCGTTATAATCTAAAAAAAAGTTTCTTTAAACAAAAAGGCTTGCCCTTTTGTTGAGCAAACCCTCCTGCTGTTAAATAAAATATTAATTAGCCTTCCAATTGGGGTGCCGGAGCTGCCCCTTCCAGAACCGAACCCTCGAATATTGACTCGAATTCCGCACCTTCAACCTTCTCCTTATCGAGAAGAATCTCTGCAAGCCTGTTCAGCTTGTCGATATTATCCGTCAAGAGCTTAAGCGTTCTTTCGTACGCATTGTCGATGATACTCTTTACTTCATTATCAATTATTGCAGCTATTTCATCGCTGTAATCCCTGGAATGGGCCAGGTCTCTTCCTATAAACACCTCGTCGTTTTCATTTCCGAAAATCATATTTCCCAATTTATCACTCATACCGTACTTGGTAACCATGTTCTTTGCAATCTGGTTTACCTTCTTCAAATCGCTGGAAGCTCCGGTACTGACTTCATTAAGTATGATCTGTTCGGCAGCTCTGCCTCCCAGGGCAATTATGATTTCTTCTATCAGCTGGGACTTGGTGTGGTAGCTCTTATCCTCCTGAGGTCTGCTTGCGGTATAACCGCCGGCCATACCCGCAGGAATAATGGATACTCTGTCAACCTTCTGGCTGGTAGATACAAGCTTTATGGCAATAGCATGGCCTGCCTCATGGAAAGCCGTAACCTTTTTGTCTTTTTCGCTCATAAC
>JAFABO010000136.1 GCA_023426005.1 Bacillota bacterium | reverse complement strand
TGTTGTAAATTACACACAAAGGATTATTCTTTTCTTTTATTCCATTTCCTTTATTCCCAGATAAAAATCGTTCGATAAAAAATTATAAAAAGGTTGATAATAATACTTATATCAACGGCTCTTTAGATGGTTTTCCAGCTTTCCTTGGGTATTTTGTCGGCGTCTGTCTAAACTTTCTTATGACAACGACATTTCTTTCTATATTAGTCTTTGGTAGTTCCAATTTTTCGATTTTTATGATTTTTCCTCCTAAAATGTCGAGAGCTTTGGCACTGCTGTCAAATTCTTCAGTGTTACTTCCCTTCATAGCGATAAAAATCCCGTTTATTTTCACAAAAGGCAGACAATATTCGAGTAAAACCGGAAGATTTGCAACCGCACGAGCTACGGCAATATCGTATTTTTCTCTGTGCTGCTGATTAACTCCATAGTCTTCAGCCCGCCCATGAATTGTTTTTATCTCTGACATTTCCTTCTGTCCGGAAATATTTGCTGCAATTATTACCTCGTTTAGAAACTTGATTCTTTTGTCCAGGGAATCCAGCAAAGTTATTTCCAGCATTGGATTTGTTATCTTTAAAGGTATACCGGGAAAGCCGGCTCCTGTACCGATATCAATCAGCTTTAGCTTTTCATTTTTTACAAATGGAAGTATGCTCATGGAATCAATAAAATGCTTTATAATTACTTCCCTGTCTTCTTCAATAGCCGTTAAATTAACTTTTTGATTCCATTCCTTCAGCAGCTCCATATATGTTGTAAACTGGCTGATCTGTTGCCCGGACAATTCTCTTCCAAAGTGTGCCGCTCCCTCCGTCAGCAGCTGGGTTAATTCCTTATCCAATGCCATATTTTCCTCCGAATTTCCTTCAATTATTGTACTCTTTGTTTCAATTATTGCCCGGCTGGCTCTGCTTCTGATTATTGCTGCGGTTCAGCTGTTCCATATGGATGAGCAGTACCGATATATCGGCAGGTGAAACTCCTGTTATTCTGGAAGCCTGACCAATGGAATCAGGTTTTACCTGGGACAATTTTTGCCTGGCTTCAAGTCTCAAGCCCTGTATAACCGAATAATCCATTTCCTGAGGAAGCTTGCGTCCTTCCAATTTTTTATACTGTTCAACCTGCTGCATCTGACGCTTTATATAGCCTTCATACTTAATTGCCACTTCCACCTGCTCCCGTACCGACCTTGGCAGGACAGGGAGCTCCATAACTTCCGACAGGCTTTCATAGCTGATTTCGGGCCTTCTTAATAGTTCAGCCACATTAATTCCGCTTTTAATAGCCGTACTTTCCCTGCTTTCAAGGTATTTCAATACTTCCCCGCTTGGAGGAAGATAACTGTTGTTCAGCCTGTCTATTTCTTTTTCTATAAGTTCTTTTTTCTCCCGGAACTTCCGGTACCTTTCCTCACTGATAAGACCGATTTTCCTGCCCAAAGGCGTCAGTCTCAGGTCGGCATTGTCCTGTCTCAGCAGCAGGCGGTATTCAGCACGTGAAGTCATCATTCTGTAGGGTTCTTTTGTTCCCTTCGTGACCAGATCATCAATTAATACACCTATGTAGGCCTGGGACCTGTCCAGTATGATAGGTTCTCCCTCATGAACTTTTTGAGCCGCATTTATTCCTGCAATAATACCCTGTGCCGCAGCTTCTTCATACCCCGAGCTTCCGTTTATCTGCCCCGCTGAAAACAAGCCCTCTATGTTTTTAAATTCCAAAGACAGTTTCAGCTGGGTAGCATCTATCCCGTCATATTCAATGGCATATGCACTTCTCATTACCTGTACATTCTCCAGCCCCGGGACAGTCTTCATAAATTCTATCTGAACATCCTCGGGAAGGCTGCTGGACATACCCTGCAAATACATTTCCTCGGTTTCAAGACCCATTGGCTCCACGAATACCTGATGATTTTCCTTATCGGCAAACCTGACTATCTTATCCTCGATCGACGGGCAGTATCTGGGCCCTATGCCTGTGATATCTCCGCTGTATAGGGGTGAGCGGTGCAAATTTTTCTTTATGATCTCATGCGTATCTTTATTTGTATAGGTAAGCCAGCAGGAAACCTGCTCCTTTTCTATACTCTCGGTTTCAAAGGAAAAGGGAATGATGGTATCGTCTCCAAGCTGCTCTGTCATTTTGGAAAAATCCAGACTCCTTCTGTTGAGCCTGGCAGGCGTTCCGGTTTTAAATCTCAGCAGGGATATCCCCATATCTATAAGGCTTGCAGAAAGCTTGTTGGCGGGGAAAATTCCGTCAGGACCTCCGCTGTAGCTGACATCTCCGAGAATTATCCTCCCTTGCAAATAGGTACCGGTTGTTAATACGATTGCTTTACAATGGAATATTGCACCTGTATGTGTTTTAACTCCGGTTATTCTCGTTTTTGCTTCATCAGTCAGAATTTCAACAATTTCAGCCTGCCTTATGTCAAGGTTCTCCTGAAGCTCCAATGTGTGTTTCATTTCTAACTGATAGTGGCGTCTATCAACCTGGGCACGTAAAGAATACACTGCCGGCCCCTTGGAATTGTTCAGTATCTTTGATTGGATGAAGGTCTTGTCGGTCGTCTTGCCCATCTGCCCGCCCAAAGCGTCTATTTCCCTTACCAGATGGCCTTTAGCCGTTCCTCCTATGTTCGGGTTGCAGGGCATATTTGCAATACTGTCCAGATTGATAGAGAATACAATGGTCTTGCAGCCCAGCCTTGCGGCAGCCAGGGCAGCTTCACAGCCCGCATGTCCCCCACCGACTACTACTACATCATAACTTCCAGCGAAATAATCCATCAGGATTCTTCCTTTCTACTCCTATTTATAGTGAGCGACAGCTTACCTCCTATCTCCACAGGCAGTGTACCACTCTGTTTTTCATGTGTTTAAAAATTTGTTTATTTGAACTGTCTTTAAAGGCATATCAACTATTTTCCTATACAGAAACGGCTGAAAATATTGTGCATAACAGCCTCATCAATGGACTCCCCTGTTATCTGCCCGATATATTCTGCTGAATTTTTTATGTCTATGGTGACCATATCCAGCGGCATACCCATATCAAATGAACCCAAAGCCTGGTCGATAGCGTTAATTGACCTATCCACCAAACTTTTATGCCTCGCATTAGTTAAAAGTACTTCTTCATTTTTACTTATATCTCCCTTAAAAAACAGTTCAGAGATTTTGTCCTCGAGGTTTTCTATACCTTCGTCATTTATTACTGATGCTTCAATTATAATATCACCCGGAAGCCGGCTCTTTATTTCATCTATCCCTGCTCTGCCCACCAGATCGGTTTTATTTATAAGTATAAGACTCTTCCTTCCTCCGAGGTTTTGTAAAAGCTCCTCATCTTCCTTGAGGATTCCGGAGTCTGCAGCGATTACCATCACTATGAGATCGGCAGCTTCAATTGCCCTGTATGCCTTATCCACACCTATTTTTTCAACAACGTCCTGAGTATTTCTTATTCCGGCAGTATCGGTAATTTTGGCAGGAATACCTTTTATATTGACATACTCTTCAATTATGTCTCTTGTGGTCCCGGGAATATCTGTAACTATGGCACGGCTGCTGCCGGCAAGCTGATTGAGCAATGAGGATTTGCCCACATTGGGTTTTCCGGCTATGACTATATTTATTCCTTCCCTGAGCAGCTTGCCGCGGTCAAAGGTCTTTGCCAGGTCAACAAGCTCAGCCCTTATCTGCTTCAGGCTTTCATAGACCTTTTGTCCTGTAATCTCCTCAATATCATGCTCGGGATAGTCCACCGTCACCTCAATGTGTGCAAGAAGCTCCACCAGGTCTTCCCTTAATAACTTTAACTTGCTTGATAATCTGCCCTCCAGATGACTTACCGCCGCCCTGGAGCTTTCGACCGTCTTTGAGTTTATAAGGTCGATTATTGCCTCAGCCTGGGATAAATCAATCCTGCCGTTTAAAAATGCGCGCTTGGTAAATTCACCGGCTTCTGCAGGTCTGGCACCGTACCTGAACAGCAGCTCCATTACCCTGTTTATAACGACAATACCACCGTGGCAATGTATTTCAACCACATTTTCACGTGTAAAAGTATTGGGCTTTTTCATCTTTAGAAGCAGCACTTCATCAACTATTTCTTTAGTTTCCGGATCTGTGATTTTGCCATAGGATACAGTGTGTGAAGGGATAGCCTCCATTGGCTTTGAAGAATTAAAAAGCTTTGCTGAAATATCAAAGGCCAGTTCTCCGCTTACCCTTATTACTCCTATTCCACCCGTTCCGTAAGGTGTAGACAGTGCTGCTATTGTATCTTCAAAATACATAGATACTCCATTCCGCATTTACTTTTGCAAATAACGCACAAAATGGTTCAAGGAATATAATACTCCTCAAACCATTTCTAAGTAATGACCAATTATTTTAAAGTTATAACAACTTTTCTTTTTGGTTCTTCACCTGTACTATATGTTTCTACATATTTATGTCCCTGAAGAGTCGAATGAATTATCCTTCTCTCATATGGATTCATTGGTTCAAGAGTAACAGGTTTCTTATATTTAACAACCTTATCAGCCAATCTGTTAGCCAGTTTTATAAGAGTTTCCTCCCGTTTCTGCCTGTAATTTTCAACATTCAGAATCACTCTCTTATAATCTTCATATCCTTTATTTATTACAAGACTGGTCAGATATTGAAGAGAGTCCATTGTTTCTCCCCTGCGGCCGATAATTATACCTATATCATCACCATTTATATCAACTACTATGCTCTCTTCGTCTTCATTTACCGAAATAT
>JAFABO010000114.1 GCA_023426005.1 Bacillota bacterium | reverse complement strand
TGATGGTAGGAAGTGCACCAACTATTCTCTTATCGTCAGTGATATTTCTATCAGCATCCAATGGTACGTTAAAATCAACTCTTACAATAACTCTTTTTCCAGCCACATCGATATCTTCGATGGTCTTTTTGTTCTTCATACTCATAAGTTCACACTCCTATATATATTTTAATAACGCATAGATCCAATAAAAAATTTTCCGGTTACAGAAAAATTTTTTTATCCATATATGCCATTTGCCGTTTCAACGAGGCTGCCATGCTCACCGTCTGAAAACCAAATTGGTAAGAGATAAAGGTGTCCCAAAAACAACTGGACATCTGTTGCCACGTTATAAAGCCAAGTTTGAAATTTCAGGAAAATTCTCTTATTTGTCCGCTGCCGCGCATACTATGTATATTATCCAATTTTCCACAGAATCATAACAATTTGTGCGATGATTCTTTTTAGATAACCAAAGTAATTTTACCTCTTTTTCAGTGTTATTTCAATAGTTTGTTAGTGAATTAACAAAATACTTACATGACATGTGCCATTTTTTTTGGTAAACTTATTGGTAGAGCTTCTACCAAATTTATCAATATAAGACAGGAGTAAAGCTGAAATGAAGATACAGAGGCCGCAAATACCGCAGGATATGGCAATATCCGGTGACATTGGCGGGATAATTGACCAACGGATGGAATGGGGCTATGATATAGAAAGCCATAAATTTAAAAACGGTATATTTGATTGTTCTTCTTACGCGGCCATGTTGTTTTTCGATAAATGCATTTTTGAAAAGTGTACCTTTAATAAAAGTAATAACAGTTATGTATTCGAGAATACGGTTTTCAGAGATTGCGATTTGACCGGTATGGACTTTACCGATGCCAGCTTCAGCAGTGTGGAATTTATTAATTGCAATATGACCGGAATTAATATGACCAGGGCCAAGCTCCGTGATGTGATAATAAATGAGTGCAGCATGCGGTATTCTATTTTCTCCAATGCCGATTTTACGCGGGTTTCCATTCAAAAATCAAATCTGTCCAACTGCTACATATGGGAAGCAACCCAAAAAGACCTGTTTTTTTCAGAATGCAGCCTCACTTCGGCTGAGCTGGCAGGCACCATGCTAAAGGACATTGATTTCACAACCTGTGATATTGACGGACTTTTATTGAGAGGGCCGGAATTAAAGGGTGTAATCGTTAATGAATTTCAGGCTCTGGCTCTGTCCAAAATGCTGGGTATTATAATTAAGTAACGGGTTAAATTAAAGGAGCTTGAAAAACGTTTTACCGTCCTTCAGGCTCCATATTTATATTAAAAAAGCATTATTTACGCAGATTGTTGATTGATATCCTTATACTTTCAAACGGGTCGATTCTTATCTCGTCCTGTTCAACAGCCACCCATTTAAAGCCCGCCTGTGCTGAAATATCATAAAGCCTGCTGCAGTCGATAATACCGGTACCCACTTCAGTCATCTTTTTTTCTGTCCTGTCGGCCATATCCTTGATATGAATGGTTTTTATGCGTGAAATATTTTTTGTAAGATATTCCGCAGCCTCCAGGCCGGCATGCGCCACCCAATAGCAGTCAAGTTCAAGGGATACATTTTCAGGTGATGTGTTTTTAAGTATGATATCTTCTGCCATTTCTCCTGAAAATTTAGGCTCAAATTCATGGGCATGGTTGTGATACATAAAATGTATGCCGTTTCTGCGCATTTTCTCGCCCCATTTTTCAGCATTTTCACATAGTCGCAGCCAGCCGTCCCTGTCCCCGGAATCATACCAGGCCAGGCTTATATATTCAATCTCCAGATCATAACAGTATTTGATAAGTCCATCAAGTTCATTGGTCAGAATATCGGCGCTGGCATGGGTTCCCATGGCTTTTAAGTTATATTTCTTAAGCATTTTCCCCATAGCATCCCGATCGATATCAAAAAAGGAATAGAACTCAACGCCGTCATAACCCGCTTTTGATACTTCCTTTAATGCATTCTCAAAATTCTCCCCGCACTTCTCTCTTATGGAATAAAGCTGCAGACCTATATCAGGTTTCATAAATATCAACTCCTTTTATACATTCACCGCGTTCGGCGGATTCAAATATTGCATCGATGATCTTCATTACACGCATTGCCTGGGCAGGTGTTACAATCAATTCCTCTTCACCTTTAACAGCCTTTGCAACATTGTCATAATAATCTTTGCAGTCGGGATCCATTTGGGGCAGAGGAAGCTCGTCAATTGTTTCCACCGGCCTTGGCGCCATGGTCTTAGTTGGCCCTGCACTGGTGTGTACAATACCTTCCTCCCACTTGAACTCAACCAGGTTGGCTTTAAGAATTTTCCCGCCGCATTCCCAGTCGTCTATTACAAGAGTTCCTGAATCAGTACTGATATGCCATCTGGGCAGCGGAATGAAGGTATAAGTGTCAACCTCAACCAACGCACTTAGTCCATTTTCAAATTTAAGCAGCACTTTGAAGTTATCGTCCACACCCTCAAACTTCACACTGAGCAGATGGGCGTATACCTCGGTTACAGGGCTGTCTACAAGCCAGAGCAGCTGGTCCAGCAAATGCACTCCCCAGTCCAGGAGCATTCCGCCGCCGGCCTCCCTGACGCATCTCCAGTCTCCCGGAATTCCCCTGGAACCTTGAACACGGGATTCAATGTAAAAGGGGTTTCCAATGAGCTTGCTGTCAAGGGCCTCCTTTACTATCCTGAAGTCCTTGTCCCAACGCCTGTTCTGATGGACTGTGAAAATTTTCTTTTCCCGCTTTGAAACCTCCAGGACTTCCTCCAGCTCCTTTGCGTTCATCATAACGGGCTTTTCGCATATGACATGCTTTCCGGCCCTGAGTGCCTCAATCGAAAGCTCCCTGTGGAAATTATTCGGGGTGGCTATTATGACAAGTTCAGTGTCATCCGAGAGACACTCTTCCAGAGTGGAATATCCCTTATACCCGCTTTTAACTGCTTCCTGTACTTTTTGAGGATTTATATCATAGACTCCGGTTACCTCAATTGAATTTATCTGTTTTATCTGCCGGGCATGAAATGACCCCATGCCGCCAAATCCGATTATTGCAGCTTTTATACTCAAATTGACCTCCTAAGCCGGTTATGGCTTTGAGACCGCACAAGCGGCCGCAAAATATTGTTGAAATTTTCTCCTTCATTCCCGGGTTATATCCGGAATGGTTTATGCCCACCACATGCCCGTCGGCTTTTCTTCGAATATCATTACTCTTTTCAGGAAAGCAACCGCCTTCTCAAGGCCTTCCTTGGGAGTCATGAGACTGTCTTCATGTTCAATGGATATAACATGATCATACCCTGTTAGTCTCAGCTCACTGCAAATTGCCCTCCAGACTTCTTCTCCGTGGCCATAGCCCACAGTTCTGAATATCCAGGATCTTTCACTTTCTCTTCCGAAGTGTTTGGAGTCCAGAACCCCGTTCCTGCTAGTATTATAAACATCAATTTTGGTATCCTTCGCATGGAAGTGATATATTGCTCCCTTCAGCTCTCTTATTGCTGCAACGGGATCAATACCCTGCCAGAACAGGTGTGACGGATCAAAATTTGCTCCGATTATATCACCCACCGCCGCTCTCAGTCTAAGAACGGTGTCCGGATTGTACAGGCAGAAACCAGGGTGCATTTCAAAGGCAATTTTGTCCACTCCGTATTTTTTAGTAAACTCGGCAGTCTTCTGCCAATACGGTATGAGTACCTCATTCCACTGCCATTTCAGAATTTCCTGAAAATCCTCGGGCCAGGCACAGGTTACCCAATTTGGATATTTTGAATTTTCACTGTCCCCCGGACAGCCTGAGAAGGCCACAACCCTGTCAATACCCAATTCTCCTGCCAGCTGCACTGCCGCCTCGTACTCCCCGTGAAACTTCTGTGCAATTTCCTTCTGGGGGTGTACGGGGTTGCCATGGACCGACAATCCGCTCAGAGTCATTTCATATTTGTCAAGGGTGTCCTTGAACTGTTTTATAAGATTCTTGTCCTTTATAAACTCAACAGCACTACAATGCGCAGTTCCCGGGTAGCCTCCGCAGCCGATTTCCACCGCATCTACCCCGATGCATTTCAAATATTCCAGAGTCTGTTCCAGACTCTGATCACCCAATAAAACGGTAAAAACTCCTAGTTTCATAATCTCCTCCAGATATTAGTCAAAATTTGATATCAATTAATCTGTCATGCCGTTTAATTTCCTGCCGTCGAAAAATATTAGCTTCTAGTCGTTAAAGTATACAGGTTTGCCGGTTCTTGCAGATTCATATATGGCCTCAAGGATTTGAGTGACCACAAGAGCCTGCTCGGCAGTTACGGTAAGTTCGCCCTTGCCTGAAACTGTATTGATAAAGCTCAGCTGTTCAAGCACTTCAGGCTTTTGATCTCCCCCCTCAAAGAAAGCAACTCCACCGGCATTAAAATCAGGCTTGAGAACATATTGATTACCGTTCTTTACACCGTTGATCCTGAGCCCGTCCAGCATATCCGCTCCTGCTTCGGTACCGCACAGTATGGTTGCAGCCTCCAGATTCTCCAGGGAATTGAGCGCCCAGCTGGACTCGAGTATGATTGTTGCACCATTTTCCATAACAACAAAACCAAAGGCACTGTCCTCTACGGTAAACTCTTCGGTATTCCAGTCTCCCCAGGCATTGCCGGTATTTTTTTGATTGTTCAGCTTATGATATGCAGTTCCTACGGCATACCTGGGCTTGTAGTTATCCATCATCCACAGTGTAAGGTCAAGTGCATGTGTTCCGATATCTATTAGAGGACCTCCGCCCTGCTCATGTTCATTCAGGAAAACTCCCCAGGTCGGGACGGCTCTGCGCCTGATAGCTCTTGCTTTTGCCATGTAGATTTCCCCGAGGACACCATTCCGGCATTCCGCCTTCAGGTATCTGGAATCCGGACGGAAACGGTTCTGGTAGCCAATGGTCAGCACTTTGTTGCTGGCCTTTGCCGCATCCACCATTTTCTTGGCTTCGGCCGAATTTATGGCCATGGGCTTCTCACACATAACATGTTTGCCTGCGTTGAGAGCAGCTACCGTTATTTCACTGTGCGAACGGTTGGGCGTACACACGTATACAATTTCAATGCTGCCGTCCTTTAATAATTCCCTGTAATCGCCATAAGTTTTTGCGTCTGTTGTACCGTACTCTTTTGCAGCCTTTTCAGCCTTTTCGGAAACTATGTCGCAAAAAGCCACCAAATCAACCAGCCCTGTCTTTTTAACACTGGGCATCTGCTTTCCGTTTGCAATTCCGCCGCAACCAATTATTCCTGCTTTTAAATTTGCCATATTGATCTCCCATCTACGCTCGAGGCGTGTACATAAATAGTAATAAAAACACATGTGCTTTGCTGCATTTCATTGCGCTGAAACGAATTTATTTTCTGTTCTGTGATGATATATTATATTGACAATGATAATATGATTTTGATAATATCAAAAGTAAATTACTCTATAATATCAGACAAAAACTGATATTTAATAGAAATCTTAAGGGGTCGTCCTATGAGTGCTTATTTTGAAATATCCAGGGAAGCGGACAGCAAAATCCACATTTTCAGAGTTACGAATGACTACTGCGAGCCCCATTTTCATTCCAACATTGAATTGGTATATGTTATCAGCGGTAAGATGAACATCAATATCAACGGCCAGATCAAGACTATGACCGGAGGCTGCATATCGGTGGCAAACAGCTATGATATTCATTCCTATACAAATATCGGAAATTCGGATTCCATAGTCATGATAATACCTGTTGGGCTGGTCAACAGCTATATGGCGGCCATTCGTTCCAGGGTGTTTTCCAGCTCTTTTATTGAGAGCTGTGAGAATACCAAAAACATATTCAATATAATGGAAAAACTGCTCCAGGCCCGGGATTCCTCCAATGAACTGGTCAGCAAGGGTGCAGCTTATTATATATTGGGCCTTCTGTGCGATTGTGTGGAACTTATTGATAAACCATCGGTAAGCAGTACAGACCTTGCAAGAAAAATTCTGGTTTATTTGCAGCAGAATTATCTAAATTCTCTGTCTATAGAAACTCTTGCCCGGCATTTCGGGTACAACAAGGACTATCTTTCCAAGTTTTTTAATTCATATCTGGGCTGCGGCTTTAACAGCTATATGAATGCCTTGCGCTCCCGCCATGCCGCACAGCTGATTTCAAGCGGCAGCTCAGACCTTACGGATATCGCCTTTATGTCGGGCTTTGGAAATTACCGTACCTTCAACAGGGCTTTTCTGCAATCATACGGCATTACTCCATCCGATTACAAAAAAAGACTTGCAGGCTTAAAGCGTGCAAGTCAGCTTGGCGTGTAGGAATTTATAACTTTTATAGATCCCCTGCATTAATTTATTCCAAATAGTGAAAACCTCTTTACTTTAATATTGTCATTTATCATATATGTCCAGGTAGCTGCCGGAGTATTAAACCCCCTTCCGGCAAAATCGGCCTCACTTACGCCGAAATCAGTCTGCTCCAGCTCCGGCAGCATGTCAGCCTCCAGCCTGTTCATAAGAGAGTCAAACTCCTGTATAACCAACTTCCGGTATTCATCCAGAGGAACCTTTCTGGTGGCTCCCACCAGGTGAATGCCTTCCTGGACACTTTCACAATATTCCAGAAACGCATACCAGCATTCATCAATGAAGTGAATGGCTGCCCTTTTTCCAACAGCATCGACCTTCCCGGCGCCATGCAGCCTGCACAACTCCCTGTATAGTTCAGGCCGGCTTGCCGGCAGCAGGGGCGCTGCCTTCATATACAGTATTTCATCCCGTTTTTTTGTCAACAGTCTTCTCTGGTATTCCAACAGCAGGGAATATTTCCCCAGAGTCTTTCTGGCATCAAAGTTCTGACCGTCAACTACCCTCTGGATATGATTTATTAATGAGTTCAACTTGCTGTCCTCAATTTTCTCCTCCTGTCTGTAGCCCAGATATTTTTTTGGAAGCAGCTTACGAATCTCAAACCTGTTGAGGAGCTCGTCCTCAAGGCTTACAAAAAACCTGGAAGCCCCGGGGTCCCCCTGCCGGCCTGCACGCCCTCTCAGCTGGCTGTCAATCCTGATACACTCGTTTTTGTTTGTCCCTATCACATACAGGCCGCCTAAAGCAAGAACCTCGTTGGTTTCCGCAGATGCCGGACGGCCGTCTCCCAATTTTATGTCCACACCCCTTCCGGCCATATTTGTTGATACGGTGACTGCACCCAGCTTTCCGGCATTTGCTATTATTTCAGCCTCCTCAGCATCGTTTCTGGCGTTGAGCACCGCACAGTCAATCCGGCAGTTTTGCAGCCTTTCTGCAAGGCTCTCGGACTCCTCTATACTTGAGGTTCCTATGAGTATGGGGCGGCCTGACTTATGAACTTCCAGAATTTCTT
>JAFABO010000080.1 GCA_023426005.1 Bacillota bacterium | reverse complement strand
GTTAAGTTAACTTGTAAAATTGTTACACAGCTTTGCAGTTGCAAGTTTATGCTGATTATAGAGTTTGAATAAATTTTCAAAGGAAGTGTACCATGTATAAAATTTTTCTTGTTGAAGATGACGGTGTGATTTCGGCAGAGATTAAAAAGCATTTGCAAAGATGGGGCTATGACGTGCATAGTGTCGGGGATTTCAATAATGTTGTGGGGGAATTTGTAAAGTTTGATCCCCAGCTGGTATTGATGGATATATCTCTTCCGTTTTATAACGGCTTTTATTGGTGTACCGAGATCAGAAAGCTATCCAAGATCCCTGTGATTTTTATTTCCTCGGCCGGTGATAATATGAATATCGTAATGGCTGTAAATATGGGGGGAGATGACTTTATTGCAAAGCCCTTTGATTTTGAGGTGCTTACAGTCAAGGTTCAGGCGATATTACGGAGAACTTATGCTTACAATGAACAGACGGCTTACCAGGAGCATAATGGCGTTTTGTTCAATTCAATGGACGGAACTCTGGTATACCGCGATCAAAAGCTGGAGCTTACCAAGAATGAGCAGAGGATCATGCAGCTGCTCTATGAGAACATTGGAAGGATAGTAAGCCGGGAGCAAATTATGAAACGCCTGTGGGATAATGATTACTTTGTGGATGACAATACGCTTACGGTAAACATGACGAGATTGCGCAAAAAGTTAGAAGACGTTTCCATAGAAAACTTTATACAGACTAAAAAGGGTTTGGGATATATCATAGGAGGTTAGCTTGAAAGACTTCACTTGCGTTCGTCCTCCAAAACTAACCTGTGAATTTATGGCCGTGCGAAATATTCAAAGTATTATCAAATACTTTGAAAGCGCACATGGCCAAATAACTTCTTTTATTCACCACATTGCGATAAAGGATAATTACTTGCATAACATTTTGTGGCCACAAATGTGGCTTAGGAGGTTAATATGAGGGACAGGCACTCTTTAGGGATGTTACTGCAATATGTCAGCGACAGGCGAAAAGTAATCTTGATGTTTCTTCTGTACCAGCTCATTTTTTGTACCATATGTGCACTGTATCAGTTGGAAAACCTGGACAAGCTCTTTTATGGTGTATATATTTCCATTTTCATAAGCCTGTGCATGGGTGTATGGGATTTTATGGGGTATGCTGACAGGATAGGAAAAACTGAGGAAATCTGTTCAAATCTTGAGAATGTGATTGAAATGCTGCCCCAGGCAGCCGACTGGAAGGAAAAGCAATACCAGGAAATTATCAAAGGCTTGTATGAGGAAATGCAGCAATTGCAGTTCACGACAAATCTCAAAGAATCGGAAATGAAGGATTATTACTCGCTGTGGGCCCACCAGATAAAAACACCTCTGGCGGCAATGAGGCTCTTGCTCCAGAATGATGAGAAGGAGCTAAGTTCTTATGCCCTGCAGGAGGAATTATTCAAAACCGAACAATATATAGAAATGGTAATGCATTATCTCAGGCTGGAAAGCATGTCTTCCGATATGATTTTAAGGGAATACCGGTTAAGGGATATTGTCAATCAGGCTGTTAAAAAAAATGCCGTATTGTTTATTAACAGCAAGCTTTCCATTGATATCAAGGATTTTGAATGTAAGGTCATAACTGACGAAAAGTGGCTTTTATTTGTTATAGAACAGCTTATTACCAATGCGGTCAAGTACACTCCAAACGGGGGTATAACAATAAGTCTGGAACAAAACAATAATAAAGAATGGCTTGTTATTCAGGATACCGGCATTGGAATTAAGTCTGAAGATTTGCCGAGGATTTTTGAAAAAGGTTTTACTGGATATAACGGGCGGTTTGACAAGAGATCTACCGGAATTGGCCTTTATTTATGCAAACAGGTTTTGGACAAATTGTCACATAAAATAGAGGTTTTTTCAGAGGTGGGCAGGGGTACAAAAGCCTGTATAGATGTCTCGGTCAGGACTTTTTAAGAGAACAAAAACATACCTTACAAAAATGTAAGGTTAACTGTGGAAATGTAAGTCAGGTCTATGGCAGATACTTTCTAAATAATCCATAATATATCCATACCCTCTATTAACAATGTACAGTACGTTTTTGAGTGGTGAATGCCACTACATGGCTTAGGAGGTTAATATGGCACTTTTAGAAATCAAAAATGTAAAGAAGATATATACTTCACGGTTTGGAGGAAATAAGGTACAGGCGCTGGAAAGTGTTACCTTCTCGGTTGAGAAAGGTGAGTATGTGGCAATAATGGGAGAATCGGGCTCAGGCAAGACAACGCTTCTGAATATCCTGGCTTCTATTGACAAGGCCACAAGCGGACAGGTTATGCTGGATGGCAGGGACCTTTCAAAAATAAAGCAAGGAGAACTTTCGGCTTTCCGAAGGGATAATCTGGGCTTTGTTTTTCAGGATTTTAATTTGTTGGATACGTTTTCCTTGCAGGATAATATTTTTTTGCCCCTTGTTTTATCAGGCCATTCCTATGAGGAAATGCACAAAAGACTGGTACCTCTGGCTAAAAAGCTGGGAATTGACCAGCTGCTGCAAAAATATCCATACGAGGTGTCGGGCGGCGAGAAGCAGAGGGCGGCGGCAGCCAGGGCTCTGATTACAAATCCCAAGATGGTTCTGGCGGATGAACCCACCGGTGCCCTCGACTCCAAAGCTTCGGCCAGATTACTAAGACTTTTTTCAGAAATAAATGCAGAGGGCCAGACAATATTGATGGTAACCCACAGTATACAGGCTGCAAGCCATGCCGGCAGAGTTCTGTTCATCAAGGACGGCTGTGTTTTCAATCAGATATACCGTGCAAACGCCACTAATGAGGAAATGTTTAAGAAAATAGCCGATACCATGACAGTGCTGCAAACAGGGGGAACACAGTATGAATAAGATGTTTCTTCTTCCAAAGCTGGCTTTTGTGGGTATTAAGAAAAATGGAATAACATACTTTCCGTATATGCTTGCAGGAATTTTTTCAGTTTTTGTATTCTTCGTTTTCTCATCCATAATGAACAATGATTTGATGAAAAAGCTTCCTCACAGTGCTTATTTAGTGGTTCTTATGGGAATTGGGCTGTTTTTGCTGGGAGTGATATTGGTACCGTTTCTATTGTACTCAAATAGTTTTCTTATAAAAAGAAGAAAACTGGAGCTGGGATTATACAGTATTCTTGGGCTTGAGAAAAAGCATATGGCCATTATGATGTTCTTTGAGACCCTGTATATTTTTCTTGTTATTTTTACAGGCGGAATCATTCTTGGAATAGTTTTTTCGAAACTGCTGTTCCTTGTGCTGCTAAATCTTACGCGATTGCCGGTAGACACTGGATTTACCTTTAGTTTCGCTGCTCTGAAAATATCATTTTATTACTTTGTAGGGGTCAGTCTGCTCAATTTGATAGTGAATCTGGTGCAGGTATTTAAATCAAATCCCAATGATTTGATGAAGGGTTCCAAATCAGGGGAAAAGCCTCCGAAACGCCTATGGATATCCGCTCTGCTGGGAATATTATTACTTGCGGCGGGATATTATATCGCCATAATCTCAAAGGTTGATTCAGGTATTTTCACCGATTTTCTTCTGGCAGTTGCTCTGGTAGTGCTGGGAACACACTTTTTCTTTAAGGCCGGGATACTTGCGCTGCTGCGGATACTTAAGGGAAACAGGAATTTTTATTACCGCAAGGCAAATTATACTACCATATCGGGAATGCTGTACAGAATGAAGAAAAGTGCGGCCAGTCTGGCAAATATATGCATATTCAGTACCATGACCATAATTACATTGTTATGTACGGCAGCTCTATGGTTTGGTACATCCAGTGTACTTGATTTTCAATACCCCTTTGATTTTCGGATTGATTATAAGGCGGGCGGTTCCATAGACAGCAACGGATTGGATTCCATGCTGGCCCAGCTGTCCGGAAAAGCTCGCGTAAATGTTTATGATAAAATTTCATATGCCTATATGAATACCGGTGCGCTAAAAGCTGAAAACAAATTTATTAAAAAATCAGGGAACGGGTATCAACCCAATATTGAAACCATAAAGCTCCTTACGCTTCAGGAGTATAATCAGATGGAGCGCCAGGACGAAGAACTCGGGGAAAATGAGGTTTTAGTATATTCCACAGGGGCTGATTTCAGTTTCGGCAGTGTTCTTTTTGGCAGTGACACATACTCGGTAAAGAAGGAATTGACCCAAGCGGGCTTCGATAGAAAATCTTCGGTCAGGCGGTTTGGACAGGATTTTTATTTCATTGTGAAGGATGAAAATGCAGTAAAAAAGATTATGAAGGAAGTAGGCGACCCGGAAAAGGGTTTTACTGACTCCATGGCTTTTCAGGTAAATGGGGATGATAAGAATAAAAAAGAATTTGCAAACCTCTTAAGCGGCTGGTTCAAGGATAAAAAAGAAGTCGTTTTGTTAAAGAATGGAATAGCGGGCCGTGATGAAACAATTTCAATGAACGGAGGATTGCTGTTTCTCGGAATATTCTTCGGCATCATATTCAGCATGTGCCTGCTCTTGATAATGTACTACAAACAGATAACCGAAGGCTATGATGACAGGGATAATTTCAGTATTATGCAGAAGGTAGGCATGAGTGACCCCGAGGTAAAAGGCACCATCAAACGCCAGATTCTCCTGGTATTCTTCCTGCCGCTGATATTTGCAGTCTTTCATACTCTGGCCGGGTTTGGAATGATCACAGAACTGCTGGGTGTGCTGTTCCTGTATAACAGGGCATTAATTATAGCGACAGGTGTCGTTGTATCCTGTATTTTCGCGGTGTTATACGGACTGAGTTATATATTTACGTCCAAAGTATATTACAGTATAGTCAGGCAAATGAACTAAATCAGATGCTCTGAAATAAAGCGGCATATGCTCCTTGTCAGTTTGACGGGAGTACATGCTGCTTATTTTAGTTATGGGTTTTGTATAGGAATTTATATATTATTTTGATAAAGAAATGAGCCCGGTGAGTTTTCTTGTCACACAATATTTCTTTTTCTACATTTGTTTTTGACAAACTTTTGTAAATTAACTATGTATAATTAGGAATGGATAAAAAAGAAGGTTGATGTAATAACTC
>JAFABO010000076.1 GCA_023426005.1 Bacillota bacterium | reverse complement strand
TTTTTATAATATGAAAAGAGGTAATAAATTAAATGGCAGATGAAATAAGGGAGCAAAGAATTATTCCCATAGACATTGAATCTGAAATGAAAAAGTCTTTTATAGACTATGCTATGAGTGTAATTATTGACAGAGCACTACCTGATGTTCGCGACGGTTTAAAACCTGTACATAGGCGTATACTTTACACTATGTATTCTTCCGGGTTTACACCGGATAAGCCATACAGAAAATCTGTTGCAACCGTTGGAGAAGCGTTGAAAAGCTTTCATCCGCACGGGGATGCTGCTGTTTACGATAGTCTTGTGCGTATGGCACAGGATTTTTCCCTGAGGCATCCGCTTGTCGACGGACATGGCAATTTCGGCTCCCGTGACGGTGATGCTGCGGCCGCAATGAGATACACTGAGGCAAGGCTTGCTAAGATATCCATGGAGATGCTTGCCGATATTAATAAGGATACCGTAGATTTCAAACCAAACTTTGATGAGCATGAGGTTGAACCTGTTGTTTTGCCATCCAGATTTCCAAATCTGCTGGTCAACGGTTCTTCAGGTATTGCGGTAGGTATGGCTACCAACATTCCTCCTCACAATTTAGGGGAGGTTATTGATGGAATATGTGCAGTTATAGATAACCCCGAGATCACTATCGATGAATTGATGATGAAGTATATAAAGGGTCCGGATTTTCCCACTGCCGCAAAGATTATCGGCAAAAGAGGAATAAGAGATGCCTTCAAAACAGGAAGGGGCCGTTTGGTTGTCCGCTCGGAGGCGACAATTGAGGAAATGCATGGAAACAGGCATAGAATTATTATTTCCGAAATCCCTTATCTGGTTAATAAAGCACGGCTTATAGAAAAAATAGCAGATTTGGTCAAGGATAAGAAGCTTGAAGGTATATCCTTCTTACAGGATGAGTCAGGGAGAGAAGAACCTGTAAGAATTGTTATAGAGCTTAAGCGTGATGCAAATCCAAATGTTGTGCTAAACCAATTATACAAAAATACTCAGCTGCAGGAAACCTTCAGTGTCAATATGGTCGCCATTGTTCCAACCGAGGATAAGCTCTATGAACCTAGAACCCTGAATTTAAGACAGACTATTGATTACTACATAAGCCATCAGGAAGATGTTATCAGACGTAGAACAAAGTTTGAACTTGACAAGGCAGAAGCAAGGGCTCATATATTAGAAGGTTTGAAAATAGCTCTTGACCATCTGGATGAAGTTATTAAAATAATCAGAAATTCAAAAACCGAGGCCATAGCCAAAGAAGCTCTGTCCGAGAGGTTCGGCTTCAGTGAAAAGCAGTCCCAGGCAATTGTAGACATGAGGTTGGGCCGTCTTACCGGTCTGGAAAGAGAGAAGCTGGAAAACGAGTATAACGAGCTTCTTGAAAAGATCAAATATCTCAGGGAGGTTCTGGCAAACGAAATCCTTGTTCATCAGATAATTAAAGATGAATTACACATAATAAAGGACAAGTATGCTGATGAAAGAAGAACAAAGATAGAAATAGATGAAGATGAAATTGACATTGAAGATCTCATCCAGGAGGAAGAGAGTGTTATAACAATGACTCATTTCGGATATGTCAAGAGGCTCCCTGCCGATACTTACAAAAGCCAGAGGCGCGGAGGCAAGGGAATAATCGGGCTTAGCACCAGAGAAGAAGATTTTGTTAAAAATCTTTTTGTAACCTCAACCCATAACTTTATCATGTTCTTTACCAATAAGGGAAGAGTATACAGGCTAAAGGCATATGAGATTCCGGAGGCAGGCAGGCAGGCCAAAGGTACTGCAATAGTAAATCTGCTGCAGCTGAATGGCGATGAGAAGGTAACCACCGTAATTCCGATTCAGGAATATAAGGAAGGCCTTTATCTGGTAATGGCCACACGCAACGGTCTGGTCAAGAAAACGGATCTGATGGAGTATGACAACATTAGAAAAGGCGGACTGGCAGCAGTAACACTCAGAGAAAACGACGAACTTATAGATGTTAAACTTACAGACGGAAATCAGGATATAATGATTTCAACTGTCAACGGAATGGCAATCCGCTTTAAAGAGACCGATGCCAGACCTATAGGACGTGTATCCCAGGGTGTTAAAGGCATTGAGCTGGATGAGGGGGATTATGTAATTGGCATGGAGGTTGTCACCGACAATACCACCCTTCTGGTTGTAACCGAGAACGGCTTTGGTAAGAGGACCGAGCTTGAAGAGTACAAGGTGCAGACAAGGGGCGGTAAGGGTGTGCTGACCTACAGAATTACCGAGAAAACCGGAAAATCCATCGGAATGATGCTTGTTTCTGAAGAAGATGATATAATATTAATTAGTTCGGACGGAAGCATTATTCGGATGAAAGTTAACGAAATAAGTATTCTCGGACGTGCGACCCAGGGAGTGACACTTATGAGAATGAGTGAGGGCAATAACGTTGTGAGTATGGCCAGAATGATAAACGAAGAATGCCCGGAGGATACCGACTGTGAAGATACGGAAGGTGAGAGCCCTGAGGAAACAGACGATTAGCTGTAACTGAATTAAGTAAGCAGTAATTAATTTATAAATATGACTATTCCAAAGCCGGTAACAGGCTATGCCAGTGTTTATAACACAGTTTTGTGACGGTAAATGCGGCAGACCTGCGGCTGACTTTAATATTGGAATTAGGACAAACTTCACAGAAGGAGAGTATACTGCATGTATGCTCTCTTTTTGTGCCGTCTCCATATATGTAGATTTTATATAAAATATAAATATTATAAAGGAAAAAACGGCATTCGCATTTAATATATATTGTCTAGTATTTATTGTCTTTAATTTAATGTCAGAGGAAGGTGACGTAATGGATAATTATCAGGAACAGCTGGCAGCGGAAAAAAAATATCTTAACAGGATTAAGGAGATTGTTAAAAAGCAGCTGTCAACTGAAATAGACAGGCTTAAAAATAAAAAGGTGCAGTTAATCGCCGATAGAAAGGATATGTACGAAAACACTGCCCATTACTCCAATGATTTTGAAAAACTGTCTGATGCAGTACAATACCTGAAGCCCATTGAAGTGCAAACATATGCTTATGAGGCTGCCGAGGCCAGAATAAGGAAATACGACAGGATGCAGCAGTCGCCATACTTTGCCAGAATTGACTTTACTGAAGAAGGATTTGACAAGGAGAATATATATATTGGCCTTGGGAACCTTACCGATGAAAAAACCCGCCAAACTTATATTTGTGACTGGAGAGCGCCCATATCGGGTATTTTTTACCGCTTTGGGCTTGGAAAGGCCGGCTATAAGGCACCATACGGAGTAATTGAGGGAGAAGTTTCACTCAAAAGGCAATTTGAAATAAAAGAGGGTGAAATGCAATATTTTTTCGATTCAAGCATGACTATCGTGGATGATATATTAAAACAGACATTGTCACAGAATGCTTCTGCAAAAATGAAAAGCATTGTTGAAACAATACAAAAGGAGCAAGACCTTATAATAAGAGATATTGAAAATGATCTTCTGATGGTGCAGGGGGTTGCCGGGAGCGGGAAGACCTCGGTGGCACTGCATAGGGTTGCCTATCTCATGTATCACGGCTTAACCTGCAATCTCAGTTCCAATAATATAATACTTATTACACCTAATAATATCTTTGAAAAATACATTGACAGCGTATTGCCTGAATTGGGTGAAAAGAATATTCAGGCACTTACAATGGAAGAAATATTTAATAATATCTTTGAAGAAAAAATTCAAATTGGCAATCGTAATACTTTAATAGAAGAAATAATATCAACCAGTGATATAAACAAAAAGAATTTAATTAAAAGCGGTATGGAATTCATGCTGTCAAAAGAATTTTTAATTATTATAGAAAGATATCTTAAATATTTCGAACACAAAATGATCGATTTCAGAGATATATACTACAATGGTGAATGCATTGCAAACAGACACCTGGCCAAAGCTGAGCTTTTAAAGCGGAATGAGATTTCCCTGCCGCTGGAGAAGAGACTGGAAACAATAGAAAAACGCATCATGATAAAGATTCACGAATTAAGAAAATATCGGCTGGAGAAGCTTGAAAAGTTTATCGCCGAATACCCGGAACATATCTATGAAGTTAAGACGCTTGCCAGGCTGTTATCACTAAAGGAGAATGCAGCAATAAAAAGAGAAGTCATGAAGTTCTCAAGAGTTGATGTAATGGTGCTCTACAAGCGACTGGCGGGCGACCGGAATCTATTTTACAGGATGGCTGAAGGAATAAGCCTGCCTGAAAATATTGAGGAAATAATGGGCTATGTAAGTGCAGGTTTGCAAAAGCCGGTCCTGAGCTATGATAATGCAATGGTACTTCTGGCAATGAAGCTGATGCTGAGGGGGTGTGAGCACTATAAGGAGATTATGCAGGTAGTCGTAGATGAAGCCCAGGATTATTATCCCGTCCATTATGAAATTTTGAGAAGATGCTTCGGAAATGCCAAGTTTACCATATTGGGGGATATAAATCAGACTATAGAAAAGACATCTGATTTATCTGTATACTCGGACATAAGGCAGATTCTTAATAAAGAGAGAAGTTCAACCATAATGCTAAGTAAAAGTTTCAGATGTTCCTATGAGATTAATCAATTCAGCTCCCATTTCAGTGATCGGCATTTGGAGGTTGAAAGCTTCGAAAGGTATGAAAGCCTGCCGGAAATTATCGGTGCGCAGAACCGGGGGCATATGAATGAACATGCGGTAAACATGGTCAATAAATATAGGTCCGATGGGTTTCAGTCAATAGCTGTTATATGTAAGAGCATGACAGGTGCTGAACAGCTATATGAGGAAATTGGAAAAGAGCTTGGTGCTGCCCTGATCAATACCGATTCCTTTGAGACAATCAATAAGGTCACAATCCTCCCGGTATACATGGCAAAAGGGCTGGAATTCGACGCGGTGCTTGTCTATGATGCAAATGATGAGATGTATTGGGATGCGGAAGACAGGCAGCTTTTATATATTTGCTGTACCCGTGCACTGCACAGGTTATCAATATTTTATACAGGAAAGAAAAGCAGATTGCTTCCTGATATTTAAGTGTTATTCAGATTAGTTGATCTTTTTGGAAAAAAAGTCGGATACAGAAAAATAAAAAGTGGTAATATTATTTTATCTTAAGATACCGGGAGTACTCCTTATGAACTATTACGAAAGAATTCAGAGGTCAATAGATTTTATTGAGAGAAATCTTGAAAATCCGGTTGATATCAATCTGGCGGCTCAAGCTTCATTTATGTCTCTATCGAGCTTCTACAGAATATTCTTTGCACTGACAGGGTATTCGGCAAAGGAATATATCAGGCTTCGCAGAATAAGTCTTGCTGCAGAGGATATTATTACAAAAAATACTTGTATGATTGATATCGCGGTAAAGTTTGACTTTGAAAGCGGTGACTCGTTTTCAAGGGCTTTCAAACGCATTACAGGCTATTTGCCCAGTGAATTCAGAAGGCAGAATAAAAAGTATAGCTTTGAAAGGATAAATATCATGGATAAGTATTTTGAAATTCAAGATAAGGAACTCCTGGACAGATATCCCGATATAAAAGTATTAAAGCGTCTGGAGCCTGTAAAAGTGGCCTATTTTAACTATTTCGGAAGGGACCCCGAAAATAATGCCTTTAAAGCCATGAAAGAATGGGCGGGCAGGACTGGTTTAAGCATTTATGAACAGAATCACAGGATTTTCGGCTATAACAGTCCCGGTCCCGCATCGGATGAGCAGACAAAGTACGGTTATGAGATTTGTGTGACAATAAAAGAAGACTTCGATGTGGATCATCCCCTTATTAAAACAAAGTATTTAGATGGAGGACTCTATGCCGTCACAGGTGTAAAGCGGGAGGATGGGGAAGAGCTGGGTGATGGTATACTCAAGGCATGGAAACGTTTCAACAGCTGGCTTGCGGACAGTAGATATGCATATGGGGGACATCAGTGGCTTGAGGAACATCTGGGGTTCGACAGAGAGTTCAATCATATCGGAGGAATGGACCTTTATATGCCCATTGCAAAACAAATGGCATAAACACGACTAAAACAATATAAGTCTGTAACTTCAAACACAAGTAATTTATAAAAGTGTGTATTGTTAGTGAAGGAGGTTGGATCGATGACTTTTATAATACCAGCGGAAATTAAAGATGCCAATGAATTAAGAAATGTCTGTATAAAGGCATTTGAAGAGGATAAATTATTGTATGGTGAAAGGCCACCAGAACTGGATACCACCATATGGCATAAACGAAATATAGCAGAGGGGCTATATTATAAGATAATAGAAGACAACATTATAGTGGGTGGGCTAAAGCTATTTCTTTTACAAGACGGACATATGAGGCTGGGTACCATATACATAGATCCCGATTACCAGAACAGGGGAATAGGAAGTAAAACGTTAAAGTTTATTGAAAATCAGTTTCCAAATGTGAAAAAATGGTCTCTTGATACACCATATAAAAGCTATAGGAACCATCACTTCTATGAGAAACTGGGATATTCCAGGGTTGGAGAAGAAAAGCCCGAGCCGGATAATGAGTTTTGCCTGTATGTATACGAGAAAAGGGTATAGAGATATCAGAAGCATTATTTACAGCACCGGATTAATTATCCGGTGTTTCTCATGTGTAAATAACCTTACAGCAACTTTCTAATGTATAAGCAATATTACAGTAATATCATAAGAGCAATTAATATTGTTATTATTGAAACCTCTAAATAAGGCCTCATAAAAAGTGATATGAAGCCGGAGTATACCGGACATTTAATGAGGATTATGTGCAAATAACGCAGAATATCCCCCGTAAATCAGTTTAACACGCAAATACAGAGGTAATATACGTTGCCATAACTCACTGCATGATGATATACTAACCAAGCTGTCGCAAACGGCAACACGAAATAAATCAGAGTTATGAGGTTTTTGAAAAAACTCACAACAAAAATTTAAAAAAGTGTTGACAAAGAAACAGCAAAATGATATTATAATTAAGCTGCTTGCGGCAAACAAACAGCGAAAACCTTGAAAGTCAACAGCAATGATGCTTTTAAGGTATGGACTTTGAAAAGTAAACAGTGACAAATACATGCAAATGTATATGTACATCATAGATGTACATTGTAAAGGAACTCGAAAAATTCCGAAATCGCATAGCGATTTCAAATTGAGTTAAAAGAATTCCAGTTCCAAAGAACTGCGTTCAATTGAACTATGTTCCAGTAACTGAAATTCTTA
>JAFABO010000154.1 GCA_023426005.1 Bacillota bacterium | reverse complement strand
TGTAGGAGGTATATTCAACAAAGTAGGGTGCAAAAATTATAACCTCTTCATCAGGATTCAAAAGAGTTTTTAAAACTACATTAAGAGCTCCGCCGGCTCCCACAGTCATTACCACATTGTTAAAGGTGAGCTGGAGGCCGGTTTCCCTGTTGATTTTACCGGCTATGGTTTCTCTTACCTCGGTATAACCCGCATTGTTCATGTAAAGGTGCATACCCGGCTCTTCGGAATCGGCCAGCTCCCGGAGCGCGGCTTTAACTTCTGCAGGCGGTTCAGGGTCGGGGTTTCCAAGAGAAAAGTCATAAACCTTGTCTGCTCCGTATATTTTTTTTAATCTTGCACCTTCCTCAAACATGGCCCGTATCATTGAAGAATTAGCCAGTCTGTTGCTGATCTTGTCTGAAATCATTCAAAATTCCCCCTTAATGTATTTTTAAAAATTAATTTTTATTTTGAGTTATTTTAAATACCTTTTCTTCCTCAGGTGTTACACTAACTGTTTTAAAGCTCTCGTAAATAACCATTCCGGGTTTGGCTCCGTTTGGTTTTTTGACATTCCTGACATGGGTATAGTCAACCGGTACATTGGAAGACATTTTGGCACTGCTGTGATAGGCGGCTAAAATAGCAGCCTCCAGTAATGTCGAGTCAGGCACCTCACGCCGCTCTGCTCTTATTATAACATGTGAGCCGGGAATATTCCTGGTGTGAAGCCAGATATCGCTTGAAGCCGCCAGCTTTAAAGTCAGCAGATCGTTTTGTTTATTGTTTTTGCCCACCAGTATCTGAAACCCGTTGCTTGAGGTAAAATCCAGAGGTGAGGTGGGTTTGTCCTGTTTCTTTTTGGAGTTTCTGGCGGAGGCCCGGATATATCCCTGATCTGTGAGTTCCTGCCTGATTTCGTCAATTTCCTGTCTGCTGCTGCAGTTCTCCAGCATGGTCTGAACACTCTGGAGGTATTCCAATTCCAAAACCGTATCCTTCAGCTGCCGGGTTGCATTTAAATGGGCGCTTTTGGCCTTTGTGTACTGTTTGTAGTACCTTTGAGCATTTTCCTGGGCGGATTTATACTCATTTAAGGGTATTTCAATATATTCTTCATTTTCACTGTAGTAATTCAAAACCCGTGCGGCTTCACTGCCTGGAGGAATACAGTAGATATTGGCGGTAATCAGTTCTCCGTAAAGCTGAAGCTTTTCCCTGTCTGAAACCTCGCGCAGTTTGTCATTGAAAAGGGCAATTTTCTTCTCGCAGCGGTCTATACCGTTTTTTATCACCTTTACAATATCGCCCATTTTCTGAGTCAGGCGCTCATTTGTATCCCGCAGGGAATAAAATTCGTCCAGCGCTGCGGACAAAAGCTCATATTTTTTGTATACTGCCGGCTGTTCAGGAACAAAACAATAGAAGTCCAGAGGTTTCAGGAAATTTTTATCCTGATAGATTATACAGGGTTCAAAGCCATTGTTGTTTATCCGAGCAAGATAGTTTTTTAAAGCCGGAATCAAGTTAGCTTTCTGGGCATGGCTTAAAGCAGCAACCGGTGTTTTGGGAGCCACATCCGCAGCCCGGCAAATTTCACGGCAGGTGTAGGGACTGAACCCTTTTATGAGATTTAACAATAAGCCTTCAATATGTTTCGCCTCCGAAACCAATGGATGTTCAAAAATCCGTTCAGGAACAATATTCTCCGGAAGTTCCTTATTCTGAGCGGGAGGGAGGAAGTAGGGCCTGGCCGGCATTACCTCCCTTACACTGCTGATATCACTGTCCACATGCTTTACCGAATCAATTATTTTATCTTCGCTGTTGAGCAGAATGATATTGCTGTACTTTCCCATTATCTCAACTACAACTCTTTTTACAGACAGATCACCCAGTTCATTTACAGATTCAATATTAATGGAAATTACCCTCTCATAGTCATGAAAGCTTATGCCCAGCAGCTTGCCGCCTGACAGGTGCTTTCTCATGAGCATGCAGAAAACAGGAGGGGCCTGGGGGTTTTCTTTTTGTGAAGCTGTAATATGAAGGCGGGGGTAATTTGCATTTGCACTTGCAACCAGCCTGTAATTCTGGCTTTTTGAACGAACCAAAAGAACAACTTCATCTGCTTCGGGCTGAAATACTTTTTCTACTCTGCCTCCGGCCAGCAGATTATTTAATTCATTAACAATACATTTTGTTACAATTCCGTCAAATGGCATTTTAGTTTAAACTCCTATTTTTAAACGACATGACAACTCTTCAAATTTAATAATATTCCAACAGCCTGGGATTTTTTAGTCCTCAAGAGCCTGACGGATATCCTCTATAATATCTTCAACATTTTCAATACCTACCGAAAACCTGATCAGGCCGGGATCAATGCCTGCCAGCACCAGCTGTTCGTCGGACAGCTGCCTGTGTGTGGAGCTTGCCGGGTGGAGGACTGCTGTGCGGCAGTCGGCAACATGAACTACTATGGCGGCCAGCTTCAGCTTGTCCATAAACCTGACCGCAGCTTCCCTGCCGCCTTTGATCCGGAACGATACCACACCGCTGCAGCCCTCCGGCAGATATTTTCCGGCAATATCATGATATGGGTCATCCTTCAGGTAAGGATAGCTGACTGAGAGTATCCTGTCACTTTCCGCGAGGAACCGGGCTACTTTTTCTGCATTCCTGCAGTGACGTTCTATTCTTAAATGCAAGGTTTCCAACCCGATATTCAACAGGAATGCATTGTTGGCCGACATATAGCAGCCGAAGTCCCTTATGAGCTGAACCCTGGCTTTGGTTATGTAGGCAGCCTTGCCGCAGTCGCGGGTGTAAATCATACCGTGATAGGATTCGTCTGGTTCCGTCAGGCCGGGAAAATTGCCGTTTTCCCAGTTGAAATTGCCTGAATCCACAATGACGCCGCCCACACACAGGGCATGTCCATCCATGTATTTGGTGGTTGAATGAATTACGATATCTGCGCCATACTCTATGGGCCTGAGCAGCATGGGTGTAGCAAAAGTATTGTCTATTATTAGCGGCACCTTATTTTTGTGGGCAATTCCGGCAAATTTTTCAATATCCAGCACACTGATTTTGGGATTTGCAATGGATTCGCCGAATAAAGCTTTTGTATTGCTTTGAAATGCCTTCTGAATTTCTTCTTCTGAAGCGTCCTGGTCAATAAAAGTGATGCTGATGCCCATTTCTCTTAATCTTTTGTCAAAGAGGTTAAGGGTTCCTCCATATATGGTGCTGGAGCATACAAAATGATCACCGGCTTTACATATATTCAATATGGACAGAAGAGAGGCAGCCTGGCCTGAGGATGTACACACTGCGCCAATACCGCCTTCAAGGGCTGCAATTTTGTTTTCTACACATTCCACGGTGGGATTGCTTATTCTTGAGTACATATGTCCGGGCACAGACAGATCAAACAGCTTTGCCACATGCTCAGTCGAATCATATTTATATGTAGTGCTTTGATAAATCGGTAAAACACGGGGCTCTCCATTTCCTGGTTTATAGCCCTCCTGGAGACATTGGGTTTCTATTTTCCATGTCATTGAAATCACTCCTCACAAGTAATAAAAGTTCTAAAATTTAACATAGCTTATATTTTATAATACATTGGTGATTTTAACAATATTGGTATGCAAACAAAAGGGGCTGCTGTGTAAAGCAGTGATGACAATACCTGGTACAGCAGTCCCGGATATAACTTCAGCAGTTTTCATGGTTTATAGGGATTTTCATTGGTAGTAAACTCCGATCCATACCAATCATCAATATTCTGATCAACTCTATCTATGGGTTTGATAGTATTACTAAACCCTATAAACGGATTGTTTGGGATACTGTTAATAATATTGTTTATTCTCTGTGAAACATAGCCGTCATTTCTTCTTTTATTTCTCATGAAGCACCATTGCCTTTCTGGCTCACAAAATGTGGGGATTTACGGTACTTACCGTGAGCCGGATAAGCCCATTAAAACAAAATTCTTTTTAATTCTAGTTTAGGATAATTAAATTGATTTAATACAGGATGTTCCTTCCTGATAAAATAAAAAAGATACAAAATCCGCCAAAGGATTTTGTATCTTTTTTATCTATAATCAAGCAGCGATATCCTCACTATCGGCAGCTTTGGTTTTCTTGAAACCGCCCTTCTTGGAATAAATGATGGCACCTATTATCAACACGGCACAGATTACCAGTGCTGCCAGCATACCGGGATCGGTGCTCTTATACTGTATAAGTATTGGTGCGGCTAAAAGGGAAACGAGATTGATAACCTTTATCATAGGATTGAGTGCAGGGCCAGCCGTATCCTTCAGAGGATCGCCGACCGTGTCTCCGACAACGGCGGCCTTATGGCACTCGGAGCCCTTTCCGCCGTGGGCACCGTCTTCAATGGTCTTCTTTGCGTTATCCCACGCTCCTCCGGAATTGGCCATGAATACTGCAAGCAGCTGACCTGAAATAATTACCCCTGCAAGGAAACCCCCCAGAGCCTCAACGCCAAGAAGGATACCTACCACTAATGGAGAAACTACCGCAATGATTGCCAGCCCCAGCAACTCTCTTTGAGCTGCCACGGTGCATATGTCCACAGCCTTTTGATAATCCGGTTTTACCTTGCCCTGGAGAAGTCCGGGAATCTTGAACTGCCGTCTGACTTCATTGACAATAAGAGAGGCAGCCCTTGTAACCGAATTGATTATGAGGGAGGAGAACAGCCAGGGGATACAGGCTCCTATAAGCATACCGATAAAAACGGTGGGACTGGATACTCTTATACCTGTATCAAATATAGTTTTATCAACACCCATACCGATCTGGATCTTTGATACGTCGGTAAGGAAGGAACCGAACAGTGAAACGGCAGCAATAACGGCAGAGCCTATGGCAACACCCTTGGTGATGGCCTTCGTTGTGTTTCCGGTAGCGTCAAGGCTGTCCATAACCTTTCTTGCATCCTTGTCCAATCCCGCCAGTTCACCGATACCATTTGCATTGTCGGCAATGGGTCCGAAGGAGTCCATAGCAACATTGTTTCCGGTAAGGGTAAGCATACCTATACCGGTCATTGCAACTCCATACAGGACGTAATGCACATCCTGGCCCCAGAAAATAAGTACCGAGCTCAGTATGGTAGCTGCAATTACAACTGTTTGCCATACTGCACTTTCAAAACCTTCAGCAAGTCCGCGGAGGATAAGTGTAGCCGAACCGGTTTTTGAAGCACCGGCTATTTCCTTGACAGGCCGGTGGGTTGTATCTGTAAAATGTTTTGTAACCTCATCCAGTGCTACGGCCAGCAAAATACCTACGCCGACACAAAGGAAGGCCCGCCATTCATTCATATAGAAGGCTGCCAGTAAAGCGAAAGATGCCAAACTTATTACCGCCGAGGTATAAAAACCTTTATTTATTGAATTAAGAGCATCACCTCTTTTGGAGCCCCTGACAAGGTAAGTTCCAATTATGGAAGAAAGAACTCCTATTCCTCTGACCAGCAGGGGGAAGATTATCCATTTGAGTTCTCCGGTGATTGAATACAGTGAAAGTCCTAAAATCAGTCCGGACACGATAGTAACTTCATAGGACTCGAAAATATCCGCTGCCATTCCGGCACAGTCACCGACATTGTCGCCCACCAGATCGGCTATAACGGCGGCATTTCTGGGATCGTCCTCCGGAATGCCGGCTTCTACTTTACCCACCAGGTCGGCACCAACATCAGCCGCTTTTGTATATATGCCGCCGCCGACTCTCATAAACAGCGCCAGCAGCGTTCCTCCGAAACCAAAGCCCAGCAGCGCATCAGGTGCGGCTATACCAAGTATTATAAAAATAACAGTTCCGCCAAGTAAGCCCAGACCATCTGTAAGCATACCGGTTATTGTACCGGTTCTGTATGCTATTTTCAGCGCTTCTCCAAAGCTTCTTCTGGAAGCCGAGGCAACACGGACGTTGCCTTCAACAGCCATTCTCATACCGAATTGACCGACAAGCAATGAGAAGGTTGCACCCATGACGAAAGCGATAGCTCTTGCAAAACCGATTACAATTTTAATTTGATCCGGATTTAAGTTTGAAAATCTTTTTGTTGCCTCATCGCTGGGAGGGACAATGTAGACTGAAAAGAAAAGAAGTACCGTAAGTACCGCGATGAGGGGAAGGATGGATTTCAACTGCCGGCGGAGATAGGCATCAGCGCCGCCTTTGATGGATCCCCAGACTTCCTGCATTTTTTCCGTACCCTTGTCATACTTTAAAACCTGACGGCGAAGCATCAGTGCATATCCCAATCCCAGAAAGGCAATCAACAGTACACACCAGATTCCAAAAGTTTCAAAGCTTGTGGCATTACTTAGACCAGACATAAAACATACACCCTTTCATAATTTATTTATTATATTCCATTTATAAAAAAAATTATTGATCGGAGATAGTGGTTCGGACTAATATGAAAAAATTGTCCCATATTACACATTCGGTAAATTTATAGAATATCCTTTATTTTTTATCAACATAATAAAAAATTTTTTAAAAGGAAATATAGTACCAATAAGTGCTCATTTTGGGTATATGTTCCTATTGACTACAATATTTGTCTTAAAATATAATTTCAAAGTAATGCCTGCAGAAAATGTAAAATTAGATCGGTATTTGTCATGGAGTTATAACAATTTATAACTATATAAAAATTTTTATGGAGGTTTTATTATGTTAAAGCAACGTTCTTTTTGGGGTTACATCGGGCTTTGCATTATAACTTTCGGAATATATGGATTGGTGTTTGTCTATAAGATG
>JAFABO010000031.1 GCA_023426005.1 Bacillota bacterium | reverse complement strand
GGCCATAATTGGCAGCAATACATTGGTTCAGTAAATCACCTGCCAAAACATATTCGATCTGGTCATTGCTCATACTGCCCTTTTGAAGGACCTTTGCAAGGGTTTCCCTTACCAGCTTGCTTTCGGCTTTTTCCCAGCTGTCCTCACCCCAAAGCTCATCAGGAATAATATAGTCAAAGCTTTGTCTCAGATTGCCCTTACCTTCCTTGGGGCCTACAATACTTGCGGTAGCCTTGATCGACGGCGGCTTTGCGAAATATACCGTCTGTTTGCCTAAATGTTTTTCTGCCATAGATATCTCCTCGAATTCAAGATATAAAGTAATGAATAATCCCTACCAGAACAGATGAACAAATACCAAAAACAATGACCGGACCTGCAATGATAAACATTTTAGCAGCCGTGCCCATTATATATCCTTCTGTTTTAAATTCCATGGCAGGTGATACTACAGAATTTGCGAACCCCGTTATGGGGACAATGGAACCCGCTCCCGCAAAGCGGCCGAGTTCGTCATATATATTCAGGGCAGTAAAAAAAGCACCAAAAAAAATCATTATGATGCTGGTAAGCCCTGATACCATTTCAGGATTAAGTCCTCTGCCCTTGAGCCAGTTAAAAATTATCTGGCCTATAACGCAAATTATGCCTCCCACTGCAAAGGCTTTAATTATATTGATAAATAATTTTGAATTTGGTGAAACACTTTTGACATATTTGGAATATTCCTGTTTCGTAAAGTTCTTGTTCATAGCTCCTCCGTAATAAAAAATTTACAAGAATATTTTTTGCAAATTTCCTGAAATTATTACGGAAAATCAATTAAATGTTATACAAATACAGCCTTTTTAGGTGTGTCACCCGTCGATACTCCCATAAATGCAATTAACGCAATTATTATGCAGAGCAATAGAATACATATTATTATTAAAACAGTCCTGTTTTTTACCATACCGATTATTCTTTGCATGCAAACTCCCCCTGTCCATAGTGTAGTGCTTAACCCGTTGTGCCAGTTTAGATTGACGCTCAACTTTGGAGTCAGGCAACCTTTGCTGATTTTACTGGTACGCGAGTACAACTTCAAGCAATGGGCAGCACGGTTAAAAGAGCTTACTGAAATTTGTAGGTGACTTGTTGTAAACCGTACTATTCAAGTCAATTACTATCGGCTAAAAGCCGATAGCTTGGGTTTGAGACTGAAGCCCCTGAAGTACAAAATCATTCAAACCCAAACTGCGTTGAAAGCCACACTTAAAAGCAATATTCGCACAGAAAGCGAAGGCTTTCAACCGTAATTGACTTTGGTAAGCTCTTTGTGTGTTAATCAATTTCCGTTGGCAATCATTTTATGCTTTATATCCTTTAATATCTTTTTCTCAATTCTCGACACCTGGACCTGGGATATTCCCAACAGCTTGGCAATCTGAACCTGGGTCTTTTCCTTAAAATATCTCAGAATGATTATCTGGCGTTCCCTGGTATCCAATGAATCCAAAATCTGCCGTATGGCGATTTTATCTATTAAATCAACTTCACTGCTGTTGTTGTCGGCATTTATACGGTCAATCAATAAAATTGGAGTGTTGTCGCCTTCCCCTACCGTGCTGTAGAGGGATTCCGGCGTACAGCCGGCCTCAAGTGCAAGTACAAGCTCTTCGGGAGACACATTTATCCGTTCGGCGATTTCATTGACGGACGGTTCCCTGCCGAGTTCCTTGCTGATGATCTCTTTTGTGATGCGGGCTTTTGATGCAATTTCCTTTAACGATCTGCTGACCTTGATTATGCCGTCGTCTCTTATAAATCTTTTGATTTCTCCGATAATCATAGGCACTGCATATGTAGAAAATTTAACATCATAGGATATATCGAATTTATTAATGGCCTTAATCAGCCCGATGCTTCCTATCTGATATAAATCATCAACTTCGTAACCTCTGTTTTGGAACCTTTTCACTATGCTCCAAACCAGACCTATGTTCTTTTCGACTAAAGTGGCCTGAGCCTGTTTATCCCCGGCTTTAGCATTTATGATAAGTGTTAGAACTGCTTCATCGGTTATATCCTTCATAGCTTACCTAAACCTTTCTGTCACATATTACACATACTGCTGCTTGCAAATACTACCCATATCAACATTATTGGCAAGCTCATATATTTTTATACATTTATAGTAAATATTTACACCGATATGTATAAAAAAACTTACCCCAGTATTAAAATAAGGTAATCAGGATTTTATATTCTTAAACAATGTAACAGTGGTTCCTTTATCAGGTTCAGATACGATGTCAACTCTGTCCATGAAGCTTTCCATTACGGTAAAGCCCATTCCCGAGCGTTCCATGTCAGGTTTGGAGGTATAGAGAGGCTGCCTCGCAAGTTCCACATCCTCTATTCCTTTTCCCTCGTCGGAAATAGCGATTTCAATTCCGGCATCATATAATCTGCATATCATTCTGACCATACCGGAATTGTTCTCATATCCGTGGATTATAGCGTTTGTCACTGCCTCCGAAACAGCAGTCTTTATATCTGCAAGTTCTTCAACAGTGGGATCCAGCTGCGACGCAAACGCAGCTGCAACGATCCTGCCAAACGCCTCGTTATTTGATTTACTCATAAATTCAAGTCTCATTTCATTTATAAGCTGCATAAAAACTCCCTCTGCATTCACGCATGAAATACGTGCCTGCCAACAAATAGTGATAAAAACACTTGCGTCAAGCCATTTCCGGCTAATTAAAAAAGCCTTTCCAATTATCCGCACATGGAGGTAAGCGCATCCTCCAGATCTGTATAGACCGGAATTATTTTTAAAACACCGGACATCTCAAATATTTGCATTATTTTAGGATTGGCATTTACTATTGCAGCTCTGCCGTTAAGTTTCTGAATATTTTTATACCTGCCTACAACTATACCAATTCCTGAACTATCCATAAAATTGACTTTTGAAAAGTCAAAAATTATATTTTTTACTGTTGACTTGATAATCTCGTTGTCAATTTTTTGCCTCAGGTATTGAGCCGAATGATGGTCCATATCCTCCATTATTCTGATAACCAGAGTGGTTCCTCTCCTTAGTAACTTTACATCCAAGTATATTGCCCCCTTATTTTAAAGTACACTGATATAGTTTGTTTGACAGTGCACCTGCCATTAATATGACAATATATTATTCAATATTTCCCTTCATTTACCTTTATCTGGCAGTATTTCTTTTCAGATTGTCCCTCAATTGGTCGGCAATCTCGTCGAGTTTTCTCAGCCTGTGATTAACTCCGGATTTTCCAAGTTTGGGATGGAGCATTTCTCCAAGCTCCTTCAGGCTGGCCCCACTGTATTCCAGCCGCAGATTTGCTATTTCAACAAGATTTTCCGGCAGCTTGTCCAAACCTATTAAAGACCGGATAAATCTGATATTTTCCATTTGTCTTACAGAAGCATTCACAGTCTTTTCAAGATTTGCGGTCTCACAGTTCACAATGCGGTTGACACTGTTTCTCATATCCTTGAGAATCCTCACATTTTCAAGTTCCATTAATGCGCCGTGCGCCCCTATAATATTAAGAAAATCAACGATATTTTCCCCTTCCTTTATATAAGCCACATAAATTCCTTTGCGGACAATTATTTTCACATTTATGTCATACTCCTGCAGCAGCTCCCTGATCAATCCGGCACAGTAGCAATTGCGGGTGGATATTTCAAGGTGATAGGTTTTCTCGGGGTCGCTTATGGAACCTCCTGACAGAAATGCAGCACGCAGGAAGCTTTTTTTGCAGCATACTTTTCTCAGGATCTCTTTATCCGGATTAATATTATCGGAAAAAGCACTTATTCCGAAGTCGTAAAGCATTTTGTTAATCAGCCGCATTGAGGCAAAAATTACCGAATATGATACATGCTTTTTCAGCCTGCTGTTTCTTCTTATGGCAACCTCGGGACTGATACCGTATACCTTCCTGACCGTGGAGTATATTCTTCTGGCAAATGCGGCATTTTCGGTCACCATCTTTATATTTCTGTTGTTTTTCTCATTGGAAAAAAGGTTCCCCGTCAGAATGACCCCGAAAATTTCAGATTTCATACAGCAGGTATCGTGATGCAATTCCACTCTGCAAAGCTCGTCCTTTACTAACGTTGAAAATGACAAAACATCAGCTCCTTCCTTCGGCAGCCGGTATGCAATCAGCATTGCCTCCACTGCCAAACTCACACTTCCGCATTCATTCAAGCCCAGCATCCTCAACGGCAGCCCTCAGTATTTCAGCCACGCTCCAGGCCTGGGCAAAACAGCCCCTTGGGCGGTGCGGACTGCTGCCGTCAAAAATTTCCGAAATGTTTCCTACTCCGGCATCCCTCATATGATCTGCAAAGGGCAGAATAAAATCCTGAGCAGCCCTTCTTGCTTCAGCCGTATTCCCGTTGACTCTGACATAAGCCTTGATGAATCTGCCCAGAAGCCAGGTCCACACAGTCCCTTGGTGATATGCGCCATCCCTGCTCCACACGTCGCCGGAGTATACACCCCTGTACTGCCGGCTGTCCCGGGACAGGGTTCTCAGGCCGTAAGGCGTGTACAGTTCCTTCCACACCTTTTCCACCACACTCCTGGCCTTATGGCCCTCCAATACCGCATGGGACAGTCCCACGGCAAGTATCTGGTTGGGCCTGATGCTGCCGTCGCTGCCGGCTTCATTAACCACGTCGTACAGGCACTGCTGCTCCTCATTCCAAAATACCTTTTCAAAGGAGGCCTTTGTTTTTGAAGCCGGCTCCAGGTATACATCCCTGTCCATAAACTTTTGTGCCAGTTCCGACATTATCCTCAAACCGTTGTACCATAAGGCATTTATCTCCACTGCCTTCCCATGTCTGGGGGTGACCACCCAGTCGCCCACCTTTGCGTCCATCCAGGTCAATTGGGTATTTTCATTTCCGGCTGTTATCAAGCCGTCACCCGTCATTGTGATATCATATATGGTTCCGCTCATAAAATGCTCACATATATTTTTCAGGCAGGGGTATAGCTCCTCTTTGATAAATTCAAAATCCCCGGTATATTTCAAATAGCTGTTTACGGCTTCAAAATACCACAGGGCTGCATCCACACTGTTGTATGCCGGCTTTTCACCGTCGTCGGGAAACATATTGGGTATAAGTCCGTAATCAATATATCTTGAAAAGGTATACAAAATCTCTTTTGCGTCGGCAAACCTGCCTGTGGTAAGGGTCAACCCGGTAAAGGCTATCATTGTGTCCCTGCCCCAGTCGGTGAACCACGGGTAGCCGGCAATTATTGTGCTGGCTCTTGTGGAGTTCCTGTAAACGATAAAGTTATCTGCTGCCAGTACCAGCCTTTTTACCAGGCCATTTGAATAACCTGTTCTTTTTAACAGCCCTTCCATGCGGCCAGTCCGGTCGGATATGACCTGCACCGCGTCTGAAAGCTGTTTTTCCGGACCGGCTGCGTCTTGCAGCTCACCGGCAGGGCTCACACCTTCACAGCAGGAAGCCGTAAAAGCGACGGTTTTGCATTCCCACGGGTTCAATTCAACGCTGAAAAAGCCCGGGATGAAATGATCCTCCAGGCAGTCAAGTCCCCGCTCCTGCTCAAGTGTGTAAAACATATTGTAAAAGTAACAATCCTCCAGCTTCCTGATTTGTCCTCCGTTCACTCCCATGCGGAGGCTGACCTTTGAACCGGCAGGATAAACATTCATTTCGTTGCCGATAATTCTTGTTACAAAATCAAGATTTTCTTTAAGACTCCTGTGGTGATGATCCCTGAAATTAACCAGCGGTGTGAGTTTGAGAGAGGCCCTCCGGGAGCCGTTCCTTATTTCATAGAGCACCACAGTAGTATTCTCGCCCTGTTTCATTGCTATTTTTTTCTTTATGACAATATCCTCATGATTAAAGGTGAACTCGGGAAAAAAGTCGTATTTCACCCTTGTGAGCCTGTCATAGCCGTGATTTATGTACTCTTCATTATTAAAGCCCTTTGTCAGGAAAGAGGACAGGGATACCTGACTGCCGCCAGTGAAAATTATATCCTCAAGCAGATTCGACAATAGCAGGTATCTGCTTGTAGGAGGCTTGAGAGCTCCCACCAGCAGGCCGTGATACCTTCTGCTGTTGGAGCCCATCAGGGATAATGAGGCATAGCCTCCGATCCCGTTGGTCACTATCCATTCCCTTTCACTTCCCTGCTGGAAATCATACCAGCAGCTTTTGCCAAACTCCATTGTACTTCACCATTTCCCGTTACCCGATTTTGTTTATCCTGTCCCTGGAGTAGTAATAATCCAGGATTCTTTCCTTGTCTTTTGACAGCACCAGATCTGAAACCAGCTCTATTATTTTCTTTGCCAGCTTGTTGGAATCATGTCTGACATAATTGTTGG
>JAFABO010000038.1 GCA_023426005.1 Bacillota bacterium | reverse complement strand
TATGAATATTGTTTGAAGAACTTAGGGGTCCTATAATAAAGTTGAGGCCTCAGTAAACAAATAAAATCGGAGGGAACTTATGAAAAGATTTTCTTTAACCCGACTGGCAGCTCTTTCATTGGCAGCTGTGATGACAGTTTCAATGGCAGCTTGCGGCAGTAATGACAGCAAGACCAGTGAAGCAACCTCAAGCGGTTCTTCAGCCGCTTCCTCAACAGCAGCAGTTGATCAGAAACCCGCGGATCTTTTGGCTAAATACACACCTGAAATTGATTTGACGGCATGGAGATACCTTAACAACGGTATTGAATTTGAACCGGGTGAAAGTATTGAAAATAATGTTTATATGAAACACTATAAGGAAGACTTCGGTATAAATCTAAAGTATGTTTGGACTGTTCCTGAAGAGCAGTTTGACCAGAAATTGAATATATCTGTTGCTTCGGGAGACCTGCCCGATATTATGTGGCTTAGAAACAAACAGTTGATTGAGCTGGCAGAAAACGACATACTCTATGATTTGACAGACTTGTATAAGAATAATACTTCAGATTTTACGAAGAGTATATTAGAGCAGGACAAGGCAAGCTTTGATTCTGCAAAAATAAACGGTAGACTTATGGCAATACCAAGTACGGCATCATCAGTGGACAATCTGCAAATTCTCTATATAAGAGCAGACTGGCTGAAAAACCTTGGTCTTGAGGTGCCTAAGACTCTACAGGAATTGTATGCTGTGGCCGAAGCTTTTACAAAGAACGATCCTGACAAAAACGGTAAAAACGATACAATCGGTCTTGCACTTGTTAAAAATTTTCTTGATACAAATAATAAACATGCATCGGCAGCCGGCCTGTTTGCAGGTTATCATGCTTATCCCAGAAGATGGATAAAGGATGAATCGGGGAATGCGGCATATGGTTCAATCCAGCCGCAGGTCAAGACAACATTGCAGGAGTTACAGAACATGTACAAAAGCGGTCTTTTGGACAAGGAATTCGGTGTTAAAGACAGAGCTAAGGTTACAGAAACGGTTTCAGCAGGTAAAGTTGGTATTACCTATGGCGGATTATCCTCACCCGGCGCCTTCCTCAAGGATAACGCCATCAATGATCCGAATGCCGAATGGGAGGCAATCGAACTGGTGTCAATAGACGACAAGCCTGCAATACCTGTTACCTCGATGCCCGTTACAAGGTACTTTGCAGTTAACAAGAACTCCAAAAATCCTGAAGCCATTATGAAATTGCTTGAAGAAGGCTGCATAGGCTATAAGACTGATAATTCACCTGAAGCCAAGGCCAGAAATGACAAATTCGGTGTAACACCTAATGGTATAGCTGTATGGCAATACTCATTAATATCTGTTGAACCGGCGCTCAAAAACCTCAATGCCCACAATAACGTATTAAAGGCTATGGAAACCAATGATCCTTCAATCTTGAATGCCGAAGAAGCAGGCTACTATGACAAGATACTGAAATCCAAAGCCGGAGACAGAAATTTCTGGGGTGATGAAAGAATATTCGGTACACCTTCCAGCAGTGATGTCATAGGCAAATATGTTGACAGCAACAATCTGCTGACAAATCTGTTCTACGGTTCTCCGACACCTACTATGGTTGAGAAGCAGGCGACACTTGAAGCTATGGAAGATGAAGTATTTACAAAGATTATAATGGGCGCCTCCATTGATTCCTTTGATAAATTTGTTTCAGATTGGAAGAAACTCGGCGGAGACCAAATTACAAAAGAAGTTAACGAATGGTATGCACAGGCAAAATAATATGATGTACTTATGATTAATTAAATGTATAACATGAAGGATGCGGCTGATTCAGCCGCATTCTTTTTAAGAGTATAGGAATTTATAACTTTTGGAACAGTAATGAGGCACTTATAATACTGAGCTTGAATGTGTACACCAGAGAATTCAAACATTAAATTTCTATACTCGGGGTTTGGAAAGGAGAATCCCCTTCCAGGTTTAAGGGGGGGCGCTCAGGAGCGTAAACTCCGTCGAAGGGGGGAGTAGTCCCCCATGGCGAACAAGATAATTTGCGTAGCATAGGCAGATTACTTGAGTAGGCGCGAAACGGATTTGCGAAGCAAATTTCTTGAAAGGGTAAAAGGGGACGTTATGCAAAAGGCCGATTCCAAATATAACTCAGAAAAGATAAACAGATATGCATTGGTTACTCGTAACAGCCCGGTACTGGAAGCGCCGGATACAAAAGCTCCATTAACTGTGGGGAATGGCGAATTTGCTTTTACCGCCGATATTACAGGACTTCAAACCTTTTATGAACAATACGAATATTTTCCCCTGTGTACAATGGCACAGTGGGGCTGGCATTCCTTCCCGGTTGAAAGGGATTATTCAAAACTGCGGCTTAAACAATATGAAAGCCATGGCAGGCTGGTGGGCTATGCTGCAGATGACACAGGTCAGGAGCAGCTGTTTAAAAATCTGAGGGAAAATCCTCACCGTCTGAACCTGTGCAATATTAAGCTGAACCTAAAGGAAAACAACAGGACGGCAGTCCTGTCAGACATAAAGAATGCAAGGCAGAAACTGGACTTGTGGCAGGGTATACTGCAATCCGACTTTACGGTATTTAATGAAAGCGTCAGGGTGGAGACCTGTGCAGACCCGGAAATTGATGCCGTAAGCGCATGTGTGGGCTCAAATCTGGCCCGGTCGGGAAGGCTGGAGGTTGTATTTGCCTTCCCATATGGAAGTCCTGAAAAAAAGGCATCGGATTGGGTGCAGGAAGAAGCGCATAGAAGTGTAATTGTTTTTTCCGGTTCCGGCAGGGTTATTATCAAGAGAACTTTGGACCGGGATGAGTATTATGTTGACATTGTATTTGGTTCACATGCACGAATAGAGCAAACAGGCTGCCACCAATTCACTCTTTCGCCGGCGGAGAATATGGGCGAAATTTGCTTTACAGCCAGCTTTTCTGCCCAGATGCCTGCAAATATGCCAGGGGATTTTCATGAAACCAAAAGCCGCTCCTCAACTCACTGGGAAAAATTCTGGACCAGCGGAGGAGTAGTCCAGCTGGTCAACTCTTCCGACAGCAGAGCTGGCGAACTGGAAAGGAGAATAGTTCTTTCGCAATACCTGACGGCAGTCCAATGCAGCGGAACTACTCCTCCAGCTGAGACAGGACTCACCTGCAACAGCTGGTACGGGAAATTTCATCTGGAAATGCACTACTGGCATGCGGCGCAGTTTACACTTTGGGGAAGACCCCAGCTGCTGGAACGGAGTCTTGACTGGTATCTGAAGATACTGCCCCAGGCGGGGAAGGATGCTGAAAATCAGGGATATGAAGGTGCCAGATGGACAAAGATGAGTGACCCCGGCGGGCTTAATGCGCCATCCGGCATAGGAGTCCTTCTGGTATGGCAGCAGCCCCATCCGATAATGCTTTCGGAGCTGTGCTACAGGGCCCGGCCGGAGATGGAAACATTGAAAAAGTACCGCAGCCTTGTAATGGAGAGTGCCGATTTTATGGTTTCCTTCCTGCATTATGATACCGAGACCGGCAGATATGTTATGGGCCCGCCTCTCATACCTGCACAGGAGACACATGCACCCGAGGACACCATGAACCCGGCCTACGAGCTGGAATATTTCCGCTGGGGGCTTAAGACGGCTGTGGAATGGCAGCTGCGTCTGGGGGAGAAACCAAACCCCAGGTATCTTGATGCAGCAGCAAAGTTGTCTGTGCTTCCTGCAAAGGACGGCGTGTATCTGGCCCATGAAAACTGTCCCGAGGCCTTCACCAAAGCCCCTTTTAACCATGACCACCCCTCCATGCTTGCAGCACTGGGGGTCCTCCCGGGAGAGACGGTGGACAGGGAGATAATGGAAAACACTTTAAAACGGGTTCTTGAATGCTGGGATTTTGATTCCATGTGGGGCTGGGATTTTGCAATGATGGCCATGTGCTGTGCCAGACTTGGCCTTACATCACTTGCGGTGGATTTGCTGCTGGCGGATAAACCTAAGAACACCTATGCTTTAAATGGTCATAACTCCCAGGCAGACCGGGAGGACCTGCCTCTCTATCTGCCAGGCAACGGCAGTCTGCTGCTGGCTGTGGCCATGATGGCCGCGGGCTGGGAGGGTGACGGAGGGAAACCCCTGCCGGGTTTCCCGGACGATGGCAGCTGGTGCGCTGAGGCAGAGGGCTTGCTGAAATATATTTAAGAATGACAAAATAATAATCCTGGATGCCCAGAGCGGTTATATTTTCTGTCTTTCCAGCGTTTGATGTCAACGTTAGTATGTGTACTTGAACTGAACAGTTGTGCCGGTTGAATTGTGCTTCAGCCCCAGGAATAAAACAACTGTAGCACTATGCGGTCAAGTTGATATAGAATTCATTAGTTTATGCAACATATAAATTAAAAAGGAAAGGTGATAAAATTATGAGCAAACTTGTTAAAGTAAAAATGACGGATGCAAATGGTCAACCAATGCCGGAATACATATTAAACACCCTTTACGCAAGCGATATGTATTTTGAACCTGACATCCGCAAAAGCACTGTTATACACGACGGAACTGTTGAACTCCAGGTGGAAAGCCCGACCTTTATGCTTCACGGACGTGTGAATCTGCCGCTCTATGGGAACATATGGGTAATGGCTCACAACCGCGGGGAGGGATATAAAAGCTCGGGTTTTGCAGACGGAAAAATTTTTGATTTTGTTGCTGAAGCAATCGGATCCTATCTCTGGGAGGCTGAAAAATTTTCAAAGGAAATTATCCCAACACCATATGCAAGAGGACATTTCGATGCGGCAAAGGAATATTACTCATTGGCCGGTAAAGGCGCAGATGCCGGCTACTGCCGTTTAAAGGCCCTGTCACATGCAGTTCTGGCGGCTGAGGCAATGTGTTATGAAACTGCACTTGCAAAACTGGCCGAAAAGCCGAGACCTGAGTTGATGCTAGGCTGCAACATATTCAAGCATGCAGGAAACGACCGGCATGAGGAATATTTCAAAAATCTTTTCAACTTCGCAACAATACCTTTCTATTCTTACCAGCTGGCTCCCCAGGAGGGACGACTGGATTTTGAAAGAAGGGATGAATTGGTGGAGTGGTGTGAAGCCAATGGTATAACACCAAAAGGACATCCACTGTGGTTTGGACACAGGGAAACGAATCCTGCGTGGATGTTTACAAAAACTTATGAGGAGCTCTCTGGGTTTGCAAGGGATACAATCAAAAAGACAGTGGGCCGTTACAAAGGCCGCATAAAAGTCTGGGATTCCATGAATGAACCACATGACTGGGCAAACTGCTTCAATTTTACACAGGAGCAGCTGACGGAGCTTACACGTATCTGCTGTGAGACGGTACGTGAAACCGATCCCGGTGCGACTTCAATCATAAACGTTTGCCTGCCGTTTGCAGAATATGTAGCGGGGAAATTTGTCTGCTACGGACCTGTTTTCGACCAGCCTGTTTCCCCCATGAAATTCTTCAGACGCGCAATAGAAAAAGGCATTGATTTCGATGTGGCAGGAATACAGCTGTACTTCCCGGCAAGGGACATGGTTGCCGTAAATCGTCTGCTTGACGTATACGCAGGTTTCGGAAAGCCCATCCACATAACTGAAATGGGTGTTCCAGGCGGAAACACAAGAGGCCAGACTGATGATATCGGTACAGTTGATCCCCAGTCACAGATCGGATTGACAAAAGGAGGCTGGCACTCGGCATGGAATGAACATATTCAGGCTGATTGGATGGAACAGTTCTACACCATCGCAGCAGCCCGGCCCGAAATCAAGGCCCTGACCTGGTGGGATTCAATGGACCCGGGCTTTATGAAAACCAGCCCTTTCCTGTTTGAAGACCAGGTACCCAGGGAGATGTATTTCAGACTCAAATCACTGAGGCATAGGCTTGGGGGCAGGCCGGACAATTTGAAAATCGGGCACTGATGACACTGCTGGAATTAAATATCAAAATCTTAAAGAATATGGAGGAGTTAAAAATGAAGTACGATAAAAATAATCTAAACATTGCCTATATCGGCGGAGGTTCAAGAGGCTGGGCATGGAACCTGATGAAGGATCTTGCCGTGGATGAGGAGATTTCAGGTACGGTGAGACTGTACGATATTGATATGGACGCAGCAAAAGCAAATGAAAAATAGGAAACATGCTTTCAGCCCGTGCAGATGTACCCGGAAAATGGCAGTATAAAGCCATGGAAACTCTGAAAGAGGCGCTCACCGGTGCGGATTTCATAATAATATCCATCCTTCCCGGTTCTTTTGAAGAGATGGCTTCAGATGTCCATTTGCCGGAAGAGTACGGAATATATCAGTCAGTTGGCGATACTGTGGGACCGGGAGGACTTGTAAGAGCTTTGAGAACAATTCCAATGTTCGTAGAGATTGCAGAAGCCATAAAAGCACATTCTCCCGAGGCCTGGGTCATTAACTATACAAATCCCATGACTCTCTGTACCAAAACCCTCTATAAGGTATTCCCGGAAATAAAAGCTTTCGGCTGCTGCCATGAAGTATTTTCAACACAAAAGCTTATGGCGGCAATGCTGAAAGATATGAGAGGGATAGGGGGCATAGACAGAGAGGAAATAAAGGTAAATGTAATAGGCATCAACCACTTTACATGGCTCAATAGTGCAGCGTATCAGGGTGAGGATCTGCTGGCGCTGTACAGGCAATTTACAGAAAAATATGCCGAAGAAGGTTTTGCGATCGATGTGGAAGCGGATGCCGTACGCAACGGCTATTTCAACAGTCTTAACAAAGTAAAATTCGATCTCTTTAGAAGATACGGACTTGTTGCCGCCGCGGGCGACAGGCATTTGGCGGAATTCTGCCCTCCATGGTATCTGAAGGATCCGGAGACCGCCGGGGAATGGGGTTTTGGTTTGACTCCAGTAAGCTGGAGAGTTAAGGAGCTAAAGGATAAAATGGAAAAAAGCCGCCGCCTGCTGAGCGGTGAAGAGCAAATGGAACTACAGCATTCCGGTGAAGAAGGGATAAAACAGATTAAAGCCCTGGTAGGTTTGGGCGAGCTGGTAACAAACGTAAACCTCCCCAATATGGGCCAGATACGTGGCCTGCCTTCAGGGGCGGTAGTGGAAACCAACGCCGTATTCTCACAAAACAGTATAAGGCCGGTAAGTGCAGGCCAGCTGCCGGATGAGGTGTACAGCCTTGTTATAAGGCATGTTATAAATCAGGAAACTGTTATAAAAGCTGCCTTCTCCAAAGATAAAGCCCTGGCTTTTAAAGCCTTTGCAAATGATCCCCTGGTGAATATCAGCATTAAGGATG
>JAFABO010000052.1 GCA_023426005.1 Bacillota bacterium | reverse complement strand
GCCGAAAGCAAGCTGGTAAGGGAAACCCTTGCAAAGGTCCTTCAAAAGGGCAGTATGAGCAATGACCAGATCGAATATGTTTTGGCAGGTGATTTACTGAACCAATGTATTGCTGCCAATTATGGCCTCAGAGAGACGGATATCCCATTTTTCGGACTGTTCGGTGCATGCTCCACAATGGCTGAGTCCATGAGCCTTGGAAGCATGCTGATAGACGGCGGCTATGCCGACAATGTAGTATGTGTTACATCAAGCCATTTCTGTTCGGCAGAAAGACAGTTCAGGTATCCGTTGGAGTTGGGAAGCCAGAGGGCTCCCACCTCCCAATGGACTGTTACCGGCTCAGGGGCCGCCTTATTGACCTCCGAACAGACAGGACCGTTTATAAAGCACGTAACGACAGGAAAAATAAATGATATGGGGATCAAAGACACAAATAACATGGGGGCGGCAATGGCGCCGGCGGCAGCGGATACAATCCTTACACACTTTGCGGATACCGGTTTTGCCCCCGATTATTACGATCTGATTATAACCGGTGATCTGGGCAAGGTCGGCAGGAAAATATGCCTGGACTTACTTATAATGAACGGATTGGATATTGAAAACAGATATAATGACTGCGGTGTTATGATTTTCGACACAAAACAACAGGATACGCATTCCGGAGGCAGCGGCTGTGCCTGTTCGGCTGTAGTTTTTGCAGGTTATATATACAAGGAAATGATGAAGGGAAATTTAAAAAGGGTTTTGTTTATTGCCACAGGGGCTTTAATGAGTCCTGTCAGCACCCAGCAAAAAGAGTCTATTCCCGGAATAGCTCATGCTGTTGGGATTCATAGAAGCCTTGACTAAACCTTATATAAATTGTCATTAAATAATTTTAAGTATTGGTAACACGTGGATAGGAGAATGCATATGAGCTATATTAACGCATTTTTGGTTGGAGGAGCTATTTGTGCTGTAGGGCAGGTGCTGATTGATAGGACAAAACTCACTCCTGCCAGGATCCTGGTACTGTTTGTGGTCTCGGGAGTTTTTTTAACCGCATTGGGCATATATCAGAAACTGGTAGATTTCGCAGGTGCAGGTGCTACCATACCCCTGACCGGTTTCGGGTATAATCTTGCCAAAGGAGTATTTAATGAAGTGGACCAGACAGGTCTGACGGGAGCTCTTACAGGAGGCTTCAAGGCTGCCGCCGCCGGGCTGGGGGCTGCCATAACCTTCGGGTATATCATGTCTGTGGTAGCGAAACCAAAAGCAAAAAAATAGCCGCATTTCATTTTGCTTTTGGTATGCTGCAGCTTCATTTCTGTTTCCATTATATAAATTTTTATGAAACAATGTCAAATAATACAGCAAATTACACAAAATTATTCATAATATAATGATTTTTGAAAAAAATATAGAATTTTGTATGAAAATTATATATAATTAGGTATGGTTTTTATTCATACAGTTTAAAAGACAATTTAATATATGAAAAATAAGGTGGATAAAGATGAATATAGAATACATAAACCCATTCATTGAGGCAAGTCAGACTGTATTAAAACAAGTGGCTAATGTTGATGCAAAATTAGGCAAAGTTTTTTTGAAATCTGCTCCTTATAAGGGTGAATCAATTTTAATTATAGTTGGCATTACAGGTAAAATAAGAGGTCAGGCCGTATTTACCATGACAAAACCTGTTGCATTTAAAATAGCATCGGCTATGATGTTCGGCATGCAGGTGGAAGAGTTGAATGAAATATCAAAGAGTGCACTGTCCGAACTTACCAATATGATTTTAGGAAATACAGCTACCATACTTTACAATAAAGGAATAGGCATTGAGATAACTCCTCCGTCGCTGCTGCTTGGAGAAAATCTCCAGATATCCCCTTCAAAAATGAAGACTATCTGCATACCGCTTTATTTAAATGATGAGGAAGTTTTGGAAATAGACATATCGGTAGAGGACTAAGATTTGATTATGCTATACATAAAATGTTAAAATATATCCAGTATATAAAAGATGGTTCATACCATCTTTTTCTGTTGAACTTTTTTTACTCAAATTATACTTTTAATTCCATGAAAGGAGTTATTTTAATGCCGCTTAATATTGTTCTGGTTGAACCGGAGATACCCCAGAACACAGGTAATATTGTAAGGACCTGTGCCGCAACGGGAGCTGTTTTGCACTTGGTGGGCCCGCTTGGGTTTTCAATAGAAGATAGATATCTCAAAAGAGCAGGACTGGATTATTGGGAGGAAGCACAAATAAAGTACTATGACAGTCTCCGGGATTTTTTAAAACAACATGGGGACAGGCGGCTTTATTATTCCACCACAAAAGCCGTTCATAATTACTGCGATGTCACCTATGAAGAGGACTGCTTCATACTTTTTGGAAAGGAAACGGCAGGTCTGCCGGAGGAATTGCTGAAGGATAACAGGGAAACCTGTATAAGGATTCCAATGAAAGAGGGAATAAGGTCTTTGAATCTGTCAAATTCGGTAGCAATAGTTGTATATGAAACTTTGAGGCAGAGAAATTTTGAAAACCTTAAGACCGAGGGAAAAATGGTCAAATACAATTGGTAGTGATTTTAGTAAATAAAATTAATTTTTTACGGGATATGCTGCTGTTAATAAATGATTAAGACTGTGATAAATATAAAAAAATGGGTATATTATAAGTGAAGATTACCCTGGGACAATGCATCTTATGTTGCTTTGTCCTGCATAAATCGGTGCAGGCATACCTGAAGGTATTTTTAAAAAATAGGGATAAGTAGAAAAGTTTAAGGAGTGGGTCGGATTGGTAAATAGAAACAGAATGGTTGATGAATTTGTTGAATTGGTAAGGATAGACAGTTTGTCACTGAAAGAGAGACAGATGTGCGATACTCTGAAGCGGAAGCTGACGGAACTTGGGTATCAGCCCGTTGAAGATGATGCCGGTCAAAAGCTCGGAGGCCAGTGCGGCAATATTATATGCACGGTAAAAGGCAGCAGGGATGTGCCGGCTGTCCTGATAACAGCCCATATGGATACCGTAGTCCCCGGGATAGGCAAAACGCCTGTCATTGAAGGGGATATAATCAAAAGTGACGGTACCACAATACTCGGAGGGGACGATGCGGCCGGTATTGCTGTGATACTGGAAACTTTAAAGGTAATAAGGGAACAGGGTGTTTCCCACGGAGATATCCAGATTGCATTTACCATTGGAGAGGAAATGGGACTGATGGGCGCCAAAAATCTGGATTACAGCAGGATTTACGCCAAATACGGCTTTATATTGGACAGTGACGGCAGGATCGGCTGCGCCGCTGTTAAAGCGCCATCCCAGAACAAAATACATGCTGTTATAAAAGGAAAGGCCGCACATGCAGGTATGGAACCTGAAAACGGCGTAAGTGCCTTTTCCATTATGGCAGATGCAATTTCATCCATGAAGCTCGGAAGGATAGATGAAGAAACAACAGCTAATATAGGTACGGTGCATGGCGGTGTAGCAACAAATATAATTTGCGACAGGGTAGAAATAGATGGGGAAGCCAGAAGCCGGGATGAATCAAAGCTTCAGGCCCAAACCGAACATATGCGCGAGTGTTTTGTGAAGGCGGCGGAAAAATGGGGCGGCCAGGTAGAGTTTATTTCGGAAATTGAATATCCGGCTTTTAATATAGCCGGGGAATCCGGAATTATCAAGATATTGGAAAGCGCTGCCGCCGACAGTGGTTTTGCTTTTGAGGCCGTAACTACCGGCGGAGGGAGTGATACCAACATAATAAATTCAAAAGGGATTCAGGCTGTGGACTTAAGTATTGGTATGACAAAGGTTCATAGTGTGGACGAACAAATATCAATTACCGATATGGAGAATGCCGTATTGTTTTTAATTTCAATATTGAAGAATATTAGGTAATTAATTAGTTTTACTGCATTGCGTCGGAAAACAATAGGGGGATTTGGTGTTGCACACAACTACTTTGAAGGTTTCAGGAATAAACATAGATGATAAGCAGTGCTTCGACAAGTATTTCAAAATAGCCGATTTACGGGTATCCGAGCTGAATTTTACAAATTTCTTCATGTGGAGGGATTACTACAAAATACAATACAGCATAGTAAATGATTTTTTATGCATAATATCAATTATGGATAAGGATCAGCCTTTTTGCTTTTTTCCAATAGGAGATTACGGCAGAACGGATGAGCTGAAGTGTACACTTTATATTTTGAGAGAATACTTTTCGGAGATGGGATGGAATTTTAAACTGAAGAGAGTTTCGTCCGAACAGGCCGCTGTTTTCAAGTCACTGGGCTTCTGTTATAATACTATGGAGGACAGGGACAACTTTGACTATCTATACTCGGTAAAAAGTCTTTCAACCCTGGCAGGTAAAAAGCTTGACGGAAAAAGAAATCATATTAACAAGTTCAAAAAGCTCTATACCTTTGAGTATGAAGAAATTACCGAGAGCAATATTTCAGACTGCAAAACCATACTGGAGAACTGGTGTATTCAGAGAAACTATACCGAACAGGACAGTCTTGTAGCAGAAAGAAGGGCAAATCTTGATTTGCTTGACAATTACAAGCTTTTGGGCTTAAAGGGTGCAGTCATAAAGGTGGATGGAATACCCCAGGCTTTTACTGTGGGCGAACAGCTGAACAGCGATACGGCTGTTATTCATATAGAAAAGGCAAATGCCGACATACATGGACTTTATCCACTAATAAACCAGCAGTTTATCGCAAATGAATGGACTCATATGGAATTTGTAAACCGCGAACAGGATTTAGGCCTGGAAGGCTTGAGAAAGGCCAAGTTATCCTATAATCCTGTCAGCTTTGTAGAAAAGTATGTAGTTGAACTTTGTTAAATTATTATTAATTTAGGAGTTTACACTATTGAAAATGTTTTTGAAATATTATAGAATTAATTTTGGTTTAGGAAATTGAAACCAGTTATTATGTTGATAAGCATTAATTTGCT
>JAFABO010000049.1 GCA_023426005.1 Bacillota bacterium | reverse complement strand
TAACCCATTTAAATATCTGTTTGGCTCTGAATTTCTGCTGACCCATTTCTGAAAGAAGCTGTTCCAGTTCCTCCAGAGTCATGTCCATTAAATTTCTCATATGTTTCCCTAATACTCTCTATAATATGATTTTTAAAAAGCTTTTCTAATAGCGAACAATGACATATACTATTTTATACCATTTATTCAATAAAATGCATCATTTTTTTCTTTAGTTTTGTAAATTTTACTCCAAATTGCTGCTTACTAATTACTGATTTTCACTATCTTGCTTATAAAAAACCCATCTGTCCGATTTACATTTGGATATAACTGTATATACCCCTCCCTTGCCGTATCAGCCCTCAGCTTTCCGGGCAATAAGTCCTCAAAATCCACGAGCTTGAAGTCCTTATTTTCCGAAAGAAAAGCCATGACATTGTCAAGGTTTTCCCCGGGCTGTATGGTACAGGTGCTGTAAACCAGGTATCCTCCCGGCTTGACATAATCTGAGGCATTCTTGAGCACCTGCCTCTGAAGCGCTATTATTTCCTTCTGACCGGCCAAATTTTTTGAATACTTGATATCAGGTTTCTTTCTTATTATTCCCAGACCTGTACAGGGGGCGTCCACCAAAACCCTGTCCGCCCTGCCGGCGAGGCTTTCATCAAATTTTGCAGCGTCAAACAGTTCGGTCTTTACTATATGTATCCCCAACCTGGCGGCGTTGCTCTCCACAAGCTTCAGCTTATGAGGATGGATATCCCGTGCAAGCACGGTGCCTCTGTCGTTCATAAGCTGAGCAAGGTGTGTTGCCTTGCCGCCTGGAGCACTGCACACATCGACGGCCAGCTGGCCTTCGGCCGGCTCCAGGACCACCGATGACAGCATTGAGCTTTCATCCTGAACGGTAAAATATCCATTTCTGAAGGCCTCAAGTCTGGCGATGGAGGACGGATTTTCCAGGATTACCGCGTCCTCCAGATATTGTCCCTCCCGCGACTCACAGCCCTCGGCATTAAGTGCTTCCATCAAAGCCCTGCGGTTTGTTTTAAGCGTATTGACCCTCACACTGAAGCCGGGCACTTCATTATTGCTCTTCAGCAGGCTCTCGGTAAACTCGGCTCCAAACAGCTGCAGCCACCCAGAAACCAATTCCTCCGGGTGTGAGTACACAATACTCAAATAGCGGGTCATATCCTTCTTTTCTGGGTAGGGTATGCTGTCCCTGCTCCTCGCCACATTTCTCAGGACCCCATTGACAAAGCGGCTTGACGCCTGATGTCCGTATCTCTTGGCCAGCTCCACACTGGTATTGCAGGCCGCCGATACCGGTATCCTGTCGGTATGAAGCAGTTGGTATATTCCCAGCCTTAATATATTCCTGATCCAGGGTGACAGCTTCTTTAGCCTGACACTGGAAAATTTATCAATTATATAATCTATCTCTATGAGCCACTTGACCGTCCCATAGGCCAGCTCTGTTGCGAAAGCTCTGTCAATATCCCTCAGCTCCCCGGCTTCAAGAAATTTATTGACCGAGATGTTTGAGTATGCCGAATTCTCACTGATATCATACAAAATTTTCAGAGCAGTCTCTCTTGCCGTATCTATTGCCATACTTTCTCCTGTTTTCTTTTATTAATCCCTGTTCCTGCGGTTTCCAGCCAGCAGCAGCAGTCTCAAAAAGTTCGCTATTGCCACAAGGGCAGATGCCACATATGTTAACGCTGCGGCATTTAAAACTTTCTTTGCCGACTGCAATTCATCTTTCATTAAAATATTGTGTCTGTCCAGGCTTTCTATGGCTCTGCTGCTGGCATTGAACTCCACCGGCAGGGTTATCAGGTAGAAAAGTATTGCAGCCGCAAACAGCAGCAAGCCTATATTGATCAGCACAGACCAGCTCAGGATCAATCCGAGTATGGCCAATGTGGGGCCGGCCTGGGAGCCTATATTTGCAACAGGCACCAACGAACTTCTCAATGCCAGAGGACCGTACTTCACGCTGTGCTGTATGGCATGGCCGGTTTCATGAGCAGCTACGCCCACAGCCGCCACAGATACACTTGAATACGTCGAATCGGACAGGCGAAGTTCCTTTTTCCGCGGGTCATAGTGATCCGTCAGTTCCCCTCTGACTCTGGTAACCTGTACATCATATATTCCGTTTGACTTCAGCAGATATCTTGCCACATCGGCCCCCGTCATATTTTTCGAGTTGCCTATTTCACGATATTTGTTAAAGGTTGTCCTTACACGAAACGAAGCTATCATTGATATTATCAGTGCCGGAACAACCAAAGCCAGATAATATTGATCCATATAAAAAAATCCCATATTAACCTCCTGTCATATAATGGCTTTTAGCCGCAATAGCGGCCCAAGACAGCAATGAATATTCTGCATATTCCAATTTAAGTCAGCTGTTCCACCCGTTCCTTAATTGCGGCAAAATCCACGTCAGTATTGAAACATGGGCCATTTGGCTGTTTGTTGGTAATCCCTATGACCGGAATCCCTTTAACATCCGATATCCCGCTCATCAAATCCCTTTCGCAGGCAACCGATATAATCAGTTTGGGATTGTTTTGCCTGATTATTTTCCTTGCGACAGTTCCACCTGTGGCTATAAATATACCTATATTCTTTTCCGAAGCATAGTCCAGCAGCTGGCCGATTTTACATTTTCCGCATCTCCGGCAGACCTGGGGATTATTGGTCACCTTTAAGCCGCATTCACTGTTTTGAAGGCAGTGGGGCAAAAGCAGCATAACATCCTGGGGCTTGTATTTCTTATTATCAGATTCTACAACGATATTATTCAATTCTATATAAAATAGTCTTATACTCTTTTTTAAATTTTGGTTTGCCCTGGCAAATAAAAGTGCCAGCGGCAGCATTATCCGCATCCCGGCTTTTGTCAGCATTAACATGACCGGCCCGGCTTTTTTGTTTCTATAGGTAGAGACAATTGCAAGACTCATAAACAACAGCAAAAGTAAGGTCAGGCCCATGGCTGCTATAATAGAAATTAAGATAATATTATAGGCCCTTAAGGTAGCATGGACATAAGCGACACTGAAAACTGCCAGCAGTAAAATAAAAATAATAAATATTATTGTTGATGTCCTTACAAATTCTTTTATATTATTTCCCAAGTGTTTCACCTGTATTAATCTGATGTCCTCTGATGTAATCACCGACGCTCATCCTTTTTGAGGAGTCAAACTGAACCTCCCTGATCAACAGGTTTTCATCAGAGCATTTTACTAAAATACCTTCATCCTCCACTTTAAGGATTTCTCCGTTACTACGGCTGCTATCTGCGGCTTCCGGTACAAGAGAGGTTTTCCACACTCTCATCCTGCTGCCTCCAAGAAAGGTATATGCTCCGGGCCACGGGTCTGTTCCTCTGACCAGATTGTGTATTTCCCGGGCCGTTTTGTTCCAGTCTATCAGGCCCAGCTCCTTGCTCATCATAGGAGCATATGTAGAAACAGCCTCCTCCTGGGGTATTCTATTAAGTGTTCCTCTTCCGAGTTCAAGCAGGGTTTCCTTTAAAACCTCCGCTCCAAGCACAGCCATTTTATCATGCAATTCTCCTACGGTGGTATCAGGCCCTATGGCAAGCTCTTTTTTCAAAAGCATATCTCCGGTATCAAGCCCCACGTCGGTGAACATGGTTGTAATACCCGTTTTGCTCTCACCGTTTATAACTGCCCAATTAATGGGAGCAGCACCCCTGTACGCCGGCAAAAGTGAACCGTGCACATTTATACAGCCGTGCACAGGTACGTCAAGCAGATCTTTTGAAAGAATCTTTCCGTAGGCGGCAGTTATGAGCAAGTCAGGTTTCAGAGCTCTGATCTGTTCAATGAATTCCGGGGTTTTTA
>JAFABO010000134.1 GCA_023426005.1 Bacillota bacterium | reverse complement strand
TAAAGTTAACATAGAATTAACAAAGCCAGGTATTGGCTGTTTTGATGCAATAAATGATTATTTAGGAGCACGTAAATAGAGTTCCTAGAAAAACGTATTTTATAGGAACTCCTTAATTATTTATTATGAAATTTATTGATACTTTATTTTAATATCCTTTTCAGATAATTTCCCGTATAGGAACCTTCAACCTTTGCTACCTGTTCAGGAGTACCCTGGGCAATAATGGTACCGCCTTTGTTTCCTCCTTCAGGGCCCAAATCCAAAATATAATCGGAGGTTTTTATAACATCCAGGTTATGTTCAATAACAATTATGGAATTACCCGCATCCACAAGCCTCTGGAGAATGTCTATAAGCCTGTGCACATCGGCAATATGAAGTCCGGTGGTAGGCTCGTCCAATATATAAAGAGTGCTTCCGGTACTTCTTTTGGACAGTTCGGTAGCCAGTTTGACTCTCTGGGCTTCTCCCCCCGACAGGGTGGTTGAGGGCTGTCCTACCTTGACATAACCCAGACCGACATCGTAAAGGGTCTGCAGTTTTCTTTGAATTTTGGGTATGTTTTTAAAAAATTCAAGTGCATCCTCCACAGTCATATTGAGGACATCAGAGATACTTTTTCCCTTATACTTGACCTCCAGTGTCTCCCTGTTGTACCTCTTTCCTTTGCAAACTTCACAAGGTACATAAATATCGGGAAGAAAATGCATTTCTATTTTTATTATGCCGTCCCCGCTGCAGGCTTCACATCTGCCTCCCTTTACATTGAAGCTGAACCTTCCGTTCTTGTAGCCCTTCATTTTTGCTTCGGTTGTAGCGGCAAAAACCTCCCTGATGAGATCAAATACTCCTGTATAAGTAGCAGGATTTGATCTTGGCGTCCTTCCGATGGGAGATTGGTCAATGTTTATAACTTTGTCCAGATGCTCTACACCCTTTATGGCATCGTGAGATCCAGGCCTGGTTCTCGCCCTGTTCAGCTGTGCTGCCAGGCTATTATATAATATCTCGTTTATAAGCGAACTTTTACCCGACCCGGACACTCCCGTAATTGAAGTTAAAACTCCAAGGGGTATTCTGGCATTGATGCCCTTGAGATTGTTCTCCCTTGCCCCCAGGATCTCAAGCCACTTTCCATTGGGCTTTCTGCGTTTTTTGGGCACTTCGATGCTTTTTCTGCCGCTGAGATATTGGCCTGTCAGGGACTCCTCACATTCAAGTATCTCCTCCAGCGAACCCTCGGCTACCACATTTCCTCCATGGATACCTGCGCCGGGTCCCATGTCTATGATGTGATCAGCGGCATGCATGGTGTCTTCGTCATGCTCCACCACAATAAGAGTATTTCCCAGATCCCTCAGGCGGTTTAAGGTGGTCAGCAATCTTGCGTTGTCTCTCTGGTGCAGTCCGATGCTGGGCTCATCAAGTATATACAAAACTCCCATCAGGCCCGAGCCTATCTGTGTTGCAAGCCTGATTCTCTGGGCTTCGCCGCCCGATAAGGTCCCGGCAGCTCTGGAAAGAGTCAGATAATCCAGGCCGACATCCACAAGAAAACCAATTCTGGCATTTATCTCCTTTAAAATTTGGTTTGCAATCATTTTTTGTCTTTCGGTCAGATCAATATTTATAAAAAAGTCCTTTGTGTCTGCAACAGACATGGTGGACAGCTCGTGGATATTTTTGTCCCCTACCGTCACAGCGAGACTTTCGGGCTTCAATCTGGCACCGCTGCAGTCAGGGCATGGAGTATTGCTCATGAACTGCTCATAATACTGCTTCATACCTTCCGACTGGGTTTCCTTGTACCGTCTTTCAACTACATTCATTACACCCTCAAATGCAGCCATATAAGATCCGCTGCCGTATTCTCTCTCATACTCGACTTTAATTTTTTCACCTTTGGTCCCATAAAGTATGATATCGAGTATTTGGGCAGGGAGCTTATGAATAGGTGTGTTGAGCTTAAACTTGTAATGCTTTGCCAAAGCATTGAAAATCATCCTTGTATAGGCATCCTCACTCTCCACATTCCAGCCCGAAACCGTAATGGCCCCGTCGGCAAGAGACAGTGATCTGTCGGGTATCACAAGGTCTGGGTCCACTTTGAGCAGGTTGCCCAGTCCTGTACAGGTAGGGCAGGCACCAAAGGGATTGTTGAAGGAGAACATTCTGGGCGTGAGCTCCTCAATGCTTATACCGCAATCGCCGCAGGCAAAATTCTGACTGAAAAGGATTTCTTCTTTTCCGACGACATCTATTATTGCAATGCCGCCACTTAAGTGAAGTACCGTTTCCAGCGAATCGGAAAGCCTTTTCTGTATATCCTCACGAATGATAAGCCTATCCACGACGATCTCTATATTGTGCTTCTTGTTCTTGTCCATGGTGATTTCGTCATTGATGTCCAGCACCTGTCCATCCACTCTGATCCTGACAAAACCGCCTTTTTTGGCATCTTCTATAAGCTTGTGGTATTCCCCCTTACGCCCTCTGACAACAGGCGCAAGCAATTGTATCCTTGTCCCTTCCTCAAAGGAGAGGATCTGATCAACCATCTGATCTACTGTTTGCTGGGCTATCTCTTTCCCACATTTGGGGCAATGGGGTATGCCTATTCTTGCATAAAGCAGCCTGAGATAATCATGAATCTCGGTTACCGTTCCAACTGTGGAACGCGGATTTCTGCTGGTTGTTTTCTGATCTATGGATATGGCGGGTGATAAGCCGTCTATGTAATCCACATCAGGCTTTTCCATCTGTCCCAAAAATTGTCTGGCATAGGATGACAGAGATTCAACATACCGCCGCTGTCCTTCCGCATAGATGGTATCAAAAGCCAGTGAGGATTTTCCCGACCCGCTGAGGCCGGTTATGACAACAAATTTATCCCTTGGAATCTCGATGTCCACATTCTTTAGATTGTGCTCCCTGGCACCCTTTATGAAAATATTATCCCTTATCATTTCTAAGCTCCGTTTCTGCTTCATAAGATAAACAAAAATTTCAGTTACTGTCTACCTGATAACACTTTTTCTATATTATTAAATTTAACACTACTGTAAATAAAATCCTGCGCAAATTTTCTGCATTTATATTATATCAAAATAAAAAAAGAATGCAAACATTTGTTCGATAATTTCTAAAATTTTATTCCATTGACTAATTATGGATTGATCAATAATTTAATCAAACCGGACGTTTGATCAACTTTGCATTGAAATTATTTTAATCACCTGTTATAATAGCTTAGGATAAAAATGTATCCGTTTAATTTCATATTGAAGGGTATTGGCAGGCAACTAATAATTCTTGACAGCATTATTTGACGGTTTGCTTTATACCTGAGCGGGGAGCTGAAAATTGATTCGGCTGAGATAAGTATATTTACTTAAAACCCTTTGGAGTGCACTGCATTCCATGTACCTGATCTGGGTAATGCCAGCGTAGGAAAGTTTATTGTCATGCTGCATTTTTCCAAACAGGTATGGCATTTTTTATTTTAAGGAGGAGTTTACCATGAAAAAAATGTCTACCAAAATGTTGGTGGAGGCGGGCATTATGATTGCCTTAGCCCAAATATTGAGTTATGTTAAGATTTACGAGTTCCCCTACGGGGGTTCTGTGACAGCCGGAAGCATGATACCCATAGTTTTGTTTTCCATGAGGTGGGGAAGCAGACATGGATTGCTTGCGGGCTTTGTTTATGGAATATTGCAGTTCGTGTTGGGGCCCAAATATTCATACCATCTCTTAAGTGTACTGCTGGACTATCTGCTGCCCTTTGCAAGCATCGGACTTTCGGGCCTCATAAGGAAGAATCTCTTAACCAACATGGCCAGTATCACCATTGCAATGTTAAGCAGATTCATTTTCCATTTTATTTCGGGAATTATTTTATGGGCACCCACAACCGGGGAAAATGTATACTTATATTCTCTGCTTTACAATGGAAGCTATATGCTGCCTGAATTTCTCATTTCAGCGGTAATAATAGCCGCATTGTACAAACCTATGAAAAGATTTTTTTATGAAATAAATACTTAGAAAATTGTAAAAAGGAGGGATGCTTGGGCATCCCTCCTTTTTACCGAATCCCATTTATTTATACACCGACAGGATCTACTAATAGTCTGTAAAATCTAAAACGTATATTGAAATTACCACTGTTATAATATGATACAGATCAAACCGCCGCTGCCTTCATTTATTATTTTCTGCAGGGTTTCCTGCAGCTTGAGCTGCGCATCCTCCGGCATTCTGAACAATTTATTCTGCAAACCTTCATTGACCAGTTCGTGCAGTGATTTTCCGAAAATATTGGACTCCCACAGTCTTGCCGTATCATTTTCAAATTCTCTGAGCAAATATGTAACCAGCTCTTCAGATTGTTTTTCGGTGCCAACCAGCGGAGCTATCTCGGTTTCAATATCCGCCCTTATCATGTGTATTGAAGGGGCGCTTGCTCTGAGCTTGACTCCGAATTTGTTACCCTGCTTGATAATTTCGGGCTCCTCAAGTGTTAGCTCCTCAAGCTGTGGTGAAACCATGCCGTAGCCCTTTACTTTAACCTCGTGCAGCGCATATTCTACTCTGTCATATTCCTTTTTGATCCTGGCAAGATCCTTGATAAGACTGATTAACTTATGCTCACCCTCTATTTCCATGCCGGATTCTTCGCTGAGTATTCTGTACAGCAGGCCGTCAGTCGTTGAAATGTCCACAAGAACCGAACCTTCTCCAAGGCTGACCCTGTCAATTACCGCCCTCTTTATAAAATCGTATGCTTCAAAATTTGGCATGGCAATCTTTATATCTCTTATTTTTCCCGCCGACTTAAAGGTTTCCCTTATGGAATCAAGCATATTAGCCTTAAGCCAGTGTGAATCCTCAAGGGCCTCAACCCATCTGGGAACGTTTACACCGATTTCATATACGGGGAATTCATACAGGATTTTTTCCATTACCGAATCTATATCATCTATTCTCATTTGCAAACAATCCATGGGAAGAACAGCTACTCCATATCTCTGTTCCAATTCATCACGGAGTCTGAGAGTTTCAGGCTCCCTTGGCCTGATGGTGTTGATTATTACAACAAAGGGTTTATTAATGGACTTCAGTTCAGTTATTACCCTTCTTTCGGCATCTACATAATCTTCTCTGGGGATATCGGCGATGCTTCCGTCGGTGGTAACAACCACACCTATTGTAGAATGCTCATTTATTACTTTTTTAGTCCCTATCTCGGCTGCTTCTTCAAATGGGATCTGGTATTCGTACCATGGTGTAGATACCATTCTGGGGGCATTGTTTTCAAGATGCCCCATGGCTCCTCTGACCATATACCCTACACAATCAATCATTCTTACTTTCAATTGTACATTTTCATCAATAACTACTTCTACCGCCTCATTGGGGATGAATTTAGGTTCAGTGGTCATTATGGTTCTTCCCGACGCACTTTGTGGAAGTTCATCTATTGCCCTTTCCTTCTGGTATGCGTTCTCTATATTGGGGATAACCAGAAGATCCATAAATCTCTTTATGAATGTTGACTTTCCCGTTCTTACAGGTCCCACTATACCTATATAAATATCCCCTTGAGTTCTTTCAGCTATTTGCTGGTAAATATTGAATTTTTCCACGCTTAGAACCCTCCCCTATATTGCTACACGCCCAAATAGGACTATGCATTTTGTCACTTTCAATATTAAATATATGTCCGAAAACAGTTAATATTACAAAAATAAATTTGCAATCAAAAAATTATTCGTAAAAGCTAAAAAGGAGCCCACATCTGCTTTCGTGATGTGACAGCTCCTCATTATACGTATTAAATCATTTAATTAATCCTATTTCATTATTTACATTTCAGTTTTTTTGTCCCTGGTCATTAGATCTCCGACCGCATATCTCGGGTCCTTGCCTTCAAACAGAATACTGTAGGCTTCATTGGTTATAGGCATTGACACACCCAGCTTTCTGGCCAGCTCATACGCCGGTTTTGTGGTAGCAACACCTTCCACTACCATATTAACCTCATCGAGGGCTTCCTGGACAGACTTGCCCTGCCCTATCAATATACCCGCCCTTCTGTTTCTGCTGTGCATGCTGGTACAGGTGACAATCAGGTCCCCCACTCCAGTAAGACCCGAGAATGTATCGGCATTTCCGCCCATGGCCACACCAAGCCGGGAAATTTCAGCAATACCTCTGGTCATCAGAGCGGCTTTAGTATTGTCTCCAAAGCCCAGCCCATCCGATATGCCAGCACACAGGGCAATGATATTCTTAAGGGCTCCGCCCAGCTCAACCCCTATTACATCGGTGTTTGTATACACTCTGAAGTTAGGTGTCATAAAGAGATCCTGCAAAAACTTTGCTACTTTCAAATCCTCAGATGCAGCCACTACCGTTGTGGGAATATCTCTTCCGATTTCCTCGGCATGGCTCGGTCCGGACAAAACTGCTATATTGTTATGGGGCAGCTCCTCTTGCATAATTTCCGATAAGAGTTTACAGCTGACATCTTCTATTCCCTTTGAACAGGTTACAACAATTGTACTCTTTGAAATCAGACCTGAGAGTGTTTTGCAATTCTGTCTGGTAGTCTGTGACGGAACTGCAAGCACAACAACTTCTGCATTTTTTACCGCAAATTCAATATTTGTAGTAAACTCAACACTATCCGGAACTTTTACTCCCGGCAATCTTGTCACATGCTCCCTATTTGCCTTTAACATGTTAATTTCATCTTTCATCGGAGACCAGAGGCTTACATTATTTCCGTTTTTCGATAACAGAACCGCCATGGCTGTACCCATACTCCCGGCACCGACTACTGCAACATTTCTGTTCATATTAACCTCCTAAGCCATATTATGGCTTTGAGCCGCATTGCGGCCACAAATAATAGTTATGAAATCATCACTCCCCATCCGCTTTAAGGCGAATAAAGGAGGTTAATTGGCCATTATATAAATTACGATACACATAGCTCAACCGTTGGTCTTTTTCTTCTGACCCAGCTTGGCCTCAGAGCCGTTTAGCAGTCTTCCTATATTCGCTTTATGTCTGGCTACGGCCAAAACAGCCAAAACAGCTGAAAAAACAATAAATATGATGCTGTTTCCTATTATTGCCGCGCCTATGGGAAAAGCAGCGGAGGCTATTATTGAGCCCAGGGAAACATATCTTGTAATTGCTACAATTACAGCAAATATTCCAAGCAGGATCAATCCAAGTTTCCAATCCATCATCAATACAACTGCAAAGGAGGTAAGTATTCCTTTTCCACCCTTAAACCCGAAGTAAACGGGCCAGTTATGTCCTGCTATAGCCGCTATTCCGGCCGCCATTCCACCGATGCCTGCAAGATTAAGAGTTATGGTTTCAGGAATTGAACCAACAATAATATTCCCTAAAAGGTATGATAAAACACCCTTCAATATATCTCCGGCAATAACCATCACAGCTGCCGCTTTTCCCAGTGTTCTGAGGGTATTGGTCATCCCTGCGTTGCCGCTGCCATGCTTTCTGACATCCGTACCGTAAAATTTGCCGACTATGAGCGAAGTATTCAAGCTTCCCATCAGATATCCTATTACAACAACAGCAACCAGTTTAACTACAAATAATCCCATATACATCCACCATTTCTGCCTTTACAGGCTTTATATCTTAATGTCCGGAAGAAGAATTTTATTCTTCTTTGTCCCGCTGTCTGTGAATAAATTTAATCGGTGTACCTTCAAATCCAAAGGTTTTTCTCAATTGATTCTCAAGATATCGCTCATATGAATAATGGAAAAGCTCCAAATTATTAACAAACACAATAAAGGTGGGGGGTTTGATGCTCACCTGTGTCATGTAGTAAATCTTCAGCCTCTTCCCTTTGTCCGAGGGCGGCTGAACCATTGCTATCGCTTCATTAATCAGGTCGTTAAGCATTCCTGTGGATATCCTGAAGGCTGCCTGATCCGCAACATATTTAATCAATTCATAAATTTTATTGACTCTTTGCCCTGTTTTGGCCGATATAAACAATACCGGTGCATAAGTCATGAAACCTAATTTCTCATGCACCTGCTTTCTGTATTCCTCCAGAGTCCCTGTCTGCTTTTCAATCAAATCCCACTTGTTTATTACTATTATAGATGCTTTGCCCTGCTGATGTGCATAACCGGCGATTTTTGTATCCTGCTCGGTAACACCGTCCTCGGCATCTATCATTATGAGGCAGACGTCAGCCCTCTCTATTGCAGTCCAGGATCTGATGGTACTGTACTTTTCAATAATTTCATTTATCTTTACTCTTTTCCTGATACCCGCCGTATCAATAAAAGTAAATTTCTGCCCGTTGTTTTCCACATGTGTATCAATGGCATCCCTGGTGGTTCCGGGAATATTGCTAACAATAACCCTTTCCTCTCCAAGTATGGAATTTATCAATGAGGACTTCCCGGCATTTGGTTTTCCCACCACTGCTACCTTTATAACCTCTGCATCTTCCTCGCTGTCAATGTCTTCGGGAAAATGTTCAAAAACAGCGTCCAGCAGTTCTCCCATTCCAAGGCCGTGCACAGAAGATATTATTACCATATCCCCCATGCCAAGGTTATAAAACTCGTATACTTCAGGCGGCGGATCACCCACCCGGTCAACCTTGTTAACAGTCAGCACCACGGGCTTCTGAGACTTTCTAAGCATGGTGGCCACCTCCTTGTCGGTAGCCGTCATGCCGTCCTTTGCATCCACCATGAACAATATAACATCTGCAGTCTCAATAGCAATTTCAGCCTGCCGCTTCATCTGCTGCATTATTATGTCTTCTGAATACGGCTCAATTCCGCCTGTATCTATCAGAGTAAATTTTCTGTTTCTCCATTCAATCTCGGTATATATCCTATCTCTGGTGACTCCAGGAGTATCTTCTACAATGGAAATCCTGCTTCCTGCAAGATAGTTAAAAAATGTTGATTTTCCTACATTAGGCCTACCAACAACTGCTACTATGGGTTTTCCCAAACCTTACACCTCCGTGTCATTTATAAAACAATTCCAACATACTTTATACAAAGGCAAGCAAATACTCGGATTACTAAATTTACTTATTCCTGAATATTATCAGCTTTATTTGCCAATTAATGCGTTTGGCAAATGTTTCTCGGCTTACCGCCACACGCGAGCCAAAAAATTATTTTCAATATCATGGATCATAGACTTTTGTTTCAAGCCCGGGATATCCGGATATCATTTCTCCTACCAATTGTAATATAATTTTTTTGACAAGTCTACCTGTTGCAATCCTTATATGCCTGTCTCCCAATGGAGTAATACCTTTTTTACACAACCTGTTTCTTTAGCAGAAATCAAAAAGCAGCAAGAATAATCCTGCTGCTTTAATGACATATTATTATTTAGCTTCTACTTTAACTACCTGTTTGCCATCATAATATCCACATTCACCACATACCCTGTGAGGCAGCTTGAAAACATGACACTGTGGGCAGCTTAC
>JAFABO010000057.1 GCA_023426005.1 Bacillota bacterium | reverse complement strand
ATAGAATATAATAATTATAACCAGGTAATAATTATAATGTTAATATACGTTCCAAGGGAGATTATATGAACAAAAAAGGAATTGTAATATCTGAGGTAGACGGCAGAAAAACAGTCACCGGACTGGGTTATTATGAAACTGAGACAGTAAGAGATTTCAAGCAGTTGGTTAAGAACAGTATTCAAAAGTTCGGAGATAAGGCTGCTTTTAAATTTAAGGCGGACGGCAAAATTAAAGCTAAATCCTACAGGGTATTTGGAGATGAAATAGATGCACTTGGCACAGCCTTGCATGGCCTGGGGCTTAAGGATAAAAGAATTGCGGTAATAAGCGAAAACAGGTATGAATGGGCAGTAAGCTTTTTTTCGATAGTAAACGGTACAGGTGTGGCTGTGCCACTGGACAAGCATCTGCCCGAGGTGGAAATTGAGAACCTCATCAGCAGGGGCAGGGTTGATGCCATCATTTACAGCAAACATTTTGATTCTGAAATGCTGCAGCTGGCCAAACGAGATACCGGCATCCGGCACTTTATATGCATGGATGAGCTGGAAGGCGGATATCCCTCAAACTTCCATAACCTTTCAAAGCTTATGGGTGAAGGCAGAGAGCTGCTGGGAACAGGAGACAGGAGCTTTATCGACGCTGTAATCGACCCTGAAAAACTTTCACTTTTGCTCTTTACTTCGGGAACTACAAGTATGGCGAAGGGGGTAATGCTGAATCAGCGGAATGTCTGTTCAGATGTCAGCGCCGTCACATCAGTAATCAAGGTATTCCCGAATGATGTACACCTGTCGATTCTTCCGCTGCACCATACCTTTGAGCTTTCGGCAGGTATGCTCTTCATGGTGAAAAACGGTGTCACTGTCGCCTATTCCGAAGGTATCAAGCATATAGCAAAGAATCTCAAGGAATTCGATGTCACTCTGCTTGTAGTGGTTCCTGCCATACTGGAGGCAATGTATAAAAAGCTTCAGGAGGGTTTGAAAAAGGCCGGTAAAGCCGGTACGGTAAAGACCCTGGGCAGGGTTTCAAATGCTCTGTCGGCAGTGGGGATAGATGTCAGAAGAAAGTTGTTCAAAAAAATCCTTGCGCAGATAGGTCCCGGACTGCGGCTTGCCATATCGGGGGCCGCCCCTATCGACGGGGAAATCATACACGGCTTCGGAACCCTTGGATTAAAGGTCATCCAGGGATACGGGCTGACCGAAACCTCACCGGTGGTTGCAGCCAACAATGACTTTTACAACAAGGCCGGAACCATAGGACAGCCCATGAAGGGGATTGAGATAGCAATAGATAGCCCTGATGAAAGCGGTATGGGAGAAATCATCACAAGAGGCCCGAATGTAATGATGGGGTATTACGAGGATGAGGCTGCCACAAGGGAAGCAATAGATGAACAGGGCTGGTTCCATACGGGAGACCTTGGTTTCATAGATGACGGAGGGTTTACAACCATAACGGGAAGAGCCAAATCAATGATTGTATTCACCAACGGAAAGAAAGCCTTCCCGGAAGAATATGAAATGCTGCTGAATAATATTGAAGGTGTCAAGGAAGCCTTCGCGTGGGGAAATTCTGCTCCTGACGGAGATATTCAGGTCTGTGCCAAAATTGTCGTTGACCAAGCGGCGCTTGCCGAAAAGTGGGACAGGAAACCAGGCACCGAAGAGATAGCCCAAATGGTTCAAAGGGAGATAAAGAAGCTTAACCAGGATATTCCGCAATATAAAATAATAAGATACTTTGTATTAAGCTATGAGGAGCTTATAAAGACCACAACCCTGAAAATAAAAAGGCCTGTTGAATACAAAAAAGTATCGGAACAGCTGCTGAAGGCCGGCACCGATATGCGAAAAGCAAATGGGAAGGTTATAGACCAGATTTAATATTGCAGTCACTCAAACCACCTGTTTCTCAGCAGGTGGAATTTTTTATTGCACGGGAAAGTATAATTTTCCGCCTTTGTTCTGTCAGGGCAAAAGAAAGAAGCAGATAGCATTTTAAGCTTTGGTGTAGTATAATCACGTGAGGTAAATATTTTAATTATAAAACATACAAATCAAATTCTATTTGGGGGCACAATGAAAAAAGCAGTATTTGGTGATAAAAGTTTTTATTATAAACTGATTACATTGGCAATACCTGTTATAATGCAAAATCTGATTACTTCCTCACTTGCCATGGTGGACAGCGTCATGGTGGGAAAGCTGGGCAACGAGCCTGTAGCAGCAGTGGGCATAGCCAACCAGTATGGCCTGCTTGTATTTCTCGTATATGCGGCTATTCACAGTGGAGCGGGTATTTTTATAGCCCAGTTCTGGGGCAAAAAGGATCATGAAAATATAGGCAGAGTGGTTAATATGGGCGCAGCTCTGGCGGCGGGTGTTTCATTGATATTTTCATTTGCAGGTATCCTTTTCCCTGAACAGATAGTGGGTATTTTTAATACAAACCCATTGGTTATCAAGTTAGGCTCGGATTTCTTAAGAATTTTCAGCTTCAGTTTTGTATTTGCCTCGGTCAGTTTTGGCATAAGCGTAAACCTGCGAAGCATAGGCAAGTCGGCCATGCCTATGGTAATCAGCGGAATAGCACTGGGGATAAACACCCTGCTCAACGTTGTCTTAATATTCGGGATGTGGGGCTTTCCTGCCATGGGGGTAAAGGGTTCGGCAACTGCTACCTTGATATCGAGGGTGATTGAGATGGGTATTTTTCTGGTTATAAGCTGGAGATATTATGATATATTACGTATAAGAATAAGGGTGTTGAAAACGGTCACTTCCGAGCTGTTCAAACGCGTAATAACAACCATGATCCCTGTAATACTGAATGAAATATGCTGGGGACTCGGTTTTGCCGTATATTCGGTGGCGTACGGAAGGATCAGTACCGAGGCCTTTGCCGCAGTTCAGATAACAAACAATATTACCAATTTGTTTTTAGTGGCAGGCTTTGGAATGGCAAGTGCCTCCGCTATCATGGTAGGACATGTTATAGGAGCGGGAGAAGAGCACAAGGCAAAAGAGTATGCCTGGAAGTTTGTCAGGCTCTGCCTGCTGGGAGGAGTTGTGCTGGGAGCTGCACTGTATTTTATCGCACCTGCGGTGGCAAACCTGTTCGAGGTCACGGCTGATGTATTGAGAATGGCCATAATAATACTCAATATCAATGCCTTCATTATACCAATACGCCTGACTAATATAGTATCAATTGTGGGAATATTAAGAGGCGGCGGGGATGCAGGCTTTGCGTTTAAGGCAGAAGGCCTGACCATGTGGCTTATAGGGGTTCCCCTGGCTTTTATCGGGGCGTTTGTCCTGAAACTGGACGTTCAGTGGGTGGTACTGCTGGTAATGGCGGAGGAATTGGCCAAGATGGCTGCTTCGGTAATAAGGCTGAAATCAGACAAATGGATAAAAAATGTAGTAATAGAGGTATAATTATTATATTAACCGAACGCGTTGTGCTGGTTGGTTGACTGGTGAGAGTAAATTTACCAGGCACAACGAGTTAAATTAAATATTAGCAATAGGAGATCAGATATGATAGTTAAAAAGGCAGAGCATGTAATAACGGCTGTAAAGCCCAACCAGTACCCAGCTACCGGCTATCCCGAGATAGCTTTT
>JAFABO010000194.1 GCA_023426005.1 Bacillota bacterium | reverse complement strand
GGTCCTTCAGCTTTTTCAACATTTGAATTTGTAAATTTCACCCCGCGCGGATGCAGGATGTTGGTTTTCCTGTTAATTAGGTAATCTATACCGGAGCCCTTTTTCTTATCCCTGTCTGTTTCTGTGGGAACGAATCCTACGGGAGAACCATTACCCAGTGCAATCGCACCTGCGCCGAATAAATATGATGTAAACACCATGTTGGTCCCGGAGCCCTCATATGGGCATCCATCATCAATAATTACACGCTTCCCCTGGTATATATCAATCTTTCCACCTGTGGAAGGCTGTACGGTTTCAATCAGGTTTTGTTTTCTTAAGAAGGCTTCCGTTGCGCTATGTACCGCCACGGCAGTAAGCTGTTCCTTTGCATCCCCCAGGCGCTGCTGTGCATCAATAAAAGCACTTCCACTCCACTTAGCAGCATTACCACTTTCGGCAGATATATCTAAGATATTACTTGCAAGCCTTGTAGTTGGATCGCCCGCATCCGGAGTAAATGTACCAAATACACCTTTAAGCAGAGCAATTAATTCCTTTTGCATATCTCTTGACCAAAAACCGGCAACAAGGTCACCAATAGCTTTCATCGGATCTGCACCCGCCAAGGCTGCGCTTAAATCAGATGCGCTCCACATCTTCGCCCTACGGATAATTACTGCAACATCCTTACTGGATGTAATCTTGTTATCGTCCAAGTCATCTCCCTCGATGACTTGCTCAGATTCGCCCTGAAGATCTTCGAAGAATGGCATATTTACCAGTGGGCTGGCCTGAGAGGCCAATGAGTCAAACTCACTATTATTTACTACAATTCCACTCTGAATCAAAGCAGAAAGTACCATTGTACGGTTAACCACATAGGGGTTAAACAGTTCCGGCACAATTACATCAACTAATCTTGTTCCTGGCATATTATTTCACCTTTACCTTTCTTTAAATTGTTACACCGGCAGCTGTAGCCAGTTCTTTGGCCTGTGCCGGATTGGTTTTTAGTAATTTCCCCTGCTCGGTCAAATTAAAAGTTTCCTTTGCAAAAGGATTCTTTCCGGTGTATTCACCGCCGCCTGCAGGAGTGTAATCCGTTCCGAATTTACCTGATTTAAAGATATGAGGTAGAGATTCTTTGTAAGGCTTAACGGAATCCTCAAGGCCTATAAGATTCCCTTCCTTGTCATAATTGAACTTTTCAATTCCTCCGTGCTTGTAAATCAAGTAATCCGGATCTGTTACCCCTAAATCTTTAAGCTTATCCTTCAGGGCATATTCTTTTTTAACCTTGTCAGAGTCCGTTTTTAAGATAGAGATAGTAGTTTCATGATTTTTAATAGTTTTCTGCAGCGTCTCGTTATCTGTATTATTTTTCTTAAGGTCAATAATCGTGCTATTTGCCGTTTTGAGTTGCTCATTAATCGTATTGAAATCTGATTTTGGTACCGCATTTTTGGGAAACTCTGCATTGATCTGCTTCATTAAATCCTCCATATCAATGCTGCCGTCATCTTTTTTCTTTGCATTTTCGATAAGTTTTTTTAACCATTCCATAATCAATTCCTCCATAGATTTTTATTCCCGCTCTCCGGGTGCTGGGATATAGCCGTTTTATTCTCTCGGCCTGAGTAAGTTAGTTTACCGTCATTTCGGACATAAAAATAAGACCGTAACCCCGGTCTAAAGGGAGATAGCGGATCACCTCCTCCTTTTAAGCATAATAAAAGCACCTACCATTTATTTGTAAGTGCTTTGTTTAACGCAAGCTGTCAATTATTTCATTTGCCTGTTTTTCTGTAATTTCTTCAACCCTGAATAGCATATCTGAAGAACCAATCCCATCCCCGTCATATCCAATAATGCGATCCATTAGAATATGTTCGTCATCTGGTTTCCAACCTTTTTCGGCATCATATATATAACAATCAAACATTCCGTCTTGCCGCCCAATAAGATTTTTATCAAGAATTTTGTAATACGCTGACAATTATTTCACCCTTTCTATATTTTTAGGCCGAATCATGGGAGCAGATAACTTTTTCATGGCCGTTTCAAGTTCGGCGCGTTTACCCGAATCCCTCGGTAAATGCCTCCATTCCTCATAAAACCTATGCATTTCTCCATTTTTAACAGCAAAGCTTTCGGGTGTATGGTATTGTATTTCAAATTTTTGACCGTTTGGGGCCTGAACTATCGTATTAATACCTTTGTATGGGTTTAAATCGTTGTCCCAACTATTTGTCACTTTAACCGTATTGTATCCCATGCTGCGGTGCTCATCAATAGCCTTTAGCGTCTTATCTGCCAACTCGGAAGAATCTGCGGTATAGGTATATCTTATAATGTCTTTGACTTCGTACTCATTACCGTCCGGACTATATTCCCGTTTTATTTTCCCAAGAAATGATTCTTTTGTTTTCAACCGATACTGAAAGCCCTCAAGAGACATATCCGCTCTTGCTGCAACATTTTTGACGTGTTCAGTAATTGCCGGTTCATTGGATACCGCCTTATTGTAATAGCCCATCCCCTTGTACTGGGCTTTTAAGATACCATACTCTTCTACTTTATTATACTTCAAATTCTGGAAATCATCAATGGATTTACCTGCACCGGACCCAAGAACCTCCTTGTATTTTTCATGCTGTTTTTTATCGGCATGTCTGTTTTTCCACTTCTTTTCAGCCAATATAGCCTTAGGATTGTTTTCGATATATTGCTTATGCCATTGCTTATATTGCATATCGGCCGGCACCGCATAGCTTTTCCCTGTCACTGGGTCTCGTGCTGTCCGGGTACTTGGTTCAACATCATCATAATACGGCACCGTTGTGCACCTGCATAAATTGTGCTTTGGTGTCAGATTTTTACCAACAATACCTTTACCAACATCAAACACCTTGCCGTCAAGCGGCTGGCATTCGTCGCAAGTTTTGAAGTCCAGTGTAGCAAGCCACTGATATTTTAATACCCCATCTTCCTCATAAGCTTTTTGTGTGGCCTGTTCAATTATAAAGCTGCCCTCAGTATGCAGCAGCCGGTATGCCTCGTATTCTTTTGTATTAAACTTCTTTGCGAAATCCTTAGCAAGTGTATTTGGGTTCCTTC
>JAFABO010000187.1 GCA_023426005.1 Bacillota bacterium | reverse complement strand
GCTCCAGCCGATAATACCGTAAATAAAGAATCGTTTTATCATATTTATCATAATATATATTTTTTTCACATTTTGGTACTTTTTATTTATCAAAATCATAAATTGTGAAAAGTATTTTTTTCCATTTAATTTAGCGGGTCGGTGCCGGTTAATTAAATTGACTTTAACATTGTATTAATTAATGATAAACGCTACCAATAACATCATCTTTATGTTATTATATCAACAACTGAAAATCGGATAAGCAAATACAGCTTGAATTATATAAATAACGGGTAGAAATATATAATCTACTGAATAACAGATCGGAGGATGCACATGTATCTTGTTGGAAAAATCAACGTAATATCAGCCTTGCCGGAAGAATTTAAGAGATTGAACGATATCGCATATAATTTATGGTGGTCCTGGAATCCTGAGGCAATCGACCTTTACAGGGAGATTGACCTGGAGCTGTGGGAGAAGCTGGGCAAAAACCCCGTACGTTTTTTACAGGAGGTAAGTCAGAAAAAGCTTCAGGCCAGACTTGAAGATAAGGATTATATGTCAAGGCTTCATAATGTGGTCGCCGCCTTTGACAGCTATATGTCCGAAAAAGACACATGGTTTTCAATAAATCATCCCGAAAGCAGCGGAAAAAGAATTGCCTATTTTTCGGCCGAATATGGACTAAACGAAGTGCTGCCTATTTATTCCGGCGGTCTGGGAGTATTGTCGGGCGATCACTGCAAGTCTGCCAGCGATCTGGGCCTTCCTTTTACTGCAATCGGTCTTTTTTACAAGCAGGGCTATTTCAGCCAGAGAATCAATATTGACGGTTGGCAGGAAACCAGTTTTAACAATTTGAATATTTCCCAGCTTCCCATATTGCCGGCACTCAATTCAAACGGCGAGCAGGCTGAGATCAATATCACCTTTGCGGGAAGGACCGTATATGCAAAGGTTTGGAAAGTGCAGATAGGAAGGATCGATCTTTACCTGATGGATACCGATGTGTCGAAAAACACGCCTTCTGACAGAGACCTTACTTCAAGGCTGTACGGAGGAGATCATGAAACCAGGATTCAGCAGGAAATTTTCCTGGGCATCGGCGGCATCCGTGTTTTGGATGCACTTGATATCCACCCCACGGTTTACCATATGAACGAGGGACATTCCTCTTTCATGGGGCTGGAACTTATAAGAAAACTTATTAATGAAAAACATTTAACCTTTAAAGAAGCAAAGCAGATAGTGGCCAATTCCGCCATATTTACTACCCATACCCCTGTTCCGGCAGGAAATGACACCTTCCCGCTGTACATGATGGACAAATATTTCGGAGACTTCTGGGGTCAATTGGGACTCAGCAGATACGATTTCCTTGAACTGGGACTGAAAAATCCCGAGGATCAGAATTTCAACATGACAGTCCTTGCTCTGACGCTTGCCGGCAGAAAAAATGGAGTAAGTCAGCTTCACGGCGCCGTCTCCAGGGATATTTTCGGAGATGTCTGGCCCGGTGTACCCCAGGCTGATGTCCCCATAACGCACGTCACCAATGGAATTCATACACTGACCTGGCTGTCGCCTAAAATTAAGGAGCTTTACGACAAATACCTTGTCCCGGACTGGAAAACCCGGATATACTCCGCTTCCACTTTTGAAGGTATAGATAGTATTCCTTCCGGAGAGCTCTGGAATACCCATGTGGAATTAAAACACAAGCTGATCGGTTTCATAAGGGATAGACTTAAGGCTCAGAAACTGGCTAACGGTGAATCTATGGAAGCGGTAAGACAGATTGATACCTTCCTTGATCCCAATGCTCTTACCATCGGTTTTGCAAGAAGGTTTGCAACCTATAAGAGAGCAAACCTCATATTCAGAAATCTTGCAAGGATACAGAATATTCTCAATAACCCGGAAAAGCCGGTGCAGATTATTTTTGCCGGTAAGGCCCACCCTGCCGACGGCCCGGCTCACGACGTCATCAAAAATATAAACGATATAGCCAGACAGGAAGGCTTCTACGGAAAGGTTATCCTTCTTGAAAATTATAATATGACTGTTGCCAGAAATCTTGTTCAAGGTGTCGACATATGGATGAATAATCCAAGAAGGCCTCTGGAAGCAAGCGGAACCAGCGGTCAAAAGGTCTGCATTAACGGCGTCATCAACTTCAGTATTCTGGACGGCTGGTGGTGCGAGGGCTATAACGGTGAAAACGGCTGGGTTATAGGTGATGAGACCGAATTTGACAATGAGAGCTCCCAGGACGATATAGACAGCGAATCCATATATGACACTCTTGAAGGAAAGATCGTTCCCCTTTTCTACGAGGTTAACGAGAAAGGTATACCCGAGGAATGGATCCGAATCATGAAAAATTCCATCAAGTCGCTGGCCTGGAATTACAGTACCGACAGAATGGTAAAGGAGTACACCGAGAGAATGTACCTGCCCTCTATGGCCGGAGCTTCAAAGCTGTTAGAGGATAATTGCAGTGCGGCAAGGAGTTTCAATTCTTTTGTGGAGCACATGATAAATAACTGGGCTCAGGTTCAGCTGATTGCAGAAAGAAATGTAAATGATTTGAAGGACTACAAATCAAATTCCGGACAGGAGATATACCTGTCGGTTAATGCTCAGTTGGGTGCAATAGATCCTGCAAATGTGAAGGTCGAAGTATATTACGGAACTCATGAAAACGGTAAAATAACCTGTGCACAGGCTATTGAGATGAATTGCGCTGAAAAGCTCGGCGACAGCCTCTACAGGTATACCCTGAACCTGAGGATTGAAGACGGCGGCGAGTACGCCTATACCTTCCGGGTAACACCAAAGCACCCGGATTTGATAAACAGGTTTGATATGGGCTTGATACGTTGGGTGATGTAAAAATTTAATCTGTATCTAAATCTCGCTGGAATCATAACCAGCGAGATTTTTGATATATATCAAATTATTTGGAAAATGGAAAAAATCAATTCGGGTTTCTCCTGTGGGGATTGCAGCAGCTGCAGCTTGTGAAGGTAAGAAATAAATCCGGCAGAAAATTCACATAAATATTTATCTTACTTTTTTTGCATATATTCTTTCGGGGTCATCTTAAACTCTTTTTTGAAGACCTTGGAAAAGTACTTGGGTTCAAACCCCACCATTTCTGCCACCTCATTTACTGTCAAATTTGATGCTTTAAGAAAATGCTTTGCATTTTCCAGGCGAACCCTGTTGATATAGATATTGAAGCCTTCTCCGGTAAAGTCTCTGAAAAGCTTACAGAAGTAATTGGGATTTATATAATACATAGAAGATATTTTCTTTAATGTAATATCTTCTTTAAAATTGCTGTTTATATAAGCCACTACTTCTGTTACAATTTTTTTAGATAGGTTTTTCTTATCTTTGTGAAGATCGTCAATAACTTGAACAACAATCTCCTGTAGAGACTGCATCATTTGTTTTATACTGTAGGTACAAAGCGCATCATTTACAAAAACGTGTTTTTCTGTCACTATCTGCTGCATTTTTATATTATTTTTGTGCGTAAGTTTTTCTAATTCTATAAGTACCTCCGCACATAAGATTTTCAAATGAATATGATTTAGAAATTGCTGGTTTTCACCCGTAAATATATGTCTTATGTAGCTGACAGCGGCATCTTTCCTGCCATTTAAAATGTAAGAGGTCAACAGACGCTTGCTGTTATCTATTTCTTTAGCTACAAGGCCTTCATTTATGAAATCTGAAAAACTGAATATTTTGCAATATCCTCTAAATATGGACTCGCTTACAGCAGACTTTCCCTGATTGTATGCCTTTGGGATATTCAAAGCAGACTGTACGACAAGACTGATACCCACTGCTGCCTGAACTTCAGATGTCTTTGAAAAGTCATTTAATATTCTTTTGATAATAATCTCATCAAAAGGATTAGTCTCTTTCTTCTCTTCCAAATTAAAAAGCAATACATACTCATTAGTAAAGTTAGTATTTTTAAAGAATATGACGTCATTGTACTGCTGTACTATGTTTGTTATAAGGTTTCTGCTCTCCATCAACAGCTGCTCTTCATTTTCTTCCAGTTGTCCTGCTGTATTCAATACAATGACAGCTACAAAGAAACATGAATACTTAAAAACAATTTTATTTTCCGCCAATATTTTATCAGAAAGGTGTTCGCTATCCATCTTCAGTAAAAAATTAGTCAATAGCGTATCCCTTTTCATATCCTGCTTCATCATCTCATATTGCTTATAAAAAGTCAGTTTCGTACTTTCTTCAGATTCATTCTCTATTTCTTCAAAAATTTTTTCCAGAGTTTTTTCAAACTCAACAGAATCGATAGGTTTTACTATATAATTTTTCACCCCGTAGGACATTGCATTTTTTGCATAATCAAATTCCGAATATGCACTGATAATTATAAATTTAATATCATAACCTTCCCCAAGGGTCCTTTTAATAAGTGAAATACCATCCAGCTCAGGCATACGTATATCTGTAATTATCAGGTCAGGTTTATTGTCATGAATCTTGCACAGGGCTTCTTCACCATCGGAAGCTTCATCAATAGTCTCAATGTCAAACCTGTCCCATTGGATCTTCGATATGATCCCCTTCCTGGTTAAAGGTTCATCCTCAACAACAAGTACCCTATAGCTCATATAGCTCCTCCTATGAGATGAATGGAATAACCATAACGACAGTTGTTCCCAGGCTTTGTATGCTTTTTATTTCTATTCCATACTGACTTCCGTATTTCTGTTTTATTCTGTAGTGAACATTTTTCAACCCAATATGGTATCCGTTTTTACCCACCGCATTGGAATAGATATCACTGGAGCATTTTAATTCTTCCTCTATCTCCTGCAGCTTTTCAACAGACATTCCCTGACCGTTGTCGCTGATACATATTTCCAAATCCCCTTTATTGTCCAGGGAGACCTTTATATCCAAACGGCAGGGGCCCTTCCTCTTTTCCAAAACATGAATTACGACATTTTCTACAATTGGATGAATTAATAGTTTCATTATTTTACAACAGGAAAGGTTTTCCTCAACATTAATACTATAATCCAGTCTGTTGTCATAGCGTACAGCCTGAATGTACAGATATAGCTCAATTTGCTCCAATTCCTGTCCTATTGTGGAATATGCTCTGGAATCTATATTATACCTAAATATCTTATTTAATGCCTGACACATGTCGGATACTTCGTTATTTCCCTTAATAACGGCCATGCTGTCTATTATGGAAAGAGTATTGCACAAAAAGTGCGGGTTAATCTGCGATTGAATGGCCATAAGCTCAGCTTCTTTTCTAAGCAGCTCAACCTTGTAATTTTTCTCTATCATCTCCTCTATTTTTTTTGCCATGCTGTAAAAGCTGTTCTGGAGCTGTATAATTTCATCAGTTGAGTCAGTATTGGCAGAAATATCAAAGTTTCCCTGTTCTACTTTTTTCATGTTTTTCCGCAGCAGTCTGATGGGTCTTGAAATACTAAAAGCCAAAAAGTATGAGATAACTACAGTAAAAAGCAGGCTAAAAGCAATAATTCTGGCTGTAAATATCCTTATATCCCTGATACTTTGATATACCTCGTTCAAAGGCACTGTTTGAACCACAGTCCATCTATTATCAGATGACTTATAGTAAGACAGAATAATTTTTTCCCCTGTCATTTCCGTTTTTATAGTCATGACTTTATCCAGCTTGTCATGCTTTACAAAAGTATCTGCTGTTATTTGTGCAATGTCATAGTCCTTATCCTGCTTTGTGTAAACTATCTTGTTGTCCTGATCCATTATGAAAATATTGCTGCTTTTTGTTGCTATTTTGTTCTGGATCAGATTTTCCATAAAACCGGTACTGTAGTCAATTACCACATAGCCTATATTGCCGGCTCTTTCAGGCTCCTTGAACTGCCTTACCATGGATACCACCTTTTGTCCGACAGGAGGGAGAAGAAAACTCTGATGGTGAGAAGGTATATAGCAGTTCTTCTTACTCTTCAACTCATCAATCCAACTTTCCTGTTTAAAATCATATCCCAATTTTACACTTTTTGAGTTCATGCTGAAATTTCTGCCGTCAAGTGAAAAAATAGTACAGCCTGTAACATAATAATCATACTCTATGGTACTGTATATGATATCCTGTACCGTTTTATACTCTCTGATATGTTCAATGTCGCTGGTAATCCCCTTTTTATCAAGAATATTGACAACATTTTGATTACCGTTAAGGGTAAATGCTATTCTGTTCATCTCTCTTGTATAACTGTCCAAACTATCACTTATCTGCAGCAGAGATTGGGCTATATGCTGCTCGGCCGCTAATTCTAAAGATTTGGATGCTTTGTTGTATGCGCCCACTCCTATCACAATAGTCGAAACTGCAACGATAGAAATATAACTTATAATAAGTTTGTTTTTTAGTGTACCGATATGTAAAATCTTCTTTGCTCTTGCAGCTATAGTGGAAAATACTCCGGCAGGCAATCCCCAAGCACCTCGCTTCATGAGATGGTTTTACTATTCTACGCTTCGACTTTATGTAATATTATTATACATTATTTTTATATTTTGCATAATGGATTATAGTGAGAATTCACTGCCTATTTTTCATTTCAAATTCTCTACAATTTTATTCCAGGAATCAACAAGGTCTTTTGCTTCATAAGCTTCTTTTTTAAAGGTTCTATTGACTTCAAACATAAAAGGGCCTTTGTAGCCCACGTTATTAAGCTCAGCTATAACTTCTTTCCAATTAATTATTCCTTTTCCCGGAAGCCAGTGTCTCTCGTCAACTCCATCGTAATCTGAAACATGCAAAGTAATGATTTTATCACCCAGCTTACTTATAAAATCACTTTGTGCCTCTCTCAAAAGATGGTTAGTATCCATACAAACAAAAGTATTTTCATGTTTGATAAGTTTCAGAAGCTCAGTACTGCAGTTGCCCAGACAAGTCCGGGGCAAACACTCAACAGCCAATCTCATATTGCATTCCTTTGCCTTTTTTGCTATCAGCTTCAAAGAATTCTCTGCATTTAACATTCTCTCAGCACGCTCAGATTCTTTTACCGGCTCCCAGCTGGCATGAATCACCGCAATTTGCGCCTCCCAGCGAGAAGCCTGTTCTACCAGTGTACACATTTTCTTTACTGCATTCTCCCTCAACTGGTCATTCTTCGTTGAAACATCCCATTTTGTTCCGAAAGGAAGATGAACCGACCAAAGTTTTAACCCACTCTTTCTAATGTAAAAGGCATCCATGGAATGCTTTTCTATAACTTCCTCAGCAGAATTCGCACCCCTGCCGTCAAAAAACAATTCCACACATTGTATTCCAGCCGCTCTACAAGCTTTGAGACTTTCAGCTGAAACGTCTTTCAGAAAATCGGTCATCGTTCCTATTTCCCAAGCTTTTGGATCAATTTTTCCGTCTTCTTTTTTATTTAATGACATAATACCCTCCTTAACTCAACAATTATTAAAGCTGCGGGGGCTTGGTGCTGCACTCACCCTTTTACGGCGCCCGCCGTTATTCCTTCTACAAAGCGCTCCTGCATTGCAATATACAGACCTATGATAGGTACTGTCTGAATCAGCATTGCTGCCGCAAGAGCCGTCCAGTTTGTATTGAACTCATTGTTGAAATATAAAAGGCCTGCCGACAAAGTCTTCAATGAGGGATTTGTCACAAATACCAATGGAACGGTAAAATCCTTCCAAACTTCAATTCCCACAAATATGGCAATGGTGGCTGTTACAACCTTGCATAGAGGAAAAACAATTACCCAGAATGTTTTATTATATGTGCAGCCATCTATCCTTGCCGATTCTATAAGCTCATCAGGTATTGATTTAAAAAATCCTGTAAAAACAAAGATTGCAAATGAAAGTTGCAGTGTAACATATATAAAGATTATTCCTATAGGGTTATTTATCATCTGAAGCTGTTTCAGTATCTTAAAAAGCGGCAGCATAATTACCTGCAAAGGCATTATAATCCCTATGATAAAAAAATTGTAAAATATCTTACCGTCTTTTTTACCGCAAAGCTTTTCTATTGCAAAGCCTGTCAATGCACTGATTATTACTACAATCAGTATGGTTGCTGCTGTCATATATATGGTATTCCATGCATATGCTCCTATTTTACCCATTACCCAGGCATCACTAAAATTTTTCCAGTATATCTCCTTTGGCAGCCCATTTGGATCTGATATGAAGCTATCATTGGATTTTAATGCAATAGTAATAATGTACAACAGAGGATATAACGAAATAGCTACTGCCAGCCAAACAAAAATATACTTAATGCACGCCTTGAATGTAAACTTCTTCATAGTGTATTCTCCCTTGCCTTTAGAATCTTTACCTGAACAAATGCTATTACAACTATCATCAGGAATAAAATAAGAGAAACTGCAGTACCATATCCCATACGTCCACTTGTAAAACCCACCTTATACACATATGTAGCTATTACATCCGTTGCATTTCCCGGTCCGCCTCCAGTCATTGCATATACTACTTCAAAGGCCTTTAGCGTTCCAATGATTGAAAGAACTGTATTTATGGTAAACGCTGGTGCAATGGATGGAAACTCTATGTGCCTGAACATATGCCAGTCATTTGCTCCATCAACCTTTCCAGCTTCAATAATTTCTTTGGGGATTCCTTTTAACCCTGCTAAGTAAATTACCATACAATACCCCACAAACTGCCATACACTGACTGCAATTATAGAGAACAGAGCTATTTTCGGATCTCCCAGCCAGTTTGTCTGTGCCAGGGAAGTCAGTCCCAAACTTTTGAACAAAAAGTTCAATTGCCCGTTTATGGGATTATATATGAAGTTAAAAGCCAAACTTACAACTATGGTTGATAAAAGACATGGTAAAAAAAGTATAGTTTTATAGAACCTTTCACCTTTTAAGCCGCGGTTCATTATTACCGCCAGTGAAAGGGAAAAGGTGTGCTGCAGTATTACCACAAAAAAGCTGTATATCAGAGTATTCCGGATAGCCATATAAAATACTCTATCCTCAAAAATCTGCTTAAAATTTCTTAGCCCTATGAAGCTGTATTTTGCACTTATTCCATTCCAATCAGTGAGACTCAGAAAGAACTCCATTATCCCGGGGATAATCATAAAAATTGAACATATAGTCACTGCTGGTATTAAGAAAAGTACTTTTGTAATGTTTCGTTCGTTTAAAATTTTTCTTCCCACCTGATGTCTCCTCTTTTTCATAATCCGGCTGATATAAAATGAATTACTTCCTTTTATATCAGCCGGACTTTATTTGGGCATAACAGAATTACTTTCTCTCTTGATTGGCACTTTCCTGAACTCGTTGTACTTCAGCCATTTCTTTTTCAACAGTACTTACCCCTGCCAACAGGTTCTGATTTGCTACTGTAAGCTGCGCTTTTACAGATGCATCCACACCTATATCAAAAGGTGCTACTATTTTCATATCAAAGGTTGCTTTTACCAGCTTATCTCCATAAGGAATAGCTTTTGCGTAGTCGATGCCCTTTACAGGGAACATACAACCATTCTCTTTTACCAAAAGCGCTGCATTTTCAGAAGTTGTAAGCCATTCAAAGAATTTCTTTGCTGTTTCAATATTTTTTGAGGATGAACTTATGGAATACATGGCACCTATATTTGTACCTGCATTTACAGCTTCTTCTCCTGGTTTATTTGCATACTGGGGTATAAAATCCAGGTCAAAGTTAAACTTTTTGTCATTTCCGTCCTTGTCCTTGAATAGGCTTGAGGCCCAAGTACCCATAGGCCACATGGGAACCTTACCCTGCTCGAACAGCTGAAAAGCCTGCTCATATGTAAGTCCCATACTTCCGTTATACATCATTCCCTTCCCGGCAAACAATTCTGTCCATTCCTTATAGGCATCAATCATTCCCTTATCAGTCCACTTTGTTTCTCCTGTCTTGGTTTTATCATAAAATGATGGGTCTGCCATTTGTAATTTAAACTGGGAAATGCTCATTTGGTTAACTGTCCAGCTATCTTTCAAGCCTTGTACAAATGGAGAAATTCCTTTTTCTTTGAATTTTGCCGCTACAGCAAGGATATCGTCATAGCTTTTCGGCAAATCTATACCATTCTGCTTAAACATATCTACATTTACAAATATGCCCATTGCCCACGCATTTGTCGGAATAGCATAAACCTTTCCGTTTCCAAAGTCAGCTAATTCTTTTTTTGCGGAATCATAAAAGTTGTTCAAAAAGCTTTCATTTGTGATATCAAGATATATACCTTCTTTTACAAATGTAGGGAAGTCATTCTCCTGAGCTCCTAGTATATCAGGAAGCTCCTGGCTCGCAATTCTGGTCTTAATTACTTGCATGAATTTGTCCACAGTGAATTTTTCGAATTGAATTTTGATGTTTTTATTGTCTTCTTCGAACTTCTGAATTACTTTTTGCGGCATGTCATTCCAGTGCATGATATGCAAATTTACTACTTGTCCAGGATCCTCCTGGCTGGCAGTACTTGAGTCTTGAGTACTTCCGGTACTTACAGCTTGCTCATTCTTTGATGAGGAGCATCCAGTTATCATTCCGGTTGCAATAATAACCAATACCAGCAAAATACATAAACATTTTTTCATTACAATGCCTCCTTAAAATAAAAATTATATATATTGTAGTTATTACAAACTACCTATATCAAGGCCTCTGGCCTTAAACTCCCTCGAAGTATGTGCAATATTTCAATGTTTTTATATATTTTTACAGGACGAAATTCTTATGCCTTCAGTGCTTTTGTGACGTCTTTACTAAATGCAACCTCAATTTATAAAAATTATATATCACTCTTAGAACATAAAAAACGTATTTAATTCATATAAAAGGTGTAAAAAATTCACTTTTGAAATTATTATTCATTGCAGGATGTTTTTTGCAGTATTATGGATGCTTGCAAAGAAAAAAATGACTCCCTTATATGGGGAGTTCAAATATTAACCCAATTTAATATCTATAATATCCTGTGGAGCCAAGCCAACTAAAACAATAGTACCGCCGTTTTATACAAGGTAAGGAGTCTGAGAAACGTTCTTTCAGCCTTTACGCAGTCCCGCTCCACTTGCCGCATTTATCCCCCCAGCAGGCCACAGGATCGTCATCCAGTGTGATCTGGACAATTTCACAGCAGTTGGAGCAGCCCGTGCATTCCCTGCTTTCGGTGGTATATGAACCGTTGAGCTTGTCAAAGCCGTTAAATTGTGTTTTTCCCGAAGCGGCCTGTACATTTTCCCTTGCCAGCAGAGCCACACCATAGGCGCCCATAACATCAAAATGCTCAGGTATTATGATCTCAGCTCCCAGGGCTTTTTCAAATGCTCTGACAATACCTATATTTGCCGCCACACCTCCCTGGAATACAATTGGAGAATCCAGCCTTTTGCCTTTTGCCAGGTTTGCAAGATAGTTTCTGACCAGGGCCTCACACAAACCGCCGATGATATCTTCTCTTGAATGTCCCATCTGCTGTTTATGTATCATGTCGCTCTCGGCAAAAACAGCACACCGTCCTGCTATTCTCACAGGATTTTTGGATTTTAACGCATATGACCCGAAATCCTCGATTGCTATCCCTATTCTGGAGGCCTGCCTGTCCAGGAAGGAGCCCGTCCCGGCAGCGCATACGGTGTTCATGGCAAAATCATGAACCACCTGGTTTTTTAACAGAATAATCTTGGAATCCTGCCCGCCTATTTCAATAATAGTCCTGACATCGGGTATTGTTTTCTGTGCGGCCACCGCATGGGCCGTGATTTCATTTTTTACAACATCGGCTCCCACTATTGCGGCTGCCAGCTGCCTGCCGCTGCCTGTTGCTCCGACACCTGATATGACAATATTCTTGCCGATCCTCCTGTCAATGTCCTTCAGACCTTTCCGTATGGATTCTATGGGCTGTCCTTCGGTACGGAGATACTGCTTGTCAAGGACTTTATTATCTTCGTCAATAAGTGTGATATTTGTACTTACCGATCCTACATCAATACCCATATAACATTTTATTTTGTTCATTCAAGTGTTCTTCCCTTCTCTTTTTAATTAAATCGACAAATGCTTCAACTCTGGTATTAAATCCGGCTTCTCCAGTCATTTCGTCCCTGATGATGGTCATTACGGGAATCTGATGATTTTCTTCCACCGCAGGAAGGATTGCCTGTGATACAATTTCAGGCATGCAGCCCAGAGGATAAATATGAATAACACCGTCATAGCCCTCCTTTGCATGGACGACGGTATTGCCCACGGTATGATGGGCATGTCCGCCTACCATACCGCTCATATATGCTTTTGATTCTCTTACATCTTCCGATTCCACAGGCAGGTGAAGACCTTTTTTCAGCATGTCATTTATGATCCAGCCGCTGACCGTAACCTGCCTTGTCACTTCCACCCCCATATTGCCCAGCATTCTCTCAATGGAGAAATTCGCATACGGCTCGATTGTGGTGTAGATCTCTCCGACAATTCCTACTTTCAAGGGCCGTGCCTTTTCATTTACAGGCAGCTTTTTAAGTGCCTTTTCTGTCTGTCTGATAAATTTTAATATTTCTTTCGAACCACTGACCTCCAGAATCCCGGTTTGAAAGCCGCGGTATATTTTATCAACACTTCCCTTTTCAAGCTGTCTGGCCCGTTTTATACGAGACAGCCTTTCCAGGTTGTCCAGCTGAACCGCCACATTTTTGGCTGCATTCACCGCTTTTGCAACATTCAGATAGTTTGAGCCGCCGCTGACCTTCTTAATTCTCGCCGCCAGTTCCTTCATGCCCTGATCCGGAACTTCAAGAGTTATAATATCCATCTTTATTCCGATTTCGGAGGCGGTTTTTTTCAGCATCTCTCCAAAGTATCCCAGTTTGCATGGTCCGCAGCCTCCGGTTATCAGCATGGTATCGGCACCCAGTTCATGGGCCTGGAGCATATTTCCCACAAAGAGCTTAAAGGGCAGGCAATGTGCTTCAGAGGTATATTTTGAGCCCAATTCCAGCGTCTTATTTGTATTAAAGGGCGGAACCACGTATTCCGAACCAAAATCGTCCAGAAAGGATTTTGCTGTAATATAAGTATTACCTATATGAGGAAATGTTATTTTCATGGGTTACCCTCCTCACAATCATGTCTACAAATGCCTCCAGTCTGGTGCAGAAGCCGGTCTCTGCCGAATGTTCATCCAAAACCAGCTTCATAAATGGAAGGTCACTTTCCTCTCTTATTTTCTTTTCAACCAGTTCTATCACAAAACTGTCCACCCCGCAGCCGAAGGAAGTTATGGCAATAACTCCATCTATTCCGCCATTTTCTATGAGCTGAATGCTTCCTCCATATGCCCGGGTTCCATAGTCCCAGAACAACATTTTGTCAAGTTCCCTGCATTTTTCCTTTGACTCCCGGTAATCAAGCATATCCAGCGTTACGATCCCTATCCCGCAATCCCTCAGCTTCTTCATCAATTCCATGTTTATAAAGCTGTCATATACCGTATAGCAATGGCCCAAAACAGCAACCGTAATATTGGTGCTGCGTTTCTGAATGACCCGCAGGGGCATTGAACCGATTTCCTGCTTGAATTCATCGGTCAGTACTCCGGATTTCATGACCTGTCTCTCATTTCTGTATGCCTCTAATGCGTTTTTGTAGGCATTTTTTATTTTTTGTTTATCCTTTGTTATAAATTCACCGGTATACTGCGCCGCAAGCCATGAATTTTTTTCGCTCTTCCTCAGATTGATCTCGGTATCGATGATCCTGGGCATCAATCTTATGGAATTTCTTATCATATCCTGCACTCCGGCAACTTCCGGGCAAATATACTGTTTTCTTGAGATACTTGTAAAACGCGGCAGGAAAATAAAGTCCGCTTTTCCAAGCAGATTTATTACATGGCCGTAATATGCCTTTATAGGAAGACATGCTTCGGAAACGCAGTTATTGGCACCCTCCAATAATATGTTTTTGTTGGTTTTATCCGAAATTACAATTTCTGCTCCCAGCTCAGTGAAAAAGTTTTCCCACAGAGTGGAAAACTTGTAATAATATAAACCTCTCGGTATTCCTACTTTGACCATTCAAGCCTCCATTGATTCATATTATGCAAATGAGTGGAATAAAAAAAATCCACTCTCAATTCATTATTGACGTGGATTCAATCTGTTATACTTTATTATTATTCTGTTAAACTTTATTATTTTATAGAGGCTTGGCTGATAATCCTATCTTGTGTTCTTTACGGCCCAATCCTGTATGGCCTTACCTATGGAATTGGCCATTTGTACCTGGTTGTCATAATTGGACAGCCACTGATACTCCTCGGGATTTGACATAAAGCCGCCTTCAATCAATATGGCCGGAGATTGAGTAACTGTGCATACCGAAAGGCTCTGCCATCTAAACCCTCCATCATTGCGCTTCAGGTCTGTTATTAGGGAATCCTTTACAAAACCTGCCGCAGCCTTTGAACTGTCCTTTGAATATAATACCAGCAAACCGATGTGCTTTGTATAGTCCGCCGTCACATCCATGGAATTGTTGTGTATGGAAACCGCTATATCGGGTTTCTCTTTTCTTATTAAATTTGCTCTTTCATTGAGGCTGACAGTCTTGTCACTTGTTCTGGTCATAATAACTGCAGCGCCTAAATCCTGCAGATACTTCCTGGTATTTAAGGTAATGGCCAGATTGAGCTGCTTCTCATACGGGCCGTATTTTCCAAGAGGCCCTATGGCTCCAGTTTCACTTCCCCCGTGTCCCGCATCAAGTAAAACTTTCAGGCCTGTCAACGGTTTGCTCCCGGTGCCCGAAATCTTTGGTGCATTCTTAAGTGATAAAACAAGTGCTCCGTTTTTATACTGGGCATAATACCCGAAATAGTTGTCGGGAGACTTCAAATTAAAGGTGTATTGAGCCGCACCGTCGACTGCCATATAATCTATGGATTTGAAAATGGCTGCTCCCGGCGCTGCCGACCCCGCATTAATACCTGTCGTACCATATATTTTGAGAATTACTGCCGTCGGGGATGCTTCTATACTATATACCATATTTACAGGCATTTTAAATGTAATGTCGGTATAGCTCCCATTATCCTTTGCATTTACGGAGGATATTTTGTTGGAGGCCAGCGGTTTGTCATTCACTACCTTAACATATTTTTTATCGGTCCAAACACCGCTTTTCAGCAGATAATAACCGTTCTGTTCACCTACGATGTAATCCACCGCACCGTTTATTAAAGGAGTAACCTTGGATTGATCTGATGAGGGTCCTGACCTTGCTACGGCTTCGGCCTCGGAAGTGCTGACAAGGGCATATTTATAATACTTGTCGGATTGAATGCTGAGGATATTGCCCTGCTTGCTTGTTATCTTCTGTCCCTGGTACTCCATGACAAAAACAGGCTTGTCAAGATTCAGTATTTTCTGGCTTCCCGGCACTGCCGGCATGGTAAATGTCCCCTTATACCTAGCCGGAGTGATGGCTCCTCCATTGGAATCCATGTCACCGGCATTGGCAAGCTCGACCCTGTATTTTCCTATCTCCACCCATACCTTCGCTCCGGTGGGCGCTACACAGGAAAAATCAATTTTCTGACCTGTTTTCATTGTCATGGACGCTGCCGGTGAAAAATACCCCGCCCTGAAGCCCGGCTTGTTCATCTGATACGTTGCGGAAGCTGAGGCGGCTGTCCTTGTTATTTTAAATACGGTTTCCTTATCCTTATGCTTGAAAACAAGTACATTCTCCCCAACCTTCAGCTCCTGATATACCGTAAAGTATCCATCCTCCGAAGGAGTTATCTGATTGTCGTTCAGGTACAGCGGCTGATCGGGGTCGCAGCTTCCCATTATACTAACCTTTGAAGAGGAGGTTTTATATCCGTTTGCGGGAGCGGCAATATAAAGCTGACGGTCTTCGGGTACCGGACTGCCGGCATCCCTGCCTGCCACATATATTCCTCTCAGTTTGTCCTTGATTCCCAGCACATTTGCTTTCAGGTTCGAATATCCGTAGAATATGCTTCCGCTGACGGCTTTGCTGTCTCTGTTCATTGCAATCTGCTTGGGTATCTGCAATGGATCAAGCCACTCGTTAGCCTGTGAGGGGTCATTTATCTTGTAGGCGGCATGTCCTACATATAATTTTACGCTGCTGCCGCCGCATACGTTTTTCCACCAATCCAGAATTACGGAATAATCCGCAATCTTAAAGCCTATATTCCAGTATATCTGAGGTGCTATATAATCTATGTATGCTTCCTTTACCCATTTCTTTGTATCGGCATAGTGATCGTAATATGTTGATATGCCGCCCTGTGTATCGGATCCTTCTGCATTTTTATCCTTGTTGGACCATATTGCAAAAGGGCTGATTCCGAACTGAGCATTGGGCTTTATTGCCTTTACAGTGTCGTATGTATTCTTTACCAGTGTATTTATATTGTTCCTGCGCCAGTCGTCCTTGCTGGTGAAGGAACCTTTGTATTTTTCGTAGGATTTGCTGTCGTTAAAGTCCTTACCGTTGCATTCACTTTTTGAGGGATAAAAATAATCATCGAAATGAATACCGTCCACATCATAATTTTTAAGAATTTCAGCAACTCCGTCGGTAATTAGCTTAATGGCTTCGGGTGAGCCCGGATCGAGATAAAGCTTTCCGTTGTCTGCCGCCACAACAGCATTGGATATTTTCCTGGCAGGATGGCCGGCTGATAACGCGTCCACACTTTTAACCGGTTTTGAGGTTGTGCCCATTGAAAGCCTGAGAGGATTCAGCCACGCATGTATTTGTATGCCCTTTTTATGTCCCTGCTCTATTATATATGCCAGCGGATCAAAATTCTTGTCGTTTGCTTTTCCTTGCTTGCCGGTCAGATATTCAGACCATGGAAAAATTGAGGATTTGTACAATGCATCTCCTGTGGGCCGCACCTGGAAGAATATTGCATTCAGTCCCATGTACTCAGCATTATCCACAATTGCATCAAGCTCTTTCATTTGCTGTTCCGCACTTAGTCCCGGCTTGGAAGGAAAGTCAATATTGCTTACCGACGCGATCCACACTCCCCGCATATCCTCAACTGCAGCTATTTCCTGCGCATTTGTCACATTTCCCGGATACTCCTTTTCTGTAAAGACCTTGTACCCCACCACTGGAAAAAGCATCAAAATAACAAGTAAAAGACAAACTACTCCCGCTTTTTTTCTCATTTTTACCCCCACATCATTAATCATAAAAATCAAATAGTTAAA
>JAFABO010000180.1 GCA_023426005.1 Bacillota bacterium | reverse complement strand
CGGTACTGACAATAAAATCCCTTTGACCCTGCATGACAAGCACAGGCTTATTAATTTTTCCGGCCTGGTCCATAACATCATAATCCTTCATATAACTGTAATAATGCAAATTGCCCATAGTATAGCTCTCAGGCGGGCTTTTGAAATTGAAAGCAGGCGAGGACAGTAGGTCCGCCTGAGCTTTTACATATTCCAGCTGGCCGGCACTTGCCAGCCCCTTTCCCTCAAGATATCCAAGATATTCAGGTATAAGCTCATACTGCGGTCTTGTAAAACCGTTCATAATTATCCCTGCCTTAAAAGTGTCTCCGCCCGTCGCCAATATTCTGGGTACTGCATATCCTCCCAGGCTGTGTCCAAGCATGATGATGCGGGAATTATCTATCCCCGCTGACGTTTTGAGGAATTCGGCAGCCGCATATGCATCCTGCTCGGTTTCTTCATTCAAGGTAATATTTCCAATGAGCTTAAGTTTGGAACTATGGATCAAAGTTCTCTTATCGTATCTCAAAACAGCTATATTCTTTGAAGCAAGGCCATATGCAAGATCTCTGAAGGGCTTTACATATCCCGTCGTTTCATCCCTGTCAAGTACTCCCGAGTCATGAACAAGTATGACTGCCGGAAACGGCCCGTTTCCCTTCGGCGTAGTCAATGTGCCGGACAGTTTCCATGCACCGGTACCAATGACTACCTCTGTCTCGGTAAAGCTTTCTGCTGAAGCGTACTCGGGTGCCGGTGCAGCTTCAGGCTGCTGTCCCCAAATTCCAAGTTCGTCAATTTTTCCCTCATGATCAAACCTGATAGTATAATATGTATTTTGTCTATCCTTGAGAGGTATCCCGATGATCTGATGTAAGGAATCCTGCCAATACTCTGCACTTCCGCCACCCGGCTGCAGCTCGGGAATACCTTCCGCCAGGTACTCCATACCGCCTGCCGTCAGATAGTTTGAAAATATCCGGCTTAGCAGTGCATCAGCTTCCTCATAGTTTTTGTCTCCAAGCAGGCCCATAAACTTTCTTCCTACTATGTTCAGGCAGTCCTGTTCCGACAGCCCCAGCCCAAGTTCATTGTTAAGCACGCTTACCGGCAGGAGAGTTCTGCCTCCCGAAATACTTATTTCACTTTCTAAACTTTTTTGCTTTCCGTTTGATATTATTGTATTACTGCCAATTTTCAGCTCCAGACTTTTATTTTGATAGTTTACGATAACTGTTTTTTGCTGTGCGTTCCACGAAATCTTTGCTCCCAGGCTTTCACATATGTACCTGACCGGAAAGAGATTGTCCTTTTGTACGGCTCCGGCCGTTTCCGCATGTGCCGGAACGCCTGCAAGATTTAGAACCATTGTGATGCAAAATATTAGTACAAATTTTTTCATATTGAGCTCCGAATTAGTATTTGGTTTCCATAATCTGATTACATTTTAGCATAATAAATGTATTATAAAATTACATTAAGCTCAAATTTGGATTTCAAATTCAATTCATACAACAACATTTGTGTTCTCCGGATCCTAAATAATTTTATATTTTCTCAGAAAATAAAAAGGATAAGTCCAATTCTATGAATGAACTTACCCTAAAATTCCGACAATTATTTTATTTGCATACAGGTGCGCAAACAGAGAAACGCAGCTTTATTCATTCCTGCATTTACTGCACAAGCCGTAAAACTGCACTCTATGGTCTTTAACTAAAAAACCGTTCTTTTTTAAAATCTCTTCTTCAAGAGAATCCAGGAGATCTTCCTCTACCTCTGATACCGAGCCGCAGGAACTACATATCAAATGATGGTGTGTGTGATCCTCATTGGGCTTAACCAGTTCATAGCGGCTGAAGCCATCATCAAAATCCAGCTTGTGTACCAGTCCCAGCTTGTCCAGCAGAAGCATTGTTCTGTATACTGTCGCCAGGCCGAGCTCAGGGTGTTTTAGTTTTACAGCATTAAATATTTCTTCGGCACTTACATGCTGACCGGAAAATTGAAGCATAGCTTCCAGAATGGCGGCCCGCTGACCTGTGAATTTGTATCCGCATTCTTTTAATTTTTCCTTTAAAAAGCCATTGTCACCAATACTCAAAACCAAAACTCCTCTCAGGTGTTTTTACAGATTTCCATTTGAGATGCTTTTATTTTCCGCAGCAAACCTTGTATTTCTTTCCGCTGCCGCAAGGGCAGGGGTCGTTTCTCCCAACTCTGCTGTTGTTTGTAACAGGCTTCTTTGGTCCGTCATCTCCATGGCTTGCGGCTACAGGTTCTGCTACCTTTTCACGCTGCGGAGCATGTTCTCTGTCTATTCTGGATCTTATCAGCAGTTTGATTGAGTCCTCCTGAATGCTCTTGATCATTTCCTCAAACATCTGGAAGCCCTCAAATTTATACTCTACTACGGGATCACGCTGTCCGTACGCCCTCAGACCTATGCCATGCTTGAGCTGATCCATGGCATCAATGTGATCCATCCATTTTTCATCAACCACCTTGAGTAGAACAACTCTTTCAAGTTCTCTCATCAGTTCAATCCCGATGTCGTTTTCCTTGAACTCATAAATCTTGTTGACAATTTCCATGAGCTTTTCTTTCAAATCTTCCTTATCGAAGGTAGCCCTGTCTTCTTCGGTAACCTGTAACGCACCCTGTGGCAGGAATACACTTTCAAGGTAACCTATCATGGAATCCCAATCCCACATATCGGCATACTGGTTCTCGGCACAATAAGTGGAGATCACGCCGTCAACAAGACTTTCAAACATTTTTATAAAGTAATCCCTGAGATTATCTCCGTTAAGAACGGTCCTTCTCTGTGCATAGATCACTTCCCTCTGTTTGTTCATAACATCGTCATACTGCAGAACTCTCTTACGAACGTCGAAGTTCCTGCCCTCAACCTTCTTCTGGGCATTTTCTATGGCATTTGAAAGCATCTTATGCTCGATTGGCTGATCATCCTCAAGACCAAGTGCGTTTACTATATTTGTCAGCCTTTCTGAACCGAACAGTCTCATGAGGTCATCTTCAAGAGATATATAAAACCTTGAGGACCCGGGGTCACCCTGACGGCCCGAACGACCTCTCAGCTGATTGTCAATACGCCTTGACTCGTGTCTTTCAGTACCTATTATGTGAAGACCGCCGGCCTCGACAACCTTTTCTCTCTCAGTATTGTTTATCTGCCTGTGCTTGTCATTCAGCTCCTTAAAGCGGCTTCTTGCCTCGAGAATAAGCTCATCGTCGGTATCGTTGAAGCTTGTAGAGGCACTTATCAATTCATCCGAATAGCCCAGCTTTCTCATTTCCTGCTTGGCCATGTATTCCGAATTACCTCCCAGAACTATGTCGGTTCCTCTGCCGGCCATATTGGTAGCTATTGTAACAGCTCCAAATTTACCTGCCTGGGCAATGATCTCAGCTTCTTTTTCATGGTACTTGGCATTCAGAACCTGATGGACTATACCCTTTCTCTTCAGCATTGCGCTGAGGAATTCGGACTTTTCAATGGAAATTGTACCTATCAGCGCAGGCTGACCTCTTTTATGACAGTCTGCAATATCTTCTATTACGGCATTGAACTTGCCGGCTTCATTTTTATATACCACGTCAGGATTGTCCTTACGTATCATGTCCTTATTTGTAGGGATAACTATAACGTCCAGCTTGTAAATTGTGTTGAATTCATTTTCCTCAGTAAGGGCAGTACCTGTCATACCGGCAAGTTTACTGTACATTCGGAAGTAATTCTGGAAGGTTATTGTAGCCAGAGTCTTGCTCTCCCTCTCAACCTTGACTCCCTCTTTGGCTTCAATGGCCTGGTGGAGTCCGTCGCTGTACCGTCTTCCGTACATCATACGGCCTGTAAACTCATCGACTATTATTACTTCGCCGTCCTTGACAACATAGTCCTTTTCATTTTTCATAAGACCATGGGCTCTGATTGCCTGGTTGACATGGTGGGATATTGTCATGCTCTCAGGATCCGAGAGGTTTTCAAGTCCAAAGTACTGTTCGGCCTTTTTGATACCATTTGCTGTGAGTACTGCGGTATGTGCCTTTTCATCAATTATATAATCTTCGTCAAATACTTCGTCACTGTCAACCTTGTCATCCATCTGCTTGATTACCTTTGCTTTCAGCTTCAATGCAAAGGAATTGGCCTTTTTATAAAGGTCGGTGGATTTATCTCCCATACCTGAAATAATAAGAGGAGTTCTGGCTTCATCTATGAGAATGGAGTCAACTTCGTCGACAATGGCATAGCTCAGTTCCCTTTGAACCATATCCTCCTTGTAGATCACCATATTGTCTCTCAGATAATCAAAACCCAGTTCATTATTGGTGCCGTACGTGATATCGCAGCCATATGCCGCCCGTCTTTCGTCATTTTCAAGATCATGTACAATAAGGCCTACCGTAAGTCCCAGGAAGTTATAAATCTTACCCATTTGCTCGCTGTCACGCCTTGCCAGGTAATCATTTACCGTAACAACGTGTACACCTTTTCCCGCCAACGCATTAAGGTACACGGGCAAGGTTGCCACCAGCGTTTTTCCTTCACCGGTTTTCATTTCGGATATTCTTCCCTGGTGAAGTACAATACCGCCAATTAACTGGACTTTGAAGTGCCTCATTCCAAGAACTCTCACAGATGCTTCACGGACTACTGCAAACGCTTCAGGGAGTACATCGTCGAGTGTTTCCCCCTTTGCGAGCCGCTCTTTAAATTCGGTTGTTTTAGCCCTCAGCTGACTGTCTGAAAGTTTTTGTATTTCAGGTTCCAGAGACTCTATTTTATCAACTATTGGATAAATTCTTTTTAATTCTCTTTCACTGTATGAGCCAATTAATCTTTCAATAAATTTCTTCATTTTTACCTCCTTGAGCCACTATGGCTCTTACGGCCCCATTGGACCTTTTATATTATTTAAATTTTATTTAAATACAGTCGAATTTCTTGTTTTGGGCATATTTTTAATAAATAGAAAATTTTGCTGTTATGCTCAGCCAACTCTTAAAAAGACTTCAATTCAACAGGTATAACTATCCCGTGAAGTCAAAAACATAAAAATTCTGGGTTATTGTGCAAATTGATTAGCTCCGGCAAGGTACCGGCGGTGAGGAATCTGAGATATTGAGCAGGAAACGTCCCGCATATGAAAAATTTTTTATAGTAAAAATTTTATAGAAAACAGTAATAAAAACCAGGCCCGCCGCTATAGGGACTACAGCGGTAAAATCCTGATAATTGTGCCTGACGGGATCCTTTATATCAAATGCATTTTGAGATATAATCTTATAAAAAGCTGCCGGAGTACCTCTTGTTTTTGAGGAATTCTCAACACTGGCAGCTTGTTTTACAATCTGGTTATCCTGTATTATATCAAGCCGGGTAAAATTTACAAGGTAGTAGTCCAATAAGTCCGCAGAAAAATAAGCCCCGCCTTCGGAAGCCAAAGCAGATAAAATTATTATGCTGAGAAATAATTTTTTTAGCATCCACCCTACCTATCTTTCTTCTTTGTCTCTAGCCTTTTCCTGCAGTCTGTCAAGGACAAGGTTGTATCCATCCGCACCGTAGACAAGGCATCTGTTAACCCTGCTGATGGTTGCGGTACTTGCACCCGTCTCGTCACATATATCGGTATATGTTTTCTTGTCACGCAGCATTTTTGCAACCTCAAGTCTTTGGGCCAACGCTTTGATCTCTGCAATGGTACAGAGATCCTCAAAGAAATTATAACATTCTTCCCTATTATTCAAAAGAAGTATAGCATCGAACAAACTATCCGTATGTTCATCTCTTAACTTGGAATTCATATATG
>JAFABO010000144.1 GCA_023426005.1 Bacillota bacterium | reverse complement strand
TAATATTAAGCCATTAAACCGGCTTGCCCTCAACTTTTTCACGATACAAAGGCAGATATACCTCCTGATCCCTGATGACACAGCCTGACTTCGTGTGCCCTTTTTGGATAAGGTCATAGCATTTATCGCAGGCGATACAGCATTTGCTGCGCTCCATCTTATGATTATTTATAAGGTCCTTTGCAAAATCAGGATAAGCAAACGCCTGCCTGCCAAATCCGGCAATATCAAACCAGCCTTGCTTTATTCCACCGGCACTTACATTGCCTCCAAACTGCTCAAACCATGTCAGACCCGTTGCAACAAACACTCCTTCGGGTACAGTTGCTTTAATCTCCTTGGTAGCTTTCAGCAGAGCGTATGTACCGGCATAGGGGTTGATCTCCGATCCCTCGATCTCGGCAAGATAACCACGGCCGTATGGCTGATAGCGCGGCATCATTGTAGATATATTGATGAGCTTGACATTCTTCTTTACCAGCAGCTTGCACAACTCGATGGGCTCTGTCAGATCCGGTTTCATTACGCCCTCTTCCTTAACCATACCCCAGCCATGAGGATATGGAATGCAGTCATAGGCATTCAAGCGCACGCAGATATCAATTGCATTTCCAACCTTTTTACGTATTCCGTCAATAATTTCAAAAACTGCTCTTGTTCTGTTTTCAAAGCTTCCGCCATATTTTCCCGGTCTGTTGAACGCCGCCAGCAGTTCCCTCAAAATATATTCATGGCAAATCTTTACGTCAACAGAATCAAAACCGGCCTCGGCAGCTAACACAGCACCTTTTATAAAACCATCGATTATTTCCTCAATCTTTTCATCGGTAGCAATGGTCAGTGTGCCTGCACGTCCGTCAATAGAATTATGATGATCTATATAAGGATTTTTTACGACAGCCAGCGGTTCCGGGTCCCAGTTTGCGTTTACACTTCTTCTGCCCGAATGTGTCAGCTGCAGTACATTGTAAGGTTTGCGTCCGAAGCAGTCAACCGCAGTCCTGTTGCTTTGATCCAGCAGCCTCTTGATTTCCTTTATGGTACTTTCCTTAATTATCATCTGCAGCGGATTGCATCTTCCGTCATCGGCAACGGTAATGGATTCATACCATATTAAACCGGCACCGCCTCTTGCAAATCTGTCGTATCTTCTGAAAATAAGCTCTGAAGGCGAGCCGTCTACCATACCGTCAAAGCCTTCCAGGGGCTGGATTGCCAAACGGTTGGGCATAACTTTGTCCCCCAGCCTGACAGGCTGTCCCAGTATGGATATGTCTTCGGATACAGGATACGGGAATCCGGCATTGTTCATAATATCTGAAAACTGATCCACAGTCTGCATTTTTGCGAAATTAAATGGCTTCAATACTTTTCTCATATTAACCTCCTAAGCCATGTTATGGCTTTGAGCCGCATAGCGGCCACAAAATTGTAATGAAATCTCCTCACTCCTCATCCGCTATAAGGCGAATAAAGGAGATTAAAATAACTGCTAATTTTATATTTTTGAAAAAACTTCTTCTTTAATATATTTCACACATTTGGGCGAAACAGTCTCATAGTCCTGTAGATAAATATCCACTGAAACACCGCCGTCAAATCCTGTGGATTTAAGCTTGCGGTAAGCCGAAATGAGGTCTATTTCCCCGTCCCATGGAAGCTTATGGCAATGCTCACCCATACACATGTTATCTATATGTGAATGGACTATATATTGCTTGGATCTCTCAATCGCTTTGATTATATCAACTTCACTCAGGTAAATATGACCCACGTCAAAGTTGAGTTTTAAACAAGGTGAGCCTATCCTGTCTGCCATGGACAGAAAGATGTCCAGGTTTCTGAACAGCTGTCCCGGTTCAACCTCTATAGCTATGTAGACGCCGTATTCTTCCGCGATCTTAGCGAGCTCACGCGTTCTGGTCTCCAGTTTTTTATACAGGGACGGATCGTTTTCACGAAGTTCAAAGGGTGTAAATGTTGACATAATAACAATATTCGTACCATATCTGGGCGCAGCTTTTAATAATCTCTTTTGTACATCAAAAATAAAATCATCCGTAACATAGTTTGCGTGAGCCGCTAGAGCCGTAATCTTAAAATTGTCAAGCTTTCGGCATAATTCAACCGTATGGGAGATAATATAATCATCAAGATAATCCATCATAACAAAAGATGACATTCCATGTATAAGACTTAATTCGATTCCATCATAACCGAACTCCTTAAATTTCCGGATATTGTACTCCAGCGATCGATTGGGCATTACCTGGTTTCTGCCTGCGAGTATCATGTTTTTCAACTCCTTATTTATTCAATTTTAAAAATCTGAAATTTTTAATTATTTGCCGCAATATTGGGTAGGTATCTTTCCTGTCGACTTCTTGAACATATTGATAAAGTTCCGGTAACTTTCAAAGCCAACCATTGTTGCAATCTCATACAAGAGCAGGTTACTGCTGTCCATCAGCTGTATTGCACGTTTGATACGCAGTTCGTTTAAGTATTCGGTCAGGGTTTTTCCTGTTTCTGATTTAAAAATATGAGAAATATAACTCGGATTTCGTTCCATCGCCTCAGCTAAATCCCCTAAAGTAACAGTGCCATAGAAATGGTTATCTACATAAGCCATACATCTTTTAACAAGCGGACTGTAGACTTCCATACCCTCATTTACGTTTTCTTCCTGCAGGTAATTTTGATCAGCAATATGGACTACCGGTCTTTCGGGTACATAGGCAATACTTTTACAGACAAGCTGAATCAACTCACTGATATTAACAGGTTTAATCAAATAGTCGATAACCTGAAGTTTAAGTGCGGCTCTGACATAGTCGAAATTATCATAGCTGGAAATAACAATAAATTTAATATTTTTATCAATACTTGCCGCCTTCTGAATAAATTCGATTCCCATCATTCCCGGCATCTTAATGTCAGTAATGATTAAAGATATAGAATTCGTTTTAACAATATCAAGAGCCTTCCATGCATTCTCCGCAGTAAAAGCCTTGGTGATCGAATAAGCGCTCCAATTAATTGTATTAGCCAATCCTTCTCTGATTTGCTCTTCATCGTCTACAATCAGTATATTCATAGAACAGACTAACCTCCAGT
>JAFABO010000102.1 GCA_023426005.1 Bacillota bacterium | reverse complement strand
TTATAGGCGGGAAGCTCCTGCCCGAAAAATACGGTGATTTTCAGGAAGAAATGAACATATTCAACATGGCCTTTTGTGATGTCATGATGGAGGGGGATTCAAAGGGCAGAGTTTTTACCTTCCCCATACCTACCATAAACGTAACAAAAGACTTTGCCTGGGATAGTCCTGTCACGGAAAAGTTTATGGAAATAACCTGCAAGTATGGTATCCCCTATTTCTCAAACTATATTAATTCTGATTTATCACCGGAGGATGCACTTTCCATGTGCTGCCGTCTGAGACTTGATACCTCCGAACTGCGAAAAAGGGGCGGCGGTCTTTTCGGCTCCAATCCGCTTACGGGTTCTATCGGCGTTGTGACCATTAATCTTCCCCGCCTTGCATATATATCAAAAAGTGAGTCGGAATTTTTCACACGTCTGTGGCAGCAGATAAATCTGGCTAAAAACAGTCTTGAAATCAAGAGAAAAGTTATTGAGGAACAGACAGCCAAAGGCTTATACCCATACTCGGCTAACTATTTGAAAGATGTTAAGCAAAGAACGGATTTTTATTGGTTTAATCATTTCAACACTATAGGTATAATCGGAATGAATGAAGCCTGCCAAAACCTGCTGGGTTCTGAAACAGACCTGACAACACCTCAAGGTCAGGAGTTTGCAGTTAAAACTCTTAATTATATGAGGAGCCTTATTAAGGAAATACAGGAGGAGACGGGACATTATTACAATCTGGAGGCAACTCCGGCCGAAGGCACCAGCTACCGTCTTGCAAAAAAGGATAAGGAACGGTATCCCAATATTATAACTGCAGGTGACAGAGTTCCCTATTACACCAATTCAAGCCAGCTGCCCGTGGGCTGCACCGACGATATTTTTGAGACACTGGAACTCCAGGATGAATTGCAATCCCTGTATACAGGAGGTACCGTACTCCACCTGTATCTGGGTGAAGAAATAAAAGATACCGGCTCTGCCAAAAATCTGATAAGGAAGATATTTACCAATTATAAATTGCCGTATATTTCATTGACCCCGACTTTTTCCATATGCAATAACCATGGCTACCTCACGGGAGAACAGTTCTTTTGTCCTGAATGCGGTGAGGAAACCGAAGTCTGGAGCCGCGTGGTGGGATATCTCAGACCTGTAAAAAATTATAATGAAGGAAAACGTGAGGAATACAGATTAAGGAAGAAATATGTCATAAAGGAGTAATGGTATATGATAATTGCAGGTATGGTCAAGAGTTCGCTGGTGGATTTTCCGGGCATGGTTTCCTGTGTATTGTTTACGCCAGGCTGTAATTATGACTGTTTTTACTGCCATAACCGCTCCATATTGGAGGGGACCCATGAGGTACTTTCAACGGGATATGTTGAGAGTTTTCTCCGCAAGCGGGCCGGCCTGCTGGACGGAGTTGTTATTACGGGCGGCGAACCGACTTTGCAGCCAGACCTGATTCCGTTCATAAGAAAAATTAAAAAATCAGGGTACAAAATAAAGCTGGATACAAACGGTTCTTCTCCCTCAGCCGTTAATCAAATACTTGATAATGGGCTCTGCGATTATTTTGCTGTGGATTACAAGGCTCCCGCCGCAAGGTATAAAGAGATTTGCGGCAGTGGTGCCGATGCTGAAGCCGTCAGGGAAACAATACAATTGCTGGTGAATACCGGAGTTGTTTTTGAGGTCAGGACTACAGTCATTCCACAGCTTGGAAAGGAAGACCTGATAAATATGTCCAGGGAGCTTCCGATAGTTCCCAGATATGTCCTGAACCGTTACAGGCTCCCTGAAATTTATAATGAATATGACAGGCAGAGGGTGATGGAAAAACCCTATTCCCCGGAAGAAATCAATTCATTTGTTGAACTGATGAAAGAATATCAACCCAATGCAGTTTGTTAGCAATATCATGCTTTCACAGCAGCTTCGTCCCCAAGGCATACCACTATGTGGCAGATGCGTTCAATCAGGCTGCTTTCGTGGCTTACCACCAGGATACTCATATCATTCTGTTTGGCATATTCCAGCACCACATGCCATATTTACGCCTGTGTGATTGCATCCAGCATGGTTGCCATTTCACCTGCAATGAGAACCATGGTCTGCGGCGTCAGTGCGCGGGCTACGCAGAATCTTTGCAATTCACCGCCCGAAAGCTCGTTGGGCCATCTATTCATCCAGAACTCCTCTATACCCAGAGACCTGTACAGGGAATACTTCTGACCGCTGCTTTCCTTGAGTATCCTGTGCATTTGCCAGCGCGGGTTTACAGCCTTTTCAGGATGCTGGAAAACCAGCTGCACAGGATTAAAGCCTTTTGAGGCCTTCCGGGCAAAAATAAAACCATGAAAAAGAGCCATTTCATATAGCTTCCCTTCATGGTTTATTTGTAAGTTGTTCATTATTTTTTATGCATTAAAAGAATTTAATTTAAGCCTTCATGACTTTTGTCCGTGTGTGAGTATAACACAGGTAATGTTATACGTCAATGTTGTTTTAAAATGGACATTATACTCTTAGATTGCAGTCCATCCACCATCAACTGCAAGATATTGTCCTGTGGTGTAGCTTGATGCATCCGAAGCAAAATAAACGATTGCTCCGTCCAGCTCGCCGTCTCTTCCAGGTCTGCCCATTGGGCAATATGCTTGAACTGCCTGCATGAAGCCTTCACTTGCCATTACCTCACTGGTCATTTCACTTGGGAAATAAGCAGGACCCAGTGTGTTAACCGTAATATTGTGTTTAGCCCATTCATTGGCCAATGCCTTTGTCAGCATGAACAAAGCACCCTTTGAAGCACAGTAAGCGGAAATCGGTGAGCCTGCCATTGCAACAGAAGAATGGATGGAGCCTATATTGATGATTCTTCCGTATTTCTGCTCAATCATCACTTTTCCCACTTCTCTGGCAACGTAATAAACAGCATCGCAATTGACTGCAAGTGTAGAACGCCATTCATCATCTGTCTGAGTATCTGCCGGTATCCCTGTACCTACGCCGGCATTGTTAACTAATATATCGATCCTGCCAAAATGAGCTTTAACCTCCGAAACCATCGATGTTATCTCAGCACTGTTTAGCATATCACATTTTACGGCGATGCAGCGTACGCCCATTGCCTCAATTTCCTTTTTTACCTGCTCAAGTCTGTCAAGTCTTCTTGCAACAACCGCAATGTCTGCACCCTGGTTTGCCAAAGCTTTTGCAAATTGTACTCCGAGACCGGAGGAGGCTCCTGTGACGATTGCTGCTTTTCCTTTTAAATCAAATAAATTCTTCATAAGTTTACCTCCAATTCTACTCTTAATATTATATTATATATCATTTTTATATTATTTATCATAACACTTTGTTATAATTTTGTCAATCTTCTGCCAATTACTCTTCAGCTCGGATGTGTAGATAATTTTAACTTATAATTTGTTCAGGCATTAAATTTTAAATGAGTTCCGCTATTTATTATAAGTTTTAATAAAATAAGGTGCATTGCGTCTGCCACCGGGTAAAGTCATGACCACACGTAGAACGTGTGGCATGCTCCAGCCCTATAAGGGCATGTTACTTGCCATGTCTAAAGACATATCGAATTGTCCGCCAACCGCTATGTCCTTGATGGTTTCTCTTTCCAAACAGGCAAAGGCCATTGAAATGGTGCTGGACGGTATCACCCCTTTGAACGCTGGAAAGCGATTTGTACAATGTGAAACGGCTTTTTGACCGTATCACCGCTGATGTTCTGGAACAGGCACGGAGGGAGCAGAAAAGCAAAACCGACACCAACGTAGAACGTATGACATTCGTTTCACAAATAAAAGCTGCAAATCAGAAACAACTAATTTGCAGCTAATAAAAATTTAAATTTAATCAATGTCATAATGAATTCAAAAAAAATTTACTTGATAACTCTTTTGGCACCAATATATGTACCTCTGTATTCCGATAGTTTTTGTATACGTACTGCACCATTTGAAGATGATGCATGGATAAAGCTGTCTCCGCCAATATAGATTCCCGCATGATCGATTCTGCCTGACGCTTTGCGTGAAGATGCATCAAAAAACAATATATCTCCAGCTGCCAGCTGGCTCTTTGACACCTTTATTCCATTTGAATACATAGCTTCTGCTGATCTGTTCAGTTTAATTCCGAACTTTTGGAAAACGTAGCTGATAAAACCTGAGCAGTCAAAACCGGTTTGAGGGGTATTTCCGCCGTATAAATACCTGACACCGTTGAATTGCTTTGCATATGAAATGATCTGTTCATTGATCGAAGGTGCTCCCTCATCTGCTGCTAAAGTTGCGGTATTTACCGAATCTGCTGCTGCCAAAGCTGCGGTATTTACCGAACGTGATACTTTGTCGGCAGTTTTTAACGCAATTGCTGAAGCACTTGTGGTTGTGGCGGATTTGACTGCAGCGGCTTTAACGGAAGCCGTTTGAACCGGAGAGTTGGCTACAAAATTGGAGGCTACATACCCAATCTTTGTTCCGATTTTAACTTTGTTCCACCCGTCTGCAGTATCAAGAATAACAACACCCGTATTCTTATTGAGGGAAGTTATTTTTTTTGTACTGGTACTCGGGCCCGTTCTGAAATTAACCCCATTTGCATTTATGGTTCCATTTGCAGATATTAATTTCAAATAGTCATCGCTTACCCATCCTGTCTTTTTCTCATAAGACACCTTGTACCAGCCATTGGACTTATCAATGACCGTTACATCCGAGTTGGTCAGTTTTGAAATTATTGAAGCTGATGCTGTAGGATTCTTTCTAAAATTTACATCGGTGCCTACAATTTTTCCGGGTACTGTAGCTGCCTTCGCAATTGAGGATACAAATGCGAGAGAAATAACTAAAAAACAACCTGCCAGTACCTTGTTTAACTTTTTTGTCATTAGTCCTCCTATAGTGTGCTTCCGAAGTTAGCTGCCGGGTTCGGGTAATAGGATCACCCTACCATAAAAATGGATTAACCCCCTGTTTCCTGGTTCCTCCGTACCTCAAATTGAGGATTCAGCAAATTTTTTTGTTTCCTGTTTCAGCTTGCTATAAAAGATTGATGGCATCACCTCCTTTGGTAAACTTATTCATGATATCAGTTAACAATTAGTTAACATAATTAATGATACTACAATATTCGATATTATTGAACCCTTTATTGGGGTGTGGGATAAATTGGATGGAATAAATTATCCATTATCAACTGTACCCGGCATAAACTTTTAATAATTAATATACCACTGTCAGGTGAAGAAATTATGAAGATTATGTGACAAACAAACTTTTATTTGTTTACTGGTTGTGCTTCGAATTGCTTTAGCAGCCTGAGAAAATGATTTGCTTCACGAAGGGTATGGTCACCTAAAAGCGGAATAATTATGGATTTTATTTTGCACTCAAGCAGACCCTTTGTGCCCTGTTCCTTGAAATCACGGATTCTTTGCACTGCATCCAAGCTGTCTTCAGTTACTTTTTCAAGAGGAATGGTCATATCCACCGCAGCCTTTGCCTCCGTCGTCAGCTGATCGAACTCATTTCCGAAATTATGGGCGGTATTAATGAGCTGGTCTTCAGTGGGATCAAGCAGCCCGCGGATAAATTTTGAATGCTCTGCCATTATCCTGTTCCAGAACAGCTCCTGCTGCAGGGCTTCTTTTTCAATGCTCATTTCTTCTCTGTTTTGAAGCTGCTGAACCATCTGTACATACAATTTGGCTTCCCGCATGATGTGGTCAATCAGCAGGGGGTAATTAAAAGTAAACATTTTGCAGGACAAAACATTGCTCAGGATAGTTTCCTTAAAGGTTATCAGAGCTTTTATCAGGCCGATAGCCCTATTATTAACAGAAACAACTCTTTGCTCCAGAAACGGATTAATTGTAATGGTGTCTCCACCCGTTAAATTGATTTCCGCCTGGGTTATATTGATTGGTATTCTGACTCCGGAATAGTATGAAGATACTGTTTCTGCATCAAGTGTATAGGGTGTAAAAACTTCACCCGAATGGATGACCGAATGACTGACTATGCCGTTGGATATTGAAACAACATCGATTAGGAGCCTGTCGAATTCCATTCTGAATTCATCGGCTTTTCTGGTGAAACTGTTATCTCTTGTTGTAAAGCCCGCTTCGAGGAAAAAAGAATGTTCTTTCATAATCCTGGCGAAAAAAAGATGTAACTCCAGAGATAGGCGGACAAAATCAAAACTTGACAGCATAAAAACCAACCCTTCATAAACTTCACTATGTTAGCATATTATGTTAACAAAATTTTGGTTGTTACACTTTTAAGTACAATCTCTCTTAATAAAAAAAGAGACATATGATACTGGGACAATTGCAATATACTTTTTAAATATACTTTCAATTGTTTCAGTTCTCATATGTCTCTCACACTGTACAAAATAGTTTTCAAGAATCAAAACTTGATGTATAATTCCTTTTTTGCTCCGCATACAGGACATTTGTCTGGAGCTTCATCAAGTATGGTGTGACCGCAAACCGGACAGATATGTACCGATTTGAGCTGGATATCCTTCCCATCCTTTACTGCGTCCTGCGCCTGTTTGAAAAGCTGAGCATGTATTTTTTCGGCCTCCAGGGCAAAATGAAATGAGCGCTGCGCTCCGGCCTCGTTCTGAAATTGTGCAGCATTGAGATAAACGGGATACATTTGTTCTACCTCATGCAGCTCACCATTTATACCTCCCTGAAGATTATCGTAGGTTTTACCGTTACCAAATACAGCTCCTGCTGTCACAGTGGCATCGGCTGTGTTTCCCGCGATTTCCCTGAAATGGTTTGTAGCGTGTACCCTTTCTGCATGGGAAATGGCTTCAAACAACTTTGCGACATTGGGATAGCCTTCTTTTCTGGCTATGTCACCCCAGGCCAGATAACGCATGTGTGCCATGCTTTCTCCTCCATAGGCCGAGTGCAGGAAATCGGATGTCATTGCATTTTTTACAGACATTTTATAAATCCCCCTTATCAATTTAATTAAAATAATAAAGAACTGCTAATTTATCCTCCGTGACAATAAATAACGGTTTTATTCGAATACCACGATTGCTTTTCTTTGCTTTATTCTCAGTAATGCCGTTTCCAATATCCTGAAGCTGTGATTTAAATTCTGCTGCTCCAGATAAGCGGTTGAGATATCCTGTCCGATCACCAGATCCATGTTTCTGGGCTCGGAGCACACAAGAACTGCTTTGCCCTTTCCAAGAACCGGACTTTTATATACGCGGCCCTCCAGCAGTTTACTGACCCTGTCTATTTCCAAAAGGCCTGTTCCCTCCTGTATCCGCTGCATCTGCATATAGAGATCGGGACTGACAGTCAGGGCATAGGTGCCGTAAATGGCCTCCGAGACCAGCATTTCAATTGCAGCTGCCACATCTGTAAATGCATTTTCACCTGCCGACCAGTCTTTTCTTTTTAATTTGTTTGTTCCAGCAGCCGTAAAGAGTCCCTCATAGCCTGCAGCTTCATTTCCAAAGAAAATGAGTTTATCCTCCTTCAAGGCACAGGCCTGGGCAGAATCCATGGCTTTGGAGAGATCTGCGGGATACCCTGATTTCTCGTGGATTTCAATGTCCCTGCCCAATAGAGTAAAGTCGTCATATATGGCTGGGATCTCTGCATACTTTCTTCCCTTCGTGGCAATGAAGCCGTCGGAAGCTTCCTCAGTAACAGATTCGGCATCATCTATATTTATGCTGCCGACACCTATACCAACAGGACCGAAAATATGCAGAAAACGCCTGCCGGTCAAAACACTGCGGGCAGCTTTAACAACCGCTTTATCGATCTGTTCCCAGAGTTCTCCCGGAACCGGAGAACCTTCTCTTGATAAATAATTCATACACTCTACCTCCTGATTCATTAACATTTAATCATCTATTTATTCATTATCCTTTTCATTGAGCAGACTTCCTATGGTTGATTGAGGGGCAGGAGTTGAATCCGACCCTGACGGCGGTTTTGAAATACCCAGATCCTCCAGCATTTCCTTAACCTCTGATTCCCCTTCTGTGAACAATTCCGCCTCCCGGGGATCGAGTATCCTCAAAAGTGTCATCAATTCTCCCACATGAGCCTTTTCTTCATCGCGTATGTCGCTGATGATTTTTTGGGCAATTTCATTGTCGGTGGCCTGGACATGTGCATCATAAACATAGATGGCTTCCAGTTCTCCGGCTATGTCCAGACGTATTGCCTGAATAAGTTCCTCTTTTGTCAATTTCCGGTCTACATTTCCCTGAAAGGGATTCGCAAAAGCTGGCATAAGTTTAACCTCCTGAATTTAAATTTTAATATTATAATTAATATTATTAATATGATCAAATAAAGTCTTTTAAATACCCTTTGACTTTGTCCACAGGTGTTGTTTTATCAATGAGCGGCTTATCACCATTAAGAAAATCGAATTTTTCAGTATAGGTCTGCTTTTCACTTTTATACAATATACCTATGGGAATACGGTCACCCCATTCCATGGACCTTTCCATGGCCTTTAATCTGTCTGTGGCATCATATCCGTCCTCTATTTTGTAAACCCGTTTACTGTACCACTGGAATGTATTTATTTTATTAAAGCTTACACAGGGCTGGAGGATATCCACAAGGGCATAACCCTTATATTTGATGGCTTCCGCCATTATGGAGGTCAGGTGCTCCCTGTCTCCGCTGAAGGCTCTGGCAACAAAGCCGGCACCCAGGGCCAGCGCCACCAGGAGTGGATTCATAGGCTCATTCATTGAGCCTGCAGTCTGTACTCCCGTTACATGACCGATACCTGTGGTAGGAGAAGCCTGGCCTTTTGTCAGGCCATAAATTTGATTGTCATGTACAAAATGTGTTATGTCTACGTTCCTTCTGATATTGTGCAGGAAGTGGTTTCCGCCCTCTCCGTAAGAATCTCCGTCACCCGTATTAACTACTACCGTGAGATCCTTGTTTACAATTTTGGCAGCCACAGCAGGGGGCAGAGATCTTCCGTGAAGGCCGCAAAAGCCGTTTGTGTTAATGTACTGGGGAGTTTTTGCGGCCTGGCCGATTCCTCCTACCACCAATACTTCATGGGGCTTTTTCCCGGTCTGTTCCAACGCCGCCTTAAGGCATTCAATTATGTTCAAATCACCACAGCCTGGGCACCATGCTGTTTCTGAAATACTATACTTTACATCGCACATAGTTATTCATTCCCCCTGATTCTCTCAAATATAAACCCGGAACTCATGGGCCGGCCGTCATATTTCAGCACACTGCTGTCACAGAATATTCCGGTGACTTCGGAAACTATTGAAGCTAGCTGTCCTGTTGCGTTCTGCTCCACGTTTATTATCCTCCCGGCCTTTTTAGCCTTCTCAGTCAGCAGCTTCGTGGGCAGAGGCCAGATATCTCCGAATATAAGAGCTCCATATCTTTTATCAGAATTGCTGTTCAGCATGTTTACGGCCTCGGTTACCGGCCCCCAGGTTGATCCCCAGGCAAGCAGCAGTACATCACAATCTACAGCACCGGTAAATTCAGGTTCAAGAAGTTCCTCCTCCAAATATTGCAGCTTTCGCAGCCTCTTTTCCACCATCTGGTTTCTGACCTGGGCAGATTCTGTTATATGACCCGATTCATCATGCTCATCACTGTCCACCAGCACAGCTGCTCCGGGATTTTTCCCCGGGATGATTCTCGGTGAAATTCCGGTTGGGGTGATTTCGTATCTTTTATAGGGCTTGGCTTCATCAAACTGATAGCCGGATATGTAATTATTTCTTTCAACCCGCTCAAAATCAAAGGGTTTTACTGTTACAGTGGTATCGGCCAGATACTGATCGCTCAGAAGAATGACCGGAAGCTGGTATTTATCAGCCAGATTGAAAGCTCTGACAGTCTGATAAAAAGCGTCTTCGGGGTTTCTCAGAGCTATTACCATTCTGGGGAATTCACCCTGTGATGCAGAAATAACAAATTTAAGGTCACTCTGCTCGGTTCTTGTAGGAAGCCCTGTGGTGGGTCCGGGACGCTGCACCTCGGCAATAACCAGAGGAAGCTCCAGCATTCCCGACAGGCCCAGAGCCTCAACCTTAAGTGCAAAGCCACCGCCTGAAGTGCCTGTCATTGCCCTTGCACCGGCATAGGAGGCGCCTATTGCCATATTGATTGCTGCAATTTCATCTTCGGCCTGCTCTACAACTATTTCGGCATCCAGCATTTTTGAAGCCAGATAATCCATTATGCTGGTAGAGGGTGTCATGGGGTAGGCCGAATAAAATTTACAGCCCGCTGCCAATGCACCCAGTGCAACAGCCTCATTCCCATTGATTATTATATTGTTATCCTGTGCTGCTGTAATAACCTCATATTTCTTTTCAACCAGCTTTCTTCCTTCCTGAAGAGCTTTGAAATTCAATGCGGCAAGTTCAGTATTAAAAAAATCTTTAAGAACGGCTTCAGTTTCCTTGTCATCAATTCCCAGCAGCTCCAAAACCGCACCCACAGCCACGCTTCCCATTGCTCTGATATTTCCCGCACCCGAGGCGGTTTGTTTAAGGGGCAGTCTGATACATCTCAAATCCCGGCTATTGATTTCTTCTTCGCAGATAATAAAACCGCCGGCTTTCAATTTTTCAGCGTGATATTCGACAGTTTCACCATTCATGGCAATAATGCCATCCAATTCCTCTGAATGGGATAATATTCTCTCACTGCCGAAACGTATCTGAATAAAATTATGTCCGCCTCTTACCCTTGACATGTAATCTCTTATTGTGAATACTTCAAAACCCTGTCTTTTCAGAATTCTTTCAAATATGGCAGAGAGAGTTTCAATGCCCTGCCCTGCCGCACCTCCGATTAAAATGTTATAATTCACAATTCCACCTCTTCTTGTTTGATATATAAATATTTTGACTCATGTAGAACCATTTGTAAAAATCCCAGCTTAGGTTTATAAATACCACTTTAGTTTACCGGTAAACATGAAATTATATTTTATTTAACGCATTGTGCTGATTAAATGAGATAAGAAATCCAGAAAAAAGTGATATGAACACCCTTTGCTCAACGTTCAAAAGGTACTCATACCACTTGCTTGCAGGGTTCAAATCAAAAGCCTTACGGCACTGCTACTTCAAAGGCAACACAGTAATTGGGCTGTGCAATTCCGGTGGTACTTCCTTTAAATGTATCGGAATCCTTAAGCAAACCCCATCTTACAGTTCCGTTTGTCCTTTTTGTCCCGCCTGTGGTATTTGCATAACCGACCTTGACACCTGAAGACGGAAGATCACTGGCACATGTGATTTTTACGGCATTGCCGGAGATCTCAACAGAACTGATTGTAATGCGTCCGCTGGCTGTACTCACTTCAAAGCCCCTTCCGTTTCTCCACTCCGTCAGGGTGCTTTGATTTGGAGCAGGCAGGGTTGTATCCCATACCAGAGGTGCCACAGGTACATGGAAATTGACTGTGATGACCCTTCCGCTTTTGCTCACACTTGTGGGCTGAAGGGGCTGCCAGTCTTTGCCCAGTACTACCTTTTCATAATATATCTCACCCAATTTTTCACCCAGCTGCCGGTAACCGCTTGCTACCAGATGAACTCCGTCGCTGTAGTAAGGGTATTGATATTTTGGACCGGTACAGATAATATCTCCGGGATGGTCCAATCCAACTCTCCACTGCTGCAGAGTTCCCACAGAAGTTCCGCTGTTGCTCGGGTAGGCATGCTGCTGTGATACAAAAAGAGGTATGCTTTGAGTTTGTCCGGTTATTGCCCTGATATCCTGATTGTAGTCCGACCACAGTTTGTACAGATCGTTTCCGTAGGTTGAGCTTCCTGAATCGGTTTCACCGTGAGTGATAATTATTGCACCCACTCCGTAGGTTTTCCCCTCAGCGGCTGCCAACCGCTTGATTGCATTTACTTCGAAAATGGAAGCGGCATAGGCACGGCCAACCGAACCCGTATCCGCAGCACCTTTCTTTATTGCAGCCATTCCCTGCCCCGATTCACCGACAACCGTATGTGCCGTTATGTAATCCTTGCTGAAATTTGACTGAACCAGGGCTGTTATTTGGTTGGCCATAACGGTATGAGGAGTTTCACCGTAAATATTTCCCGGGTAAGGTCCCGGATAACCCGTGGCATAACTGCGGATGGGTTCCACCAGCGGTACCATCCTGAGTGAAGTGCTGTTTGGATTAAAAGGAGGTACTGTAGTGCTTCCAAGCGAAAGCTTGAGATTATGGTACGGCTGGGTGGTGGTCACCGCAGGATTGGCCTGTGCACCAACAGAAAGACTCTGCCCCGTTCCGATGACACCTGCCCAGTTCCAGGGAAGGTTTACCGGATTGGATTGGTCAACAGGGAATTTGTCTATCAGTCCCAGCAAAAACTGTTTGAGCAGGCTGAGATCAATTGCTGTTACCGAATCCTTTCCATCCAGGTCGGCAATTATCTCTCCATCAGTTACCGGGAAAGAATCAATAGTTTTCAGCAAATACATTTTAAACAGTGAAAAATCAAGTGCATCAATACTTCCGTCTCCGTTCACATCGCCGTATTTGTAATTTGCGGCCGCATTAGCCTCTGAGGCATATGTGATTCCCGAAGTGAGAAAGAATGAAATTGCCAAAACTGAAACCAATAAAATGAGAAGACTTCTTCCAGAGGCTTTTTTACCAGGGCTGCCAATTATTTTACGCATATTAACCTCCATGAGCCACATTTGTGGCCACAAAATGTAATGAAAACTTATATCCTTTATCGCAATGTAGCGAATAAAGGAGGTCAATGTTTTAGCCATTGAGTACTTTGGCTTTTAAAAGTGCAAAATCAATGGAGTTTATTTCTCCGTCATTATTCATATCTGCATTCTGTTTATTGATTATTGTGTCGGGGTTCAAAATGTACTGTTTAATTAATGCACAGTCCAGCATATCAACTAATCCGTCGTCATTTGCATCTCCGGTTAATACAACGGGATTTTGCGTACCGTAATACTGCCCCAATGAAATTCCGTTTGAACCAAGGGGTATCTGATGGTCAAGCCCGATGAACTTTCCGTTTGACTGCCATAGTGCCGGCTTTAACAATCCATATTTTGCCTCATCCCAGGTTGACCAGTCATTGCCGAGCAGTCCTCCGGTATCTCCGGAATTAGGGTTGATACACCAAAATGTGTGGTTTATACGGTTTTTGATCATATAATCCCGCAGTAAAGTCATCCATTTCTGATTTTTACCGCCATCCATAAAGCCGCCCCACTCTCCGATCAGAAGCGGCGCGATTTTCCGGTCGTCAATATATGCCCAGGTGTCGTACCAGTAATCATCCAGCAGGGTCTGGGTGGTAAAATCCTTATCAAACCAGGACTGATTGTATACTGAAGGACCGTAGTCGTGGGGAGAGTACACCACTTGGCTGTTCAAGGAGCCTAAGTTTATAGGGTAATCTTTGACTCCCCGCAGATTTCCGCCCCACCAGCCGCCGTTCCAGGGCGCGGCATCGCCGGTAGCACCCCAGACATCAGGGGTATCATATGTATATCCCTTTTCGGTTTTAGGATATTGTTCAACTCCTTCAATGACAACCAGGAGTTTCGGATTTGCCGACAGGATAGCCCTGGAACACCGCTCGGCAGCATATTTCCAATTGTTTTCATCGGTAGAATTATCCCATTTTGCTATATCAGAAGGTGTTTCCTTGGCATAGCCGCGTTTTCCGTGTGGTTCATTTTTTAAGTCCATGGCCAGAATGGTATCGTCGTTTTTGTATTTGTTAGTCAGCCATACCAGAGTATTTATCCATTTATCGGTGGTTATTGTTCCTGCGGTGGAGGTGCTCAGACCATACCAGAGAGGATACATATGCCCCGAATTGTTTGCATCAGGACTGTGTACGTCTATCATCACCTTTACGCCAAGTTCCTTGCAGTAGCCCATAATTATGTCGAAAATCTCCATGCTGTTTTTGGTTTTGCCGGTGGCGGCGTCGTAGAAATCCGGATTGCATACATGGTAGGGCGGATTATTTGACGCCGTGACACTTGAAACCTTGTTAGGGCTGCCCGACATCCAGCTGTATAAAAGTTCGGTTGAAATGGGTATTCTTAACAGTCCGATTCCTCTGTTTGCCACGCTGGTCAAAATGGTTTTAACATCGTACCAGGCGCCATGAAATACATTTTCGCTGCAGTTGAAGCCAAACCAGTTGGCGCCGGTCAGCCAGACTTCATTACCGTTCATATCATAAATTTTATCACCTGAGCAGTGCAGCCAGTCGTCGTTATTGCTGGCTGCGGCATACACCTGGCTGGTATTTGTAAAACCCAGTGTAAGAATAATGGCAAATGCGCAAAGCAGAGAAATTACTTTTTTCAGTTTATTCATAATTATTCAAAACTCCTTTCACAAAAGAAAATTATTTTGTAAAAAGCCGGAGCAGTATTTGAATATTGGTTTATAAGACAAAAACTGCTCCGGCTGTCATATTACATCAAAGCTTTCTTTAAAAGTGCAAAATCAATGGAATCCACAATACCGTCACTGTTCATATCGGCATTTGAAAGATTTATGCCATTGCCGTCCTGTGTCAGCAAGTACCTTTTAAGACTTGCCAGATCGAGAGCATCAACATTTTTATCATTATTCAGATCCCCTTTTAATACAGGAGGTACCACTCCTCCGAAAAACCTGAGGGAGCCTGCCAGTGCCCCTACCAGACCTGCATTATAGTCTATGGCCACTTCTGTATATTGATACTGGGAAGCGTCGTCCAGGAATCTGTCACTCTGATCGGGGCCGCCCACCAGAGCACCCGTAAGCAGGTGCTTTGCAGGTTTGAGGTTGTCACCGTTGGCATATGTGTAGCCGTTGGCCGCCCTGTGGTGCGGATGGGTGCACCACTTGTTTCCGAAACCGATAATATAGGACATATTTGCAGGATTATTTCCCAGTATGTAATCAATCTGACTTTTAGCCATATTGAGCAGTGACTGGTCGGGATTCTGCTTGCAATATATCAGCATTACCATTGATTCGGCAGCTGCGTAGCGCAGTACACCCCAGTTGGTAAGATATTTCAAACCGCCGGGTGTTGTGGTCAGCTGACTTTTCCAATAGTTGAAATTAAACTGCACCGCATCCTTGTATATCTGCTTATCTGTTATTTGAGCCAGTCTGAAAGCTGCCGGCAGGTACATGTCATCCCAGCACATGGTCCATTTGTCCTGCAGTTTGTTTTCGTTCATGGTGTTGCCTATGGTGATAAACTGCTCGGCGTCGGCTATATAGCTGCTGTCATTGGTTGCGGTATAAAGCCATGTGGCTCCCCACGCCAGATCATCCCCATAACTGGTGGATTGATAGAAGGACTGTCCGTTACCAACACCTTTATTGGCCTTTCCCAGAGCATACAGCTCTTTTGCCGCTGTCAGGCACCGGTTTGCATAGGCAGAGTCAATATTTTTGTAATTCAGGTACATAAGAGCAAGCGCAGCGGTTGTCTCGCCCAGAATATCCGAAGCTGGACTGCCCGCATCGGCTTTGTACAATGTCTGCCTGTTTCCCGGCTGCTGCTCGGGGGCGCCCCAGTAGGTGTGGTCATCATTCCCCTCACCTATCTGGTAATAGAAAGTATTTGCATTTGGGTGGCATTTCAGGAAATAGTCTGTAAAATATTTCAGCTGTTCCAGCATTTTTGCGGTATTTCCCGTTGAGTCGAATACGTCCTTGAATTCGTAAAACGACCAGCCCAGGACAGCAGCTGAATATCCCTGGGGAAGTCCGAACTTCACATGATCTCCCGCATCGTGATAGCCCCCTGTCAGATCCAGGCCCACATCACTGCCGTCATGTGTATGGCAGGCGCCCCTCCAATCAAAGAAATTGTTTACCCCTGCGTCTTTACCGCATTTATTTGCATCGTAGAAGATTATTGAATCTTTGAAGGCGGTTGAATAGTCAGGATTTGCTGCCGCAAAGACACCGCCGGTCGGAAGCAGCGAAGCTGATACTAAAATTCCGCTCAGAATTAACGCACTTAGTTTTGTAAATTTATTTTTCAATTTTAACACTCCTCTGTATTTTTATTTTACCGTACAACATCTGAATGCTCTCTTCCAAAATCTATGAAGTCATTCCCGATATAAGGTTTGCAGTCATAGGCGCCATCGTTCCAGGACCACAGCAGATATCCGGCATAACCGTTTTTATAAATAGCGTCTAATACTTGTTTATGGGTCATTCCCAGGGAAGAACTTTTAGAATCCGGCATCATTTCGCCGATAATTACAGGCTTGTCCAGGTTCAGGCTTGATGCAGGGGTTTTGGTTGGGTTAAAGTATGGGGTTGCCCAGTCATACCAGTGGAAATCATAGAAGTCAAGACCCAAATTGTCCCACAGATCATATTGAGCGCCCAGCCACTTCATATTGGCACTTCCGAAGCTGACAGGCTGCTTTGCATACTGATGTATGTAAGCACATGTAGTTTTAATATAATTTCTCATTGCTGAAAGCGGAAAACTTTCGCCCTTTCCGTTGGGTTCACCGTTATCGGCCTTGTTTACTATCCATTCGGGTTCATTTATGATATCCCAGCCCATTACACCCTGATGCTCTCCCAATTTCTGAAGAATGGGCTTCATTGCATTATCAAGGAAGCTCTGCAAAACCACAGGATTGTCAATGATGTCGTCATGGTCAACAGAGTCATCATTTCTGGCACAGTCAAAGCTTGTGATTGTCCAGTAGATTTTTACATTCTTTGAAAGGGCATAGTCACAGGTCTCCTTCATATGGTCCACCCATTTGTCGGGAAGGCCGGTGCACAGGCTGCCTTCATTCGCACCCGACCAGATGGGACCGTAAGCCAGATCGGGGAATACCCACCACCTGAGTGCACGGACACCCTTGGTGGACATGGTATCAATATCACTCTTTATCCTTGCAAAATTTGATGCCCAGTTGTTGTCTGAAAACTCATAGGACCAGTTGTACCATGCGTAATTGACTCCGACAGGGTATAATTTCTTTCCATCCATCCAGGTAATTCCGATACCTGTTTGCTGCTGTTCTCCGGAAAACCTTGTGATCTTTCCCAGCAAATATTGTTTTATTTCGGCAAAATCCAATGCCTCGACTTCTCCGTTGGCATTGACATCGGCAGCTATATACGCGTTTCCCGTAAGTACGGACGTGCCTAATAAATGCTGTTTTACAGCTGCCAGATCAAGAGCCGAAACCTGTGTATCATTGTCCACATCACCAAGTTTTACAGTGCCTGCAGCCGAGACCGCTGACGGAATTGCCGCAAGGACTATAAGCACTGCTGAGAGCACCAAACCGATACATTTTTTCATAGCTATACCTCCTCGTTGAATTTGTGGTATTACATAAATATTTGCAAGCTTTCCCACTTATTTAATGACATGCTGACAGGATTACGAATTAGCCAGCAAAAGTCTCATCAATGCTATGAGATCAAGTGAGTTTACTTCCGAATCCTTGTTCAGATCCCATATACTTAAATCAACCTCAGTAGTGGGATCAAGCAGGTATCTCTTTAATAATGCATAGTCAAGAGCATCAACATTTCCGTCTTTATTCAAATCTCCGGGCTTTATTTCTGTTCCTCCGGAGGAAGGCTCCTGCCCAAACATTTTTACGCCGCCCTTAAAGACTGATATTCTCTCGTTTACAGCATAGGTCTTCGTAATATCCTTACGGCTCCAATCGTTGGTTGTGTCCCAGTGAGTTTTCCAATTGGAGTCCTGAGCCGCAACCAGTGCAAATTGCAGTTCTCTGTCGCCGTAGAAAGCATTTCCGCTCCAGTCAATTTCGATATAGTAATCTCCGTTGGCCTCATTCCATACAAAGGGTCCCTTTATTGCCGCAGCTTTCCCGTCAATGACACCAGCTTCGTCATACATGACCTGAACATCCACATTTTTTATTGTTTGGCCTGCACTGAGCATTTCGGAGATATTAAAGAAATATCTCAGCTTTAAGCCGTCGACGAATTGCGGAGGTCTGCTGGTTTCATTATGTATATTAACTGTAATCTGCGTTCTCTCGGCATTCTCCTGTTCCAGCTTAGATTCTGCATAGAAATCCACGCTGTCAGGCTCCCTGGGAGGGAAATCTGCCAGAGGTTTCTGTCCCTGGCCGTAATATTTATATAACCCTGCCAGTGCACCCACAAAGCCTGCATTGTAGTCAATGGCAACCTCGTTGTACACAAAGTCCGTGGTCTCGTCCACATGTTTATCGGTGGCATCAGGGCCGCCTACCAGCGCTCCCCACAAAGTGTGCCTATGTTCCTTGGGGTCCAGCATACTGAGTGTTTTCGAACCATGTGCTGCACGATGGTGCGGGTGTTTTGCAGAGATGTCCGAGTATCCTACTTCATAACTCCTGCCCATCGGATTATTTCCCAATATGTAATCCATTTGGTTCTTGGCCCAGTCGGATACATCCTGCTTTCCGGCATATTTGGTGTATACCACTGCGCATAACTGCGCTGCGGCATTATATCTTGCCGAGCCCCAGGTATTTATAACCTTGAAGCCCGCCGGAGTACCTGCCATAAAAGTCCCGTCGCTGGGATTTTCATGCTGTATTCCCGACCAGTATTCAAGGTTCCATCTGAAGAAATACCAGTCTCTCTGAGTGTTTGTGATGGGAGCTAATTTTGCGAAAACACCGCCCCAGACTGTATCCCACGAATGGACCCAAATATTCTGCCAGTTATCTTCTGGTGCATTTATAATCTTTTTCAGATATCCTGTATAACGTCCGTCGCTGCCCACAGCTACAATATCATTTATATAGGCTTGATCTCCGGTGGCTATATTCAGCCATACGGCTGCCCAGGACATTTCGTCGTCATCGTAGGAGGAATTGTAAAAACCGCCGGAATAGCCGCAGCCACGGTATTTAACCGCAAATCTGTACAATGCCTTCGCAGTATCCAGACACTTTTTTGCGTATGCCGGCTCTGTGTCTTTGAAATTCAGATAATTGACTGCAAGTGCTGCTGCTGCGCCTGAACACTGGTCACTTGCAGGGTTCTCAGAAGTCGCAAAATATGCGGGACGCTGAACCTTCTCCTTTTGATTCAGTTCGGGAGGCTGCCACCAGTTGTGGTCTATGTTTCCTTCTCCAACCTGGTAGCAGAAGGCCACCACTTCACCATTCTTGTCAAGAAAGGTTGAACGGAGCAAATAGTCATTTCCCCATTTGAGGATATCAATCA
>JAFABO010000074.1 GCA_023426005.1 Bacillota bacterium | reverse complement strand
AGGCTCCGAAAGCGGGGCAATACAGAGCTCAATGGCAAGTGAGCCCAAGTCTTCTAAAATAAATGGCAATGTTATTCAGAGGGTTACCCTGCAGGAAGGGATGGAACTAAATAATGCTAAAAATCCCGTAAAGGAAGAAGTTGACGGGATCGAAACGGCAGGATACGGTGAAACCAGCGAAAATGTAAAGAAAATACAACAGGTTTTAATGAAAATGGATTACTGGACGGGGAAAAGTGGTGATAAAGCCACCGGATATTTTGGTGAGGTTACAAAAGAATCCCTGATAAATTTCCAGACGGGTTATATGAAGCTTGGCAAGGGGGAGCTGTATGATAAAAAGGGCAATTATGTGGGGTGTGGACCCAGTACGGCCAGAAGTCTGGATAGCCTGTATAAATTACTGAATAATTCTAATGCACCTGAACAGGTAAAAAGTGGTATAATGGGAATTGGAAAAAATAAGGAAGCAAATGCTGCTTATGAAGTTGAGACAGTAACCTATGGAGTTCCGGTAAGCTAGATAACAATTATTATCGGACTAATGAAATATTATATCAAGTAAGTAAAATAGCTGGAAACGCAGTAGCTGGTATTGGAGGTACTGTTGAAGTTATTGGAGGCGGAGCATATATTATAGGGACTGACGGAATAGGGGCTTTAGCGGGAGGAATACCTGTGGTTGCCCATGGCTTATCTGTGGCAGGTTCCTCCCTTGTTAATGCCGCAAAAAATGCTAGTATCCTGATGGCAAATAATGAGGGGGGGGGAGTAATGCTCATCCAAATGGTACTTTTAAGAATGCAGACTACCATGGTAAAACTAACAATTCTATTAAGAATAAAGCACCAAATGATGGCCAAGCTGCACTTGATAATTCTGTTCCATTAAACTCTGAAACTACACCGAGGAGAATTGGTACAAGTGATGGTGAAATTGTTGTACTTGACCAAACTAGTGAAGGGATTTTCCATGGACACGTTAGGTCTTGGGATGAATTAACGCCTAAAATGCGTTCAGTACTTCAAAAAGCTGGTTTAGTGGATAAGAAAGGAAATATGATAAAATAATGAATAGGTTAATTACTTTTCCCGTTAATAAAGATGAAAGCATAGAGATACAAAGGTTCTCTGAAGATGAAGAAATTCATAGATATGAGGAAATAAGTATTGTTTATAAGTGCGGAAATATAAAATATATATTATATTCCAATGACTTTATTATTGAAGCACTATCGGCTCTAAAAACATTACTTAATAAAGCAATCAATGGAGAGCTAGCGTTGCATGACTCACTCATTGAAAAGGGAATAGGCTTTTGGAGTAATGAAAATTTTCAAAACAACTCAGGTTTAGTGATGATTGAAGGAAAAGAAGGTCAGTACTGGGTTGGAGATAAATATTTACTTTGGGATTCAGTAGAGTATCAAACATGGATATATAACTTAAAAAATGAAGTAGCAATTGAAGTTACACCCACGTACAGGTGGCATTTTGATGAGCCAGACGAAGAAGCTAATGATTATATGCCCTATGAAAAATTCCGAGCAAATTATAAAACCTGTTTTGTAAGAACTTTTTCATTGCATATTGCTAAGAGTTGGTTAAATCAATGTCAGGATATTTTAAATAAGTTAACTTAACTGATGACTATAATAATATAATGTATTGCACTGTAAGGCGGTTGTCTATGATGACCGTCTTTCTTTCTGTTTTGTAACGAGTAAACATAAAATCAATAAAAAGAAACCGTTGTGAGATAAGCTTTTAAAAACGCTTTCTACCATGTCTTTATTTGTAGTAGTAACTTTTTTATACTATGCAGCATGTAAAAATAGCTTATACCAAAGGCTGTGCGGTCTGCCACTTATGAGCGGGGGCGACTTTTTTATAAAAACTGTCGCTGCGTACCCTCGGAGGCCATCAAATACACTGTTTTACGCAAAATACTATAGATATGTAGCAAAGCAATACCTGTCAATATTAGAATCCATTCAAGTCCAAATGACCCAGTAATATAAGGGGTTTCAAAGCAAATATGAACCATATAATATTTACAGGTTTTCAGTCTGTAAAGATCTCTCAGTGGGCGAGTATTGTAGTTTCAAGTATCTTCACTTTCAAGTTGTATACTGCATTTGAGGGATTTCAGGCTATATACGTGTAAGTACACAAGGACAGGTTAAAGACGGTTATTCCCTTTCATATCAGACAGAGGAAATATAAAAGTATACCGCCGCCCATAATCTTGATTTAATAGGAATCTATAAAGACAAGGGAATAAGTTCTTCCATGAAGCTTGAAAGGAATAAGCTGTATGATAAAAAAGGCAATTATGTGGGGTGTGGACCCAGTACAGCCAGGGGTCTGGATAGCCTGTATAAATTACTGAATAATTCTAATGCACCTGAACAGGCAAAAAGTGGTACAATGGAAACTGGAAAAAGTAAGGGAACAAGTGCTGCTTATGATTGGGATATAAAAGCAGGCCAGTATAATGGGTATGCAGTATTATAAAGAAATATATAGGAGGATTTGGGATAATGAGCTTTTTAACAAAGTTAAAACCTATCTCAATAATTTTGATTGCTGTAATATTTTTAACGAGCTGTAGTACAAAAAATAATTCTATTCAGACAGAATCACAAAACACTCAAGTTAATCAGGTCGCATCAAATTCAACTAAAGCAGATAATACTCAAATTAGTCAAACTGCGTCTTTGCCAAATCAATCAAAGGATACACAAAAATCAGAATCAAAATTATTTGGGGATATAAGTGATTATCAAATAAATAACCCTGAGAAATACTGCGATGATGTATTTAAATTCAGTGTGAAGTACCCCGCTACCTGGAAAGCTTCAAAACCAAATAAGGAAGTTGATACTGCTACACCTGATGGTGACCCTGAGCGGGGTATTTTTATATCTGTTGATAATAAAGAATTCTTTAAGCCTGAAGATAATCTATACTATAATAGCATTTATGTGTATCATTTTGCCGGACACATAGAGTTTTATCATTTTGAAGATAGAGCAGATGAACTGACAAAAGAAGCATTTACTACCTCCGGGAATGCAAGGGGTGAGCTTGCTTATGTCAAAAGAGATGGATATCTATTTGTTTACCTCACTTTAGGAGAAGGAGCTTTTTATGGAGCACAAATTAGAGTTAGCGAAGACTTATTTAATAAATATAGAGGGCAAATTTATGGTACCTTAAAAAGTATAGAGATTATAGACACTGATAGTAATTAGCACAACTATAGCATATTTATCATGTATTATCAGAAGGTTGCATGATTTAGGGAGACAAATTACTGGACTTAAAAAGTGGTGATTAAGCTGCAGTATTATCGTAATTGAAGGTATAAAAAGCGCCCCGCGCTCCTCGAAAATGATGAACATGATGCACTATTGTATGTCAGCTATTTTGACAAACCGGATACATACCTGCCCGGATTACCGCCTATTTCGAAAAAACATTCAGTAGGTTCTAGTTTCCATTTTCTACATCGCCTATACTGAGCTGCCTGGTGTGGGCCGTATGGCTCCACTCCTTGTTGTTTCTTTCCAGAAACCCCTGTAACGCTATGGGTGCCCACGTAAGGCAGTAAAACGGGTAGATCACGAAACCTAAAAGTACCTTGATGTTAAATTTCTTCTCAGCCAAAATAACAAGAGGTCCATAGAGTATTTCAAACAGACCCATCACATACCATACCTGTACGGGAAATACATACTGTACACTGAATAGCGGAAATTCAGGATAAACTGTCTGAATCCACATCATTATTGTCATCAGACCTACAAATATTAAGCGTATTGGCTGAAAAAGGTAAAGGGCACAGTCAAGAGCTATCAAATCCCCCTGGGAGAAAGCCTGTCTGAAAAGCGGTCCGAGATATTTGGAAGCGCAGTCTGCATGGCCTTGCATCCAACGCTTGCGCTGTCTCCAGGATTGTTTAAGAGTAATAGGTTTCTCATCATAGACTACGGCTTTATGAGACCAGGCTATTTTAATCCCGTTCAGAGCCAGTTTCATTGTATATTCAAGATCTTCCGTAAGGCAGGTTGCACCCCACTTCAACTCGCTCAGTACGTTTGTATCCACACAGAAGCCTGTACCGCACAAACCGCAGCTAAGCCTGAGATAATATCTCGGCAGTTGAAAAATACGGTTGGAGAGCCAGAAAGCTATGGAATATGAACAGGTAATCCAACTGTCAAAAGGATTTTTGCTGTCAATATAGCCCTGAACTACTTTATGGCCCCGGCAAAGCTGGATGTTCATTTCAGAAAGAAAATTCGGAGAAACCAGATTGTCGGCATCAAAAACGGCAACAGCATCATATCTGATATCCATTTTGAATATTCTTTCAAACATCCACTCAAGAGCATGACCTTTACCTCGTTTTGCAGTATTCTCACGGATATGTACCTTGGCACCATGGGCTTCTGCAATCTTGGCGGTATTGTCGGTGCAATTGTCGGCAATTACAAATACGTCAAACAATTCCCGCGGATAATTCTGCTTGAAAAGACTGTCAATTATATGACTTATGACCAATTCTTCGTTATGGGCCGCCACAACTACCGCAAATTTTTTTTGAGGTTTTATATCCGTAACGTTATCCTTTTTTTTGATCCAACCGAATATAGAAATTCCAAAAAAATAACAGCCTGCTATGAATATAATTACCTGAATCAATTCACTGAAATAAAATATTGTGTAATATATAATGGTTTCCATTTGATCATCCCTTCCCAGATAGTTTGCACAAAATTGAGTAAAAATATTTATTTTGATCTGATTTGACAGAAACTTAATATGCTATAATAAAAATTATTAAAAAGATTATTGACCCGGTATCTGACACCAGGAAACAGCAGGAAATTATTCAACTCCGGAGGGTATATGCAAAAGTCCTACTATAACAATGCTATAACAGGCAATTCAGCCATGCTGGCCACTTTCAGCGACAGGGCCGAATTGCTCAGGCTGTTCTGGCCCAACATTGATTTTATCCAGCAATTTGACAAACTACTGTGCGGAATCTATATAAAAAATATTAACGGCAGTACCGTATGGCTTAACGATCACAGGTGTGACCACAGCCAGGAGTACCTGCCCGATACAAATATAGTCAAAAGTACTGTTACCAATTACATTGATGGTTATAGAGCAGTGATATATGATTTTGTTCACCCTGACAAAGATGTACTGGTCAGAAAATGTGAAATTGAAAACTTGTCAAGTGAGCCCAGGGAACTGGGGTTTGTTGTATTTTCAGCCTCAGCCGATGCCAATCCCGATGTGGCGGGAGCTATGTTTGATTTTAGAAATGAAGCGCTGCTGCACTACAGGAGCAATAATTACATATCTGTTTTTTCAGATATACCCGTATGCGGATTTCAGCTGGGGAACAATGCCAATGACGCTGCTGCCGGCACATATCTCTTCGGCAAGGACCATATAGGGATGATGAAGGATGCGGCAGTATGCTGGGAGCTGGGCAGCTTCTCAAAAAATCAGACAAAAACTTTCAATTTGTTTATATCGGCGGCTCGTAGCCTGAAGGAGGGCAAAGCTCTGATCAGGGACTGCAAAAGTCTCGGTGCGGCACAACTTTTCAGTGCTACACAAAAATATTGGAAGGAATATATTAATGACTCAAGGCAGGTCAATACCGGCATCGGTTTGTTGGACGACCTTTATAAACGGTCTCTGCTGGTATTTAAACTAATGCACGATAAAAAAAGCGGAGGCTTGATGGCAGCTCCCGAACTTGACGAATACTTTACCAAATGCGGGAGATACGCTTACTGCTGGGGCAGGGATGCGGCTTTCATTACGGAAGCCCTTGATAAGGCAGGCTTAAATGCTTGTGTGGACAAATTCTATAACTGGGCGGTAATGGTTCAGGATGAGGATGGAAGCTGGCAGCAGAGATATCACATGGATGGAAACCTGGGGCCGTGCTGGGGACTTCAAATTGATGAGACGGGCACCATATTGTGGGGAATGCTCAATCATTACAATTACACAAAAAAAACCGAATTTCTTCATCAGGTATGGGATAGTGTTAAGGCAGGGGCGGAGTTTTTGAAGCAATTTCTGGATACCGATACAGGTTTGCCCAAACCCAGTTTTGATTTGTGGGAAGAGAGACTGGGGGAACATGCATATTCATCTGCGGCGGTATTTGCAGGACTTGAAGCTGCTGCCGGAATAGCTCAAATACTCGGTAAGGATGATGAGAACAGCCAAAGCTGGAAAAAGGCTGCCAACGATATTAGGCAATCCATAATCAGCTGTTTCTGGAAGGAAGATTTCAATAGATTTATCAGAAGTGTGAGAGTGAAGCTGAATGGCTATGGAGAGGAACCTTCACAGCATACGGTTCAGCTGGAGGTAAATGAGAAAGGCTATGTGCGGGATTTCACCCTTGAAGATTGGATAGTCGATGTCAGTCTGGTTGGACTCAGTATTCCATTTGAAGTGTTTTCGGCTGATGATGAAAGAATGAAAAGCACGGTGGCACTGGTTGAGCAAACGCTGACCTCTCATGGGACAGGCGGTATCAAACGCTATGAAAATGACAGTTATATCGGTGGCAATCCATGGGTCCTTACAACTTTATGGGTTGCACTGTACCATGTAAAAACAGGCAATTACGGCAGGGCAAAAGAATACCTTTTCTGGGCAGCTAACTGCAAAACAGAGCTGGGGCTGCTGCCTGAACAGATAAATAAGGAGACCGGCAGGCCGGAGTGGGTCATTCCGCTCACCTGGTCACATGCCATGTTCGTTCAGGTACTTTTAGAGCTTGTCGATGCTGGAATGCTTTGAGTTTAAAATAGTTGTAATACTAATTCCATGGTTGACCATGAGATTAAGATAAAATAACATTTTCTTAAGCCTTGAAACCATATTGATCTCCCAAACACCTTTGTTGACTTTACGTCCCA
>JAFABO010000224.1 GCA_023426005.1 Bacillota bacterium | reverse complement strand
AATTGATTTTAAAGAAATGTCAAATGCTTTCATATTATCCCATCCTCCTTTAAAAGGTAAAAATCAAAACTGCTAAATTTATACTTTAATATTATCTTCTTTTTATATTTTAGTCAATCGAGATGTTTATACACCCTGTACCATTTATGGGCTAAAATCCTCAAAGCCCATGTGGCCCAGGCATTCCAGGGGTTGTTGTGCATATTTTACAAACTTTCATTGCTGTTTTCATTCAATAATATCAGTTGTTTCAGGGCTTTGAGAGTTGTACCAAATTCCGGTGTCGAGCAAAATGATTTTAAGGGTATTTGAGCTGATTTATTTTATACCTGGCGCATTTGTTTATAAATTCCAGCCAACCGGCACAAGGTGTAAGATTGGTGAAACTATATAAAATAAACCGCCGACTTTATGAAAATACATCCTTGAAATAACCGGCCATACAATGCTATACTTTGTGGTACATCATCTATGCGCTTGCGATGTATTTAGAAAGGGTTTTATAATGTTGGAAAGCAAAAACGGCAACATGGATTCAAGTCCTGGTTCCAAAACGGTAAACAAATATGAGCGTAAAAAAACCATGTCCATATACACTCTTGGCTGTAAGGTTAACCAGTACGAATCGGAAGCGGTTTCCTCGCTGTTTGAACAAAACGGGTATGAAATTGTCTCCTTTGATCAGAAATCGGACATTTATATAATCAATACCTGTACCGTAACAAACCTCAGTGACAGAAAGTCCAGGCAGGCGATCAGAAAAGCTAAAAAAACCAACCCGGATTCAAGTGTAGCAGTCATGGGGTGCTATGCCCAGACCTCCTCCGAGGATGTGCTGAAAATACCGGGGGTGAACCTGGTAATCGGGACAAAGGACAGAAATAGAATATTGGAATACGTTGACAGACTCCAAGCCGGTGAGTGCAAAATAAATGCCGTGGACAACATAATGACCTCAAGAAGCTTTGAAGAGCTCAAGGTAAGTACCTACAAGGAGAGAACAAGGGCCTGCCTTAAAATACAGGAAGGCTGCAGCCAGTTCTGTTCCTATTGTATCATACCCTATGCCAGAGGGCCTGTCAGAAGCAGAAAGCCACAGGATATAATAGAGGAAGTGAGGGAGCTGTCCCGGCACGGTTTTACTGAAATAGTGCTGACAGGTATTCATCTTGCCTCCTACGGCAGGGACCTGAAAACCACGGATCTGCTTGATATCATACAAAAGCTGAACGGGATAGAGGGTATACACCGGATCAGGCTGGGGTCAATTGAACCTACTACCATAACGGAAGAGTTTGTCAGAGCTGTGGCTGAAATGCCAAAACTTTGCCCCCACTATCACCTATCGCTTCAAAGCGGGTGTGACAATACCCTGAGGGCTATGAACAGGAAATACACATCGGAGGAATACGGTGAAAGTGCTGCACTGCTTAAAAAGTATATACCTGATGTAGCTATAACCACCGATATTATGGTGGGTTTTCCGGGAGAGACTGAAGAAGATTTTGAGAAGTCACTGGAATTTGCAGAGAAAATAGGCTTTTCAAAAATCCATGTGTTTAAATACTCCCCAAGAAAGGGAACTCCTGCAGCCGAGGCGGCGAACCAGATCGCTCCCGAAATCAAGGAGGCCAGAAGCGAAAAAATGCTTGCGTTGTCCGAACGGTTGGAGGAACAGTATCTAAACAAATTTATTGACAGGGAAATGGAAGTGCTGTACGAGCAGGAGCTGCATGACAAAAAAGGATTTATTGAGGGCCTTACCAAAAATTATATCAGAGTTGCAGCTCAGGGCGGCCAGGAAATGACAGGTAAAATAGTCAATACAAAATTGAAAAAAGTTTCCGGAAACCTGTTTGAAGGAAATATTTTATGGTAAATAAGACATGAAGGCTTTAATCTTAATACGAAAGTGGAAATAAATAACAAATTTTGTCATTGACACAGCAAAGTTGTTGCAAAAGCTTAAAGGATATATTAGTATTAATATATAGCGTATAAGGAGAATTAAAACCCGAAAGAGGGCTGGCAGGTTACAAAAGCGTATAATGAGAGACTACGGCTACGCTAGGAAGGTGATTAAATGGGCATTAATGAAACTATGATGTTTAATGTGGACAAGGAAAAGGATAATGAAGCCAAAGAAATTTTGATTTCAGTTTATCAGGCGCTTAAGGAAAAGGGCTATAACCCCATAAACCAAATGGTAGGTTATATATTATCCGGTGACCCTACTTACATCACAAATTACAAAAATGCAAGAAGCATTATTCGCAGATTGGAAAGAGATGAGCTTCTGGAGGAAGTGCTGAAGTTTTACCTTGAAAGCAATAATAATACTGTGGAATAAATATTATTAAAGATTTTAAGGCACTCTAAATAAAAGAGTGCCTATTAATTTTTCCTGAAATATTTTTAAGGTACAGCGGAGAGATAGGGAAAGAAATTTTCGTTATTGTTTTATGGCTGTACGGTTGGCGGAGGTTAAAGTTGAGAGTATTGGGCATAGATTACGGAGATGCCAGGATAGGCGTTGCTGTCAGCGACCCTATGGGCTGGACTGCGCAGGGGCTTGAAACGGTAAAGTGCAAGGATGGCCTGAGAAAGGCAATTGAGAGGCTGATGGAGATAATAAAGCAGTATGAAATCAAAGATATTGTCATAGGTTATCCCCTTAACATGAATGGAACGGCAGGCCCACGGACAGAACGCACCGAAGCGTTTATAAAGAAGCTGCTGGAGCTGGGTGACTTCAATATTGTCAAATGGGATGAACGGCTTACAACGGTATCTGCCCACAGGGCCATGAATGAGCTTGGGGTCAAGGCCTCAAACAAAAAGAATATAGTTGACACCATGTCTGCCGTTTTCATCCTTCAGGGTTATCTGGACAGGCAGAGCAGGCGTTAGAGGTCTGTCACATCTGAATTCATGCATTGCCGGACAATATACGTATTAGATGTGACAGCCACTGGTTCTGCAAAAATAACATATAAAACTTATTGTTGGAAATCCTGTATAAGTATGATATTATTAAATCAATAATTTTAGTGTAAAAATATTGAAGTTATTGTTTAATGAATCAGTAATAAATAATAAATTCGATTGGTTTCAGGAGGAAATAGATTATGAGCAATATGGATGAAGAAAGAGACGACATTGTAGTATTGATAGGAGAAGACGGAGAAGAAGTAGAGTTTGAACATATCGATACCATTGAGATGAACGGAAATGAGTATGTAGTTCTTTTGCCTGTGGAAGACCAGGAGAATGAAGAAGCTGATGAAGTGGTCATTCTCAAAGTTGATCACGGTGATGACGGGGAGGATTCCTTCGTGACAGTTGACGATGAAGATGAGTTAAATAGTGTATTCGAGGAATTTAAAACAAGAATGGAAGAAGAATACGACTTCGAGGAATAAGCTTGCCGACAGGCCTCCAAATGGGTGAATAAGCATCGTTTGGAGGTTTTTAATTATACATGAATCATAAACCCCAATTCTATTAAAAAAATTCCACATAAATTTAAAACAAGCTGCATGTAAAATATGTATTATGTACCTTATCTATAATTTGATATATTTTTAACAGGTTTATTGAATAATTCAACTTTATTTGTTATAATATTAACGAATATTGTTAATATTATAACAATTTAAATTAATACATTTTTTAAGGGGGGTCAAAATTAATGAGTGCAAATGAGTGCTGCTGCGGATGTGCAGACGAAACCAGCTTAAAACTCACCGAAATCATTGCAAAATACAAAGAGACCAGAGGTGCTCTTATCCCTGTTTTGCACGAAGCTCAAGAGGTATACGGCTATTTGCCGGAGAAGGTATTGAAAACAATCTCTGACGAATTGAACGTACCGCTTGCTGAAATTTACGGTGTTGTAACTTTCTATACTCAATTCTCATTAAATCCAAAAGGACGTTTTAAAATCAATGTTTGTATGGGTACTGCCTGCTACGTTAAGGGTTCGGGTGACATTCTTGAAAAGTTCAGGGAGAAACTCGGCATAGACGTTGGACAATGTACGGAAGATGGGAAGTTCTCATTGGACGCATGCAGGTGTATTGGTGCCTGCGGTCTCGCTCCTGTAATCATGATTAATGACGATGTCCATGGAAGACTGGTTCCTGACGATGTAGCCGGGATACTGGAACAATATAAAGATTTATAAAACCGGAGCTACATATGAGAGACTTATCACTTCATATTCTAGATATAGTACAAAATTCAATAAAAGCAAAGGCATCAAAAATTTCAATAGTATTAAAGCATGAATACATTTTATCACATGATAAAAATATGCTGAAACTCATAATAGCGGACAATGGCACAGGAATGGAGTACGAACTGCTGAACAGGGCTGAAGATCCTTTTATGACAACACGGACTTCCCGCAGGGTAGGATTGGGAATACCGCTGTTAAAGGAAGCTGCCTTAAAATGTGACGGTGAATTTAAATTAAGTTCTCAAAAGGATGCAGGAACGGAGATTTCAGCTGCCTTTCCAATTGACCATATCGACAGACTTCCTATCGGTGATGTGGGGGAGACCATGATTACCCTGATATCATCAAATCCGGAAATACATTTTATGCTGTTTCTGGAAAGTGAAAGGGGAAGCTTCGGACTGGATACCCGGGAGGTTGCTGAATCACTTAAGGGTGTGATTATTACGGAATATACGGTTATAAATTGGTTGAAAGAGTATATTGATGACGGCATAAAAAATATTTTCGGAGGTGTACTTAATGAAGTCGATTGCTGAATTGGATGAGATCAGAAAGAAAACGCTGGAACAGATCTCGCTCAGATCAAATGAAAATGGTTTGAGAGTTATCGTCGGAATGGCTACCTGCGGTATTGCGGCAGGTGCGAGACCGGTGATGAAAGCTTTTATGGAAGAGATAAACAAAAGAAAGCTGCAAAATATTACCGTATCTATGACGGGGTGCATCGGTGCCTGCCGGCTTGAACCCATAGTGGATATTATTGACAGCGAGGGAAATAAGACTACCTATGTGAAAATGACTGCTGAAAAGGCTGAAAGAGTGGTTGTGGAGCACATTGTAAACGGCAAGGTATGTTCTGAGCTTACAATTGGAGCTGAAGAATCCAAAAAATAATTATGGAGGTTAAAATTATGCAATTATATAGAGCACATGTGCTGGTCTGTGCGGGTACGGGGTGTACTTCCTCCAACTCCTTAAAAATCATGGAGGAAATGGAGACCCTGCTCAAGGATAACAGCCTGGAAAGTGAGATAAAAATTGTTAAGACAGGCTGCTTCGGTCTGTGTGCCGAAGGTCCCATCGTTGTGGTGTATCCTGAAGGCGCCATGTACACCAGGGTTGGAGTTGCAGATGTCAAAGATATAGTTGAAGAGCATTTGCTCAAGGGCAGAATTGTCAAGAGATTGCTTGCAGGTGAAAAGGAAGCCGAAGATATCTCAAAAGCACTTGAAAGTGTGGACTTCTTTAAGAGGCAGCACCGCATAGCACTGAGGAACTGCGGGCGTATAAATCCTGAAAATATTGATGAATACATAGCTTTCGACGGATATAAGGCACTTGAAAAAGTATTGACAGGAATGACTCCCGAGGTGGTTATTGACACCATTAAAAGATCAGGTTTGCGCGGAAGAGGGGGCGGAGGCTTCCCGACAGGCGTAAAGTGGGAATTTGCCGCAAAACAGGTCGCCGATCAGAAGTATGTCTGTTGTAACGCCGACGAAGGCGATCCCGGCGCATTCATGGACAGAAGCGTACTTGAGGGGGATCCTCATTCGCTGATAGAGGCCATGTCAATTGCGGGATATGCCATAGGAGCAACAGCGGGTTTCATATACGTGAGAGCGGAATACCCCATAGCTGTAAAAAGACTGCAAATAGCGATCGAACAGGCAAAGGAATACGGAATTCTTGGTGACAACGTACTTGGTACCGGCCATAAGTTCGATCTTGAAATAAGACTTGGAGCAGGAGCTTTTGTTTGCGGTGAGGAAACCGCATTGATGACTTCCATCGAAGGACACAGAGGAGAACCGAGGCCGAGACCTCCTTTTCCTGCTGTTAAGGGATTGTGGCAGAAACCCACCATCCTTAATAATGTGGAAACCTATGCAAATATTCCCGTAATAATCCTTGAAGGCGCCGAATGGTTTGCCGGCATCGGAACGGAAAAGAGCAAGGGGACAAAGGTTTTTGCACTGGGCGGAAAAATCAACAATACCGGTCTTGTGGAAGTTCCGATGGGAACTACCCTGAGAGAGGTTGTTTATGATATAGGAGGAGGTATTCCAAAGGGCAAAAAGTTTAAAG
>JAFABO010000202.1 GCA_023426005.1 Bacillota bacterium | reverse complement strand
AACTGGAAGTTAAATATTAAGTATAATGAAATTCTTATAACTTGAACTTTACGGAAAAGAGGATATGAATGTCTACTCACAAAAATCTGGTTGAACAGGATATAGTTTCAACGCTTGAAAATAACTATATGCCGTATGCGATGAGCGTTATTGTTTCCAGAGCCATACCTGAAATCGACGGCTTCAAGCCCTCACACAGAAAGCTGCTCTATACCATGTATAAAATGGGGCTTCTGAACGGCAGCAAGACCAAATCTTCAAACATTGTCGGACAGACCATGAAGCTCAATCCTCATGGAGATATGGCCATATATGAAACCATGGTCAGATTGACCAGGGGCAATAATGCTCTGCTGCATCCTTTTGTGGACTCAAAGGGGAATTTCGGAAAGCAGTATTCCCGGGATATGAAGTTTGCAGCACCCCGTTATACCGAGGCAAAGCTGGACAAGCTCTGTGATGAAATATTCAAGGACATTGATAAAAACACAGTTGAATTCATGGATAATTACGATGGCACCATGAAAGAGCCCGTGCTTTTACCCACTACTTATCCCAATATTCTTGTAAATGCAAATCAGGGTATTGCCGTCGGTATGGCCAGCAATATATGCAGCTTTAATCTCCAGGAAATATGTGAAGCCACCTCTGCCTTGATCGACCATGACGGGGCGGTTCTGGAGGACTATCTCAAGGCTCCCGATTTTTCCTCGGGAGGACAGCTGATATATTCCGAAAAGGAAATCAGGGATATCTATGCCAATGGAAGAGGCAGCTTTAAGGTCCGTGCAAAGTACAGATATGACAAGGAAAACAACTGCATAGAAATACTGGAAATTCCCTATACAACAACTGTCGAGGCCATTATGGATCAGATCATTGATCTGATTAAGGCCGGGAAAATAAAAGAAATCACCGACGTGAGGGATGAAACAGATCTAAGCGGTCTTAAGCTTACCCTTGATATCAGAAAAAATACCGATCCCGACGCTTTGATGAACAAGCTTTACAAGTTCACTCCGCTCCAGGACAGCTTTAACTGCAATTTCAACATTCTTATTAACGGCAAACCCAGAGTAATGGGGATCAGGACTATTTTAAACGAATGGCTTGCTTTCAGAGTGGAGTGTATCAAACGTCAGACCTTGTTCGATATAGACAGGAAGAGTGAAAAGCTCCACCTGCTTATGGGCCTTAAGAAGATATTGATGGATATTGACAAGGCAATAGCCATAATAAGGGGTACCGAACAGGACGCACTTGTCATACCCAACTTGATGAGCGGTTTCCAGATAGATGAAATCCAGGCCGAATATATAGCCGAGATCAGGCTTAGAAACCTTAACAAGGAGTATATTCTGAACAGGGTCAGCGAGGCTGACAATCTGGTGAAGGAAATTGCAGAATTAAAGGATATATACGGCAGTGAGAGCAAAGTCAAAAAAATCATTCAGAAGCAGCTTAAGGATATCACAAAAAAGTTCGGCCAGCCAAGGAAAACAGAGATAATTCATGAGGAGCATGTGGAGGAGATAACCACAGAGCATTTGATTGAGGATTACAATCTGAAGATTTTCCTTACCGAGCAGAATTATCTGAAGAAAATTGCGCTGGTTTCCCTCAGGGCAAATCCGGAGCACAAACTCAAGGACGATGATGCAATTGTTCAGGAAGTTGATACCCATAACAAAGCCGACCTGCTGCTGTTTTCAAATAAACTTAATGTGTACAAGTCAAGGATATACGATATTCCTGACTGCAAGGCAAGCAGTCTCGGAGAATATCTTACAAACCTGCTTGGTTTGGAAAATGACGAGAAGATAATTTATGTCACTGCCACCGATAATTATGATGGGTATATGCTGTTCTTCTATGAAAACGGGAAGGGCGCCAAGATAGAAATGGCCAGTTATGCCACTAAAACCAACAGGAAGAAACTTGCCAATGCATATTATGGCGGCGCGCCATTGGTCAGAATGATGTTTATCACGGAAGATATTGAGCTGGCAGCAGCCAGCAGCATTAAAAAAGTTCTGGTGTTCAATACCGAAAATATCAATCCAAAATCCACAAGAGGTTCCCAGGGTGTTCAGGTACTGACCTCCAAAAAGGGAAGTACGCTGGTATATATTAAGACACTTGAGGAAATGCAGCTGAACGATGTTGATTACTACAGGACAAAAAATATTCCGGCTATCGGCTGTTATATTAAGGAAGAGGACAAGGCTGAGATCCAACTGTCCCTGGATCTGGAATAAGACCGAACCGGTTATTGGGAGGTAAAATGCTTAATTTGTATATTACAAGACACGGTGAAACGGAATGGAATGTTGAGGGGAGAATGCAGGGCTGGAAAAACTCCGGTCTGACTTTTAGGGGCATCGGAAATGCCGAAGCCCTGGGAAAGCGTCTTGAAAGTGTGGACATCAGGGTGATATACTCAAGCTCAAGCCAAAGAGCCGTACATACCGCAGAGCTTATCAGAGGCCATAGGAAAATTGACATAATTGCCGACGATAACCTCAGAGAAATTAATCTGGGGGAATGGGAAGGAAAGGCAAAAGACGAATTCAGTGAGTCTGACAGGGCGGGATTGGAGGCCTTCTGGAACAGACCCCACCAGTATAAAGCCGTCACAGGGGAGGATTTCGTTCAGGTCAGGGAGCGGATTGAAGCCGTACTTGACAGGATTATGAGTGAGAACAAGGACTGCAGCATTCTGATAGTTACCCATGCCGTCATTGTTAAGACCATAATGTCAATTTTTAAGGGCATTCCCATTGAGGACCTGTGGAAACAGCCCTTTATACACGGTACAAGCCTGTGTGCAGTTGAAATAGACAATGTACTCCCGCACGGAGCACCCCAGGCCGGAAGGTTTACAGCAAAAGTGCTGATGGAAGGCGATATGTCCCATGCTGCCGAATAGATTACTTATTCAGCGGTTCAGTATTATACAAGGCCGGCTGCTCCTGCTGCACACCTGACCGGAAGGATTTTTTCCTTCCGGATATATATTTTGCAATGAATAAAGATCCGGCCAGCAGCCTGAAGACCCCGACAAATACCAGAGCAATTGTGATTGAGGTTTGCTTGTAGAACCATACGCCCATAAGCGGGGAGATAAACTGGGACAGGTTGATAAAAGTTGTGTAAACTGCAATATTTATTGTTTTATTTTTTTGGGGAACAACCTCAATGAGATATGCGAAAATGGCCAGAGTAAAGGCTGAAAAAGTAAGTCCGGTCATGGTACTTTGAAACAGCAGCAAGTAGGGTGTCCTGACCAAAACAATTGTTAAAGCGTTCATTGCCAAACCCAAAGTACCGAAGATAAGAATTAAACGTGCTCCTCTTTTTTCAATTTCTTTTCCCCAGAAGGTATATGTCAGTACTCCCGCAAAGCCAACCGCCACATTTACATAGCTCAGCCAGGCTTCATTGATCCCGATCACATCAACCTGGTAAATAAAAAATAAAGGCCAGCCCATATGCCAGGATACATGGAATATAAATGCCAGGATAGTAAAGGTACGGAATTCCTTATATACCAGCAGGTTGTTCAGGCATTCCTTCACCATGGCAAAGCCGTTGGTTTTGTCCTCTTCGGATTTTAAAACCGGAGGTGCTATAACCCTTTTGAGCAGCCAGCTTTGGATTAATGCCAGGACAAATGACAGACAGAAAAAGAGCTGGTACATGAGGATTCTTTCTCCGTCGTTTTTAGGTATATATGCGAGCAACAGCCCTGCAGCCAGGGAGGTGCTTGTGCCCACAACGGTTGCAGCTCTTGTTCTCTTCATAAAGGCCGGGTTGAATTGGGATACCATTACATCCGAGAAAAAAGACTGCCAGGATATATTGAAAACCGAAAATGGCCAGTTCATCAAAGCAATTATTGTAATATAAAGCGGTATTTTGTAGTTGCCCAGAAAGGGGGACAAAGCCGCCAGGGGGTACATTACCCCGAATAGGAGTATGAGCAGTGAGACAATTCGCTTTTTGTTTCCGCTCCGGTCAACGAGGAGGCTTCCAGGCACCAGCGCCAGTATGCCCACCAGAGCCGGAAGGGAGGAAATGAGCCCTATTTGATAATCGCTGGCGCCTATCCGCCTTGCAAACATTGAAAAGAAAGGATTGGCCAGATTCAGGATAACCGCTCCTACCGCACCCTCAAAAGTAAAAAACCATGCATTTTTTGATGTGGTGCCTAATGCTTTAAATTTTGAACCAATACCATTCATAAATAACCCCGGTTGTTTTAAAAGTGACATTATTAGCCAATGTTTTACATTAACATTATGAGTATATCACAAAATCTATGAATATACTTGACATCAGCTTCGAAAACTATAAAATAATACTGACAATATATTATAGCTAAAACTTCCAGCATGGGTTTGCTGCAGTTTTGAAAGGAATGAAAAAATGAGTAAAAATCCTATAGTAACAATTGAAATGGAAAGCGGCAATATAATGAAAGCCGAGCTTTATCCTGAAATAGCACCCAATACGGTCAATAACTTTATATCTCTTATAAACAAGGGATTTTATGACGGTGTGATATTCCACAGAGTCATCCCCGGTTTTATGATTCAAGGCGGAGATCCGGACGGAAGCGGTATGGGCGGCCCTGATTACAGCATCAAGGGAGAGTTCTCGGCCAACGGCTTTAAAAATGAACTGAAGCACGACAAGGGTGTTTTATCAATGGCCAGAACCATGGCGCCCAATTCAGCCGGATCACAATTTTTTGTAATGGTGGAGAAAGCTCCTCACCTGGACGGCCAGTATGCAGCCTTCGGAAAGGTTATTGAAGGAATTGAAGAGGCCGACAGAATAGTAGGTGTCAAGAGGGACTACAATGATAAGCCGAAGGAAGAGCAGAAAATGAAGAAGGTTACGGTGGAGACCTTTGAAGTGGAATATCCCGAGCCTGAAAAAGTGTGATAATGTTTATATCACTGGTTTGTTTTCATTGCTAAATGCCATAATTTCCTTAACATTAAAAAACGCACAGGTACTAATATAGGAAACTTTCCTATTTAGGCCTGTGCGTTTGCTGTCGTAAAGGGTAAAAATTTATAAGCCGCACCATGTTCAATTGACAAAAGCCGATCATACTTTTAAAATAAGAAATACTATTATGCAAGGGGGCACAATGAATATAAAGGTAAAAGCGCTAAAGGCTGCATTCCCGCATACATTACCGGTGCTTGCAGGGTTTTTGTTTCTGGGAGTAGCTTATGGGATATTAATGAAATCTATTGGTTACGGGGCGGGCTGGACTTTTTTGATGAGCTTCCTGGTATTTGCAGGTTCAATGCAATACGTTGGAATTACACTGTTAACAGCTGCCTTTAATCCCCTGTATGCTCTTTTTATAACCCTGATGGTAAATGCAAGGCATATTTTTTATGGCATATCAATGCTGGAAAAGTTCAAAAATACAGGAGGATTTAAACCCTACCTGATTTTTGCCATGTGTGACGAATCTTTTTCAATATTGTGCTCTGCAAAACCTGAGAAGGATGTGGACAGAAACTGGTTTATGTTCTTCATAGCCTTTCTGAACAGATGGTACTGGATCGCCGGCTCTGTACTGGGTGCTTTCCTGGGAAAATACATAAAGTTTAGCACAAAGGGTCTGGATTTTGCATTAACTGCCTTATTCGTAGTTATTTTTATAAATCAGTGGCAGGAACAGAAAAATCATCTTCCGGCTGTTGTGGGGGTTTTAAGCTCTGCCGTGTGTCTGCTGATTTTCGGACCTGATAAATTTATAATACCCTCAATGCTTCTGATTCTAATTATATTTACTTTCGCGGATAAAAAGATCTATAAAGGAGAAAACCTGTGATTTTAAGTCCATTTCAAACTTTTATTACAATTATAATGCTTATGTTGGGTACCATGTGCACCCGGTTCCTGCCGTTTATATTTTTCAGAGCCGACAGGGTGACACCACGGTACATTCAAAAACTGGGCAGGATACTGCCCTATGCTGTTATAGGATTACTGGTAGTATACTGTCTGAAGGGTGTATCTTATACTTCAAGTCCTTTCGGTTTGCCTGAGTTCATATCAATACTGGTAATAGCCGTACTGCATGTGTGGAAGAAGAACACGCTCTTGAGCATATTTGCAGGCACGGCGTCATATATGCTTTTGATCCAGTATGTTTTTTAATGCCATTAAGTATGTGTTTTTCAAAGATGCAGAGGAAGTTATTCCTGATTTGAGTAAAAAATACCTTTTTGGAGTAGTATCAGATGCATGGCCGTCCCTGGACAATGTATTTAAAAAAGCCGGTTTAAGGGATTATTTCAAATCCTTCGTCATATCCTCGGTAATCGGAGTCAGAAAGCCGGATGAGTTAATGTATACAACTGCACTGAAAGAATTGGGAGTGTCTCCCGGAGAGGCAATTTTCATAGATGATAATTTTAGAAACTGTGACGGGGCAAAAAGATTGGGAATACATTCCTTTTTGCTTTGCAGAGATGTACGAGCATATTGGTTTTTCAAAATCATTCTTAGAAAGCACAGGGTCATAAGAAGCCTTTATGATATAAACGAGTATCTTCAAAGTAGTTGATTTAACGTTCACAGTGCTCCCGGCCGACGGCAGCTTTTACGGCTAAAAGCATCACAAATTGAAACTGGCACAACGCGTTAAATTAAACAACATTTCAGATAAAAAAGGGAATGTCGCAAAATGAAAATACTTTCATTTTACAACACTCCCTTTAGAAAAACTGCTTGTGGGCCAAGCGCTAAGGCCCACATTTGCATCCATTTTTCCAAAAATGAATGCAAAATCGCACTTTTCCCCTTCAACTCTGCATGTTTATACGTTCCTTCATATGTTTATCAGCTTATGCTTTGCTTATTCTGCCGGAGATGGTCCTTGCAACGTGAACACCGCTGGCACTGGCCTGTGACAGACCGCGTGTAACACCGGCTCCGTCACCTATGGCAAACATGTTCGGAAGTTTTGTTTCCAGCTCGTTGGTAAGTTCAAGTCTTGAGCTGTAGAACTTAACTTCTACACCGTAGAGCAAGGTATCGTAGTTTGCCGTACCCGGGGCAATTTTGTCCAGAGCGTATATCATCTCAATAATATTATCCAGATGTCTCTTGGTAAGAACAAGGCTGAGATCACCGGGAGTGGCATTTAATGTAGGGTGTGTAAAGCTTTGGCCAAGCCTGTGGGCATTGGTTCTGGCACCTTTTATCAGGTCTCCGAACCTCTGGACAAGCACACCTCCGCCCAGCATGTTTGACAGCGATGCTATCCTCTTACCGTACTGGTAGGGCTCATTAAACGGATGGGTAAATCGGTTGCTGACAAGAAGCGCAAAATTGGTATTTTCACTTCTCAGACTGGGATCTGTATAGCTGTGTCCATTAACAGTTACTATCCCGTCAACATTTTCAGAGACCACATGGCCGTAAGGATTCATGCAGAATGTACGCACCAGGTCACCATACTGCTTGGTTCTGTATACGAGCTTTGATTCATATACAACGTCGGTAATGTGCTCAAATACTTTTGCAGGGAGCTCAACTCTTACACCGATATCAACCTGGTTATTGATCATATCCAGCTTGAGCTGCTTGCACTGCTTGGAAAACCATTCGGCGCCCGATCTTCCCGGAGCAACTATAAGATATTTGCATTCTATGTTTTTTTCATTGTGAAGCTCTATCGCATAACCTTTCTCAGAAGGCGTAATATTTAATACCTGGGTGTTGCAGAGCATTTCCAGACGTTCCAGCAGATGCTTGTAAAGGCGTTTCAGTATTTCCAGATTGTTCTCTGTTCCAAGGTGCTTTACTGCCGCCTGAAGCAAATGCAGATCGTTTTCAAGAGCTCTCTTTTCAATAGCCTTGGCTTCAGGTGTGTAGGTTGAAAACATCTCCTTGGTTGCACCGAATTCAACATTAACACTGTCAACGTAGTTAATCAGATCCATTACGTCCTTATCGTCAAGGTAGTCATTCAGCCATCCTCCGAATTCAGTTGTAAAATTAAACTTACCGTCCGAAAAAGCACCTGCTCCACCGAAGCCACGCATAATATCACAAGTTTTGCAGCGTATGCAATCCTTTATTTTATTAGCGATTATAGGACAATTTCTTCCGAAAATATCATTGCCCTGCTCTATCATTACAACTTTCAAAGCAGGATTCTTTTTTGTTAACTCATAGCCGGCAAAAATACCGGAAATACCACAGCCAATAATTGCTACGTCATACATAGTTTTTACCTCCATAATCCACTGTGTCAATGTTGTTATCATGTATGGCACTTGAAAACAGAAGAACAATGTCTTCCAAATAAAATATTATACAGGACATCTTATATTAAAGTCAATTACTATCGGCTGAAAGCCACGGCAAAATCATGAGCAAAATTTTTACAAACCCTTTTTGTAAGAAATTTTTTAAAAATGCCTTTGCAGCATTCGTATTTTAAGAAATTACATATTGATTTTACCTTAGCCTATGCCTTTTAATCCAAACCATTCTTTTTTAGCGTCAATCATCATTGCAATATCTGTGGAACAGTAATACTTTCGTATTTCTATACGCCAATGTCCTTTTTCCGCTGTTCTATTGCAAAACAAAAACTGGAATAAACCCTTGATATTAGGGCGTTCCAGCCTGTTTTATATATAAATTATAAAATTATTTTATTAACATAAATTTTCATACTTTGTAAAATACATTTTTTAATATTTCACAAAAAAATTTTGTTCACCGCCCCTCTAATTAGGGGGGCTTTCTTTTTTATTTTCCATTATTTTGCTTCATGATTTTGCCGTGATACAAATTTCAGGGAGGTGTTTTATGGAGACCCTTCGTTTTGTAGACCAGGAGCAAAGACGATTTTATTATCAGATGCTAACGAAATACAGAAAATTTTCTAAAGGGCCTGACAGCCTTAACCGGATTGTCTTTCATGTTCATTTTATTGATGGACTATCTGGCAGACACATGGTGCCTGGTGAGGGAGTACTTCCTATGAGTAGTTATTGGGATGAGCTAGTTGTAGTTTTGAAATCCCTTGAAAAAGCCTTTAAATCTTTGTATGAGATATATTTGAATAACTTTCTCAACTGGTGGATAATGCACCTTTGAATTTCTGATTCCGGATATGCAGCTGCTATTGCTTATTTCATCCCAGTAAGGCCATCTACACAGAACATGAGAACATCTTCTATCCTTTGTTTTTAAGGTCATTCAGGACTCCTAACCAGAATTTTGAAGATTAATTTTCACCTATCCAGATACCGAGAATATTTTTCTTTCCGTATAAAGTATCGTGTTTTGCCGGTTATGCTGGCAAAAGGTGCCCACGGGTGTTGGCGGCCTTTAAGTCGTAATAATCTATTCGCCAGTATATTTTATTTTATACCAGTTCCAAACGCCTGTATTTAATCTACCCGAAATTATCCAACCATTTGGAATGGGTGAACATTGACGAACAGAGATTATCGCCCCAATTTGAGCTCCTCCTACGTACATAAGGGTATAATTAATATCATAATCTTCCTTACCCGCAGTAATGAAAATTAACTCTATATCATCTACTGATACCTCTTTTATTACCCAGTTTTCAGGAACAATAAATTCTCCATCTTTACTATAATTATGTACGACCACTTTTTGATCACCAAAATTATATGTATCACTTGCAAAAGTAATTCCTGAATTTAACAACACCATAGAAACAGTAATAATTATAAAAACTATTGTTTTTCTAAAAAAACTCTTCATAAAAACCTCCTAATTTAACTATTTAATATTAATTTGCTCAAATCTCTTTTTATAGGCATATCAGCATACCGGACTAAACTTAGGTAAAGATAGGCGATACTGAAATTAAAGCTTTTTCTGTATTAGTCCCCCTTTTTTAGCTGGACTTGTGGAGTAAATCGTAAGTAAAGACAAGCATTACTTTGGTAATTGCTTACTTTATTACAGGATAGTTACAATTACAGCAGCATCCATTATGTTTAGAGTATATAGCAATTCGGTATTTACCTAATGAAGGATTACTATATGCTTGGAGAGTACAGCTGCCCTCCATTGTGTATGCATTTCCCAAAATACTTGTATCATAATATTTTATGGTTACTGAACTGACATTACCTGTACTGGCAAAAGCAATACTGTTAAATAACAGGGTAAAAACTATTGCAAGTATCGGAAATATTACTTTAAAATATTTTCATAAGACACACTCCTTTTGTAAATTAATAAAGCGTAACATTTATGGTGTATAAAAGTATTATACATAAATTGTAATAACTGTAATAATTATATAAAGTATGGTTATTACAGTCAATAGCCAATTGCATAATCTGACCAATATTTCCCATTTGCAAGTGCGATATAGTAAAACTCAAAACAAACTTAGCGCTTATCCGTAAATTGGTTGTTCATTTGCTCGTATAGCTGCCATGGTTGACAAATGTCCCGGTTTTAGGCGAAGCAGTTTTGCAAAACCGGATATGATGAAAAGACTCTGCTATGTTACAGTAAATGGATGAGTGGTATAAAACTATTAGCTTGAAGAGTGGTTAAAATATCATTTAAGAATGGTAAATGGAAACGTCAGGCAGGGTTCGCCTCCACCACGTTAGGTAATAAAAGATGCCATACGGTTAAACACGCATGGCATCAGCGCTTTTCGGGTGATATGCCCCCGGTTTTTTATATTTCAAATTCCTTTTTTATACACAAAATTTTTTACAGCGTCTCCTTAATATAGTCAGATGATGTCATACCTGTGTATTTTTTAAACAACTGGCTGAAATATTGCGGATTATTACCGCAACCCACCTGTTCAGCCACAAGGTAAATTTTATCTGTCTGGCAATTTTTCAAAAGAAATTTTGCTTTTTCAATGCGCACTTCAT
>JAFABO010000140.1 GCA_023426005.1 Bacillota bacterium | reverse complement strand
GAAATAGTATGGCTCACATAAGTATTTCAGGCGTCGCACAACACTCGACATCCTGTCTCGGTTGATGCTCAAAGTGACGTCCTGTCACTTTGCCGCCTGATATACTTATGTTTCGCCCACAATTTCCGCAAGCACTTTTAACCGAGTCATCCATTGATTTAATTGTGCTCGCGTACCTTTATTTAATTAATTGTATTGTTTTATTTAACATGTTTTATGAATTTATTTTGTTCACCGCAATTCACCGCAAACACCTTTAACCGGCTCATCCATTGATTTTATTGTGCCCGCGTAACTTTATATAATTAATTGTATTGTTTTATTTAACATGTTTTATGAATTTTTTTTGTTCACCGCAATTCACCGCAAACACCTTTAACCGGCTCCTCCATTGATTTTATTGTGCCCGCGTAACTTTATATAATTAATTGTATTGTTTTATTGAGCATGTTTTAGGAATTTATTTCATTCACAGCTCTGTCCTCATGGTCACGGGCCGCCGGAGGGGTAATTGTCTTAGACAGCATTTCGTCCCGGGAAATTCTCCACAGCACGTACTTTATTCCGCCTGATATAAGATCGGCCATTTTCATGACTGTACCCAGCCTGGTATTCTGGAGTATCAGAAAATCCATAAAACCGCTGAAATTGACTATTCCGGTTATGTGCATATCACCAATGGGCTTGAGGTCTTTATTGACGGCAGAGCCCGGTTTTATGGGCCCCTTCCCCACTATGATATGCCCTATATGGTCTACCTTCCCGAGGCATGCATCTATTGCAATAATAAAAGGATTATTAAACTTCTGATTAATCTCCCTTGTGATCTCATCAATATTTTTGGCATGAACCGGTGTATCCAGATTTCCATATACAAAAACCCTGTCGCTGCCAAGGCTTTTCAATTTGTGCCCTATAATGGGCCCAAGGCTGTCTCCTGTTGATCTGTCGGTTCCTATACATACAAACACTATTTGATTATCACCGGTTCGGCATGTTTTCATAAACTGGTACATTGCTTCTGAAAATACTGCAAAGGCATTTGCTGCTGTTGAATCAATATATATCGGATTTGTAGCTTTCGTCCCCAGACTCATTATCTCTTCTCCATTTCATATTCGATTTTAGTTATCCTCAGAGATGGTTAAATAATAACTTTGCTTTGGAATGAATGGAAAATTTTCCACTCAAAAATCGGGATTATTATTCAATCATCCTTAGTATTGACAGAAATTGAGTTGATTAATATTTTTATAATCATTTCGGCCTTTTTAGAATAAACTATGTTAAAATATATGTAGTCTTAGTTGGTATCTATGATATCTTTCTAAGGATTATGAGAAAGGTTGATTCTATTGCCATATAAATTGAAAAAGAAATTTGGTACCACAGCTTGTAAATTTATTGAAGATATAATTGACGGAATGCAGGACTGGGTCCGCGTTATCGCCCTGGACAGCACCGTGCTCTTCGTCAATAGATCAATGCGTCAGGCATTAGGCAATAGAGATATAGTAGGTCAGAAATGTTACCAGGCTCTGGGACGTACATCACCTTGTCCGAATTGTATTTCAAGAAATAATCGTACCGACTGGTCGGCAAGTAAGGAAGAGATCATAGACCGGCATATTTTTTCGGTAACCAGTTCTCCTTTGAGAAATGAGGAAACCGGCGAAGTAGAAGCTGTTATTGAAGTTCTGCACGACATTACCGAATTAAAAAACCTGAGCAGGGAACTGGAAAAACAGAATGCCAAGCTCAGAGCCGATCTGTCAATGGCCAGAAGGCTCCAATGCAGCCTGCTTCCAAAGAGTCAGCTCAACACCGGTAAAATTGATTTCAGTTTTATATACAGGCCATGTGAGACTCTGGGGGGAGATTTCCTTGATATTTATCAGATAGACGACAGCCATATCGGCGTTTATATTGCCGACGTATCGGGGCACGGAGTGGCGGCCTCAATGCTGACAATGTTCCTGAGAACCGCCCTTGATAAAAGGCTGCTATCACCTGCCAGTGCCCTTAATCAGCTTTTTGACTATTTCAATAAAAACGGCTTTTCCGATGAGTTATACATAGCAATCTTTTATGGGATTATAGATACATCAAACTACACTTTTACCTACTCAAACGCCGGGTTGAATGTCTGCCCCATTATCTTTTCCAAAAATAGCACTCAAATATTGAGGGCGCCGGGAATCCCCATAAGCAACTGGGTTGAAAATCCCGAATATGTAGAGGTTGAAGTTAATATACATCCTGGGGACAGAATGTTTTTTTGTACCGATGGCATAATAGAATTAAAGAACGCCGAAAACGCACAATTTGGAGAAGAGCGTATAGTCCAGCATCTGCTTGAATCCAATGTTGAGCCGTCCATTGCCTTATCTGGGCTTGTTGACAAGGCCATCGCATTTTCAGTAAAAAAAGATACAAATGAGATAATAGACGATATTACTGTCGCATTGATCGAAATAAAATAAATGCAGATATGTGGTGCTAATGCACTGTTATGGAGGTTATTAGCGTGTTAAGTGACGATATTTTATCAAATATAGAGAAATACAGGCGTCAGGGTTATGTTATACCTCACCCCTCTCTGATCAAAACTCAGGAACAGCTTGAGGGGATCAGAGTAAGCGGTAAGATAACTACTGAAATCCTTGACCTGTTGGAAAGGGAAATTCACCCGGGAATGACAACCGCACAAATTGATAAGCTGGTCTACGATTATACCGTTGACCACGGTGCTATTCCGGCCACCCTGAATTACAACGGTTTTCCAAAGAGTACATGCACTTCGGTCAATGATGTGGTATGTCACGGAATACCCAGTGACAAAACCGTTTTAATGCCGGGAGATATAGTTAATATAGATATTTCTACAATTTTGAACGGTTTCTTTTCTGACGCCAGCAGGATGTATTTGGTCGGTGAAGTATCACCCCAGGCCAAAAGACTTGTCAGGGTGACTAAAGAGTGTCTGGAGCTCGGTACTAAACAGGTAAAGCCCTACGGATCAACAAATGACATCGGCAGGGCTATTGAACCATATGCAAACCAAAACGGCTATACGGTTGTACGGGATCTCGGCGGCCATGGTGTCGGACTTAAATTTCATGAGGAACCCCACATAGACCACTTTGAAAAATCAGGCAAGGGAGTTTTAATGCTTCCCGGTATGGTATTTACAATTGAACCAATGATAAACGAAGGCGGCTACAGTGTTAAAGTGGCGTACGACAATTGGACTGTCACCACCTGGGATGGTTCCTTATCGGCTCAATGGGAATACACTATTGCGGTAACCAAAACCGGCTATGAGATACTTGCCGGGTAATGGAAGGTCATTAAAACTTATACTGTCATTTACTTAAGAACCACTGTGCCAGCTGTTCTACTCCCTCTCCCGTTCTGCAGGATACTTCAAAGATTTCCGCTTTTTCGTTCAAAGCTCTCACACCTTTGTAAAAGCTGTCCCTGTCAAAATCTATATATGGCATCAGATCAGTTTTATTCAGAACAATTATATCGGCCAGCTCAAACATTGAAGTATATTTATAAGGCTTGTCATGGCCTTCCGGAACACTGGCAACCACCATTTTTATGCTTTCTCCGAGATCAAAGGAGGATGGGCAGACCAGGTTTCCTACATTTTCAATAAACAGAATTGTACCGTCACCTGGATTCAAGCTCTCAACAGAGGCTTTAATCATATTGGCGTCCAGGTGGCAGCCTCCTCCCGTATTAATCTGTATAACGGGCTTTCCCAGCTTGTCTATCTTTTCTGCATCAATACTGGAGGCTATATCCCCCTCAACCACTGCAACGTCCACATTATCGCCAAACGCCTCGATCAGCCTTAATATGGTGCTGGTCTTTCCCGAGCCCGGTGAAGCCATTATATTGACAGCCTTAATTCTCTTTTTCTGAAAATAGCTTCTATTTTCTTCCGCAAGCTGATCGTTGGCATGCATTATGTTTTTCATAACTTTAACTTCCATAGGTACCTCCATCTTTTATATTTATAAATTATTATTTTTAAACCTTCTTCTTTCGCCACTGCCGTCATTTCTGTAGTGTTCGCTTTTACTGAGTATGGGCAGGTTCAAACCGAATTTAACCGATATCATCCTTATGGAAAGAACAACTGCTATACATATGTAAGTATTTACACTTATATTAACATTATCATAAAACAGATAAAACAGTACCGATCCTATAATGGATGGAATCGCATATATCTCGCTTCTGAAAATCAGCGGAATTTCATTGACCAGGATATCCCTTAATACTCCGCCCCCCACTCCTGTTATAACACCTGCGAAAACGACTCCCAGCAAGGGCAATCCATATTCAATCGCCTTATAAGTGGCTGTTACTGTAAAAACGCCCAAACCAATGGCATCAAATAAAATTATAACAGAAATTATCCGGTTTACAAATCTATAGAGCACACAGGTTACCACCATTGATGCAGTTATGGCGGCAAAGTACTTCCACTCGGTAAAAAATACCGGTATATTCCTGCCTATAACAACATCTCTTATTATCCCGCCGCCCGAAGCTGTTATCATTGCCAATACATAAACGCCAAACAAATCAAGCTTGTTCCTGATGCCGACAAGTACCCCTGAAACCGCAAAGGCAACAGTTCCGATAATATCTACTATACTTAAGACCAACATTATGCTTCCCCCGGGCATTTATAATAACACACTCCCAGCAAAATATCATATTCCATAATATGATACTTGTGGGGAATAGTGAAAAGTGGAGTCCTCTTAGTCAATTTCGAGACTCTCTATATAAAATTCTTTTCCTCTATCGGTAGGCATTCCCAATCCGCCGCATTTAGGGCAGTCAAATCCCCTGGGAGGCTTGACAAAAACTTCTCCGCACTCCCTGCATTTAAATTCTGCTCTGACTCTGTTAAATACAAGCCTGGCGCCCTGGGCCGGAGTGCCCTCACTCATGATATCAAAATACATTTGCACCGAATCATCTATTATTGTGGACAAATCGCCTATAACAAGACGGATTTCCAGAATCTTTGAGGCACCGGCACGCTTTGCTTCCTCCAGAGCTATATTTAGCATTGACTGCGTAACTGCATATTCATGCATAAATTTTCACCACCATCTTTAATGGGCTTTCAGCTGCATTAATTATATCATTCCTGCCAAAATTTATAATAAATACGCCGGCTTACCAGCCGGCGTATTATAATTATTCATTATAGTTTTTACTATGAGCAGAGCACCGCTGCTTCACAAGCTATTCCGCTCTATAAAGGTTACGCTATCCCTTTGCTGGTGTCTTGTGCTTGAACAGGCTTCTCAGCCTGCACAACCTTTAGATTTTCCTTGGTTGATGCCGCTGTCTTGTGAGAAGCGCTAGCCACTATACACTTCTTTGGGCAGGCTTCCACACATGCATTGCAGATAACGCATTTGAACTGATTGATCTCCCAGGACTTCTCAGCCTTGTTAACCACAATAGCATCTGCAGGACATTTTCTCTGGCATATGCCGCAAAAAATACATTTATCTATTTCACAACCTTCGATCTGTCCTCTGGAATCCTTAAAAGGCTCTCTTTTTTCAAAAGGATACATTCTGGTTGCAGGTTTTGACACCAGGTTTTTAAATACATTTTCAACCATTTTCAACA
>JAFABO010000120.1 GCA_023426005.1 Bacillota bacterium | reverse complement strand
GAAATAGTGTTTGCAGCCGGCTCTTAAGGCGGCTTCTGCAATAACTTCGTTACCCTTCATTAATAATTTTTCAGACATTTTTTATCCTCCCAAATAAATTCTCAACATTTCAAAACACGGGGAACTGTATTTTTGCAGCATTGTATGCCGCCCCGCTTTATTTTTCGACTTCAATGACGCAATCGGGACAAATGGTGGCACAGAAAGCACAGCCGATGCATTTTTCCATTTCGTCCACACCTGCGGGATGAAAACCTTTCTGATTCAATTTGTCGGATTTCATTATGACAATTTTTTTGGGACATACTGTTACGCAAAGCTTGCAGCCCTTGCATCTTTCCTCATGGAATATTACTTTTGCCATTGTCAAAACCTCACTTGTATTTGATTTAAATAATTAATTTAACGCATTGTGCTAGTTAGTTGGTCAATATTACCAGTAAAAGCTGTACTGATTTAACGAACTAAAACTATTGTTTATTATAAAACTCTTTACTTGTATTTGCAAGTTGAGCATTGCCTGTACAGATTCCGCAGTCAATTACCGCTCATACGCCCCCACTGGCCTTTGCTGATAAATTCTCCGGCTCTGGTTTCGGCATTTTCCACCATTGCCGCATCATAGCCGAGAATTTTCAGAAGCTTTATAGCGTTGCGCGTAGAGGCCTGTCCCGGGTAGATTTTATAATCAAAGGTAATCTTGTCCTGATCAAAAAACTCCTGAAAATGATAATTGTCCACTCTGTCACTTAATATCTGAGCCAGCTCTATATCATGTGTTGCACACAGGCAAATACAGTTGCTGTGTGAAATATAAGACACTATTTCGGAAGAAGCCGCTATCCTTTCAATTGTATTGGTTCCCCTGAGCACCTCATCAATGACGCAAAGGACGGGTAGATCCGGATTAATACCCTCAAGGATACGCTTTAACGACTTTATTTCAACGATGTAATAACTCTCTTTTGCCTCCAGATTATCATTGAGCGCCATTGAGCTGTAAATATTGAAAAAGCAGGAGCTGTACTCCTTTGCCAGGCAGGTGCAAATGGTCTGGGCAAATATGGCGTTTATGGCGGCCGACTTTAAGAAGGTGGATTTCCCCGAAGCATTTGAACCTGTGATAAGCACTGACTTTACTGTATCAAAGCTATTTGTGACCGGGTCATCTATTAGCGGATGGTATAGTTCTGTAAAATGAAATATTTTATGGCTGTTTTGGTCGTCATTTGTATGGTTTATTGTGTTACAAAGTTTAAGTTCAGGAAATGTGTAATATTCCAGGCTCTCCCTGTATGACGCAACAGCTATAAGGCTTTCAAGTTCCCCCAGCGTCTCATAAACGGTCTTCAGCTCTCCCCCGTACTTCTCAATCAGTTTAAAAATACTGTGATATGCTATGGGTTCACCCAAAAAGAATATTTTGATTATCTCAAAAAAATAATTCTCAGTTGTATAGAACATAAAAAAGAAAGTGTTAAGGCTGATGCCTTTGATCTTATTTGTGCAATTTTTCAAGCTTTCAGTATATGACCCGATTTGTCCATAGGGCAGCCTGGCAATTCTTTTTGCGGTACCGATCATATTTACCAGGTAACTCAGCGCCTGCAAATGACCGACTATCTGATCTCTGGCCTTAAAGTACACCGAAATGTTAACAGCCATTGATATAAAAAACAAGGCAATGGCCGGAGGATAAGCAACTGCTGCAAAAGGTGTAATAATAAAAGCAATGGATAAAATTTTATAAAACAGCCCGCTTTTTCCAAGACCCTTTCTTTTTCCGCTTATGTATTCGAATAAATTTAAGAATCTCAATTTGCCCAATTGGGACAGCAAAACCTGTATTTTTTCTCTTTCGGTGTTATTGCGGCGAAAGTACTCGATCATATCGTTTCTGTTCCGCAATATTTCCTTGTCAAATTGAAGTTCTCTAAGCATCAAATACAAATATTCCTCACCAATATCCGTCTGCGTATTGTTGAGCCTTGAAAAAACCCTGTTCATATCAAGGTCGTTCCAGGTTATATCATCTATATAAAACTTTTTGCTGTTCTCCCTGATATTGTTAAAATAGCTGCCGATAGAAATATAATCATTTGGGGTGCACTCTTTTAGGGGCTTTTTTCCCCATTGTACCTGTATGTTCTTCCGGCATTTCCTGTCATGTGCGGCTTTCCCGCAAATACTGAAAATAATATAACCTGCTATAGCCGCTAAAAAGAAATATAAAACCACCATGCCATATAACCTCCATGACTGACTGTCCCCAATGCATCCGCTGAATTACCTTGCCGTCCTCATCCCCTGTTCCAGGGCAGGTGAATCTGTTTCCTCAGCGGCAGCAATTCGGAACCGCTCAGTCTGCTGCTTTCAAGACGGCTTATAGCCCCTTCCAGACCCGCTGTTATGCTAAGCGGAATACCAAGCTTTTCAGACACCTGCGAAATTATTCTATTGCCTTCGAGAATAATTTCAGGAGTGGTCTCCTCAAGAAGGTTGCTGTTATTGATAAGCCTGGTGACCTTGATATTGGCACTGTCTTCTACCAGCGCTATCATCTCAAGGATCTTTTCCGGGGTATCGGTCATACCCCTTCTTGTGTTGATGACAAAAAACATTTCATAATCATCGCTGAGTATTTCCTCTTTAAATCTGGATACCGCCTTGGCCCCCAGATCGTCTCCCCCCACATCCAGAACGGCCTTGTATTCCTTTTTCTGAAAGAGGGAGTATATTTCGGACGGTATGGCCGGAACGTCAACATTGGTATTTGCATACATGGGCAGTATAACCCAGATATTGTTCTTTTCCAGTTCTTCCTTTGCATCGGCTGTCCTGAAATAAGGATTTACTATATCAAAATCCACTATTGCGGTCTTATAATTGGCCTCTGCCAGCTTCAGAGCATAATTGACCGCAACTTCGGTCTTTCCGCTTCCGAAATGACCTGTAAAAATATTTATACGTTTCTCAAACATGCTGCTTCTCCCATTCGATAATATCCTTTATCACTTCACCTGCTATGATCAACCCCATCACCGACGGTACAAAGGGAAGACTTCCCGGAATCTGGTGCTTGACAGTGCATTTTCTGGTAGACCCCTTCGGGCAGATGCATCCTGCACTACAGCTGGAGCTTTCAGTTTCAACGGGCTTGCGCGGCTCCTCCTTTGAGTACACCACCTTGAGTTTCTTTATTCCCCTTAAACGCAATTCCTTCCTGACAACCTTTGCAAGCGGGTCGACCGAAGTTTTATATATATCCGACACCTCAAACTTTGTGGGATCGAGCTTATTTCCGGCTCCCATTGCGCTTATGACCGGTATTCCCAGCTCATTTGCCCTGACGACAAGATCAATTTTTGCGGTCACGGTATCTATGGCATCTACAATATAGTCGCAGCTTTTATCCAGTATTTCTTCGGCCACATCCGGCATATAGAACTTCTGTATAATGGTGACCCCGCACCTGGGGTTTATCTCCAGGATTCTGTCCCTCATAGCTTCAACCTTGGGCCTACCCACTGTTTTCCGTGTTGCATGCAGCTGCCTGTTCAGATTTGTAAGGCAGACACAGTCATCATCTATGAGTACAATCTTACCCAACCCGCATCTTACCAGAGCCTCGACGGTGTATGAGCCCACACCTCCCACACCAAAAACTGCAACCTTGCTGTTTTGCAGTTTTTCAAGGCCTTCCTTTCCTATGATCAATTCATTTCTTGAAAATTCATTCAGCATATATTTACTCCATTTATTCCCTAAAAGTTTTTATCAAATTAATTTAACGCGTTGTACCAATTAATTTAACCGTATTCCTTCTGTGGCTTTGCAGACTTCCACCATTCTTTTCGCCGAAATAGCCGCCCTTTTCACAGCGTTTTCATCCTCCCTGGCAGGCCTCATGGCACATACCCCGTGATGCCCGCAGTCATCATCGATGTACCCGTCACCCACAATTATCATGCCGTTGACCAGCATCATATCATGCATTGCCTTCAGAGCAGCTTCCTGTCCGCCGAATCTTGCGTTTCCTACGCTGACTCCAAGCCCTACCTTATTATAAAACCACTTGTTCACTCTGGCTTTTCTTGTTTTATCAAACATCGCCTTGA